>CBFGTW010000127.1:0-12949 GCA_965651855.1 uncultured Verrucomicrobiales bacterium
CCCGTTGCAGCCGATGCCCGTTGTTCCAATTCTCGTTGTAGCCAATGCCAAGTCGTGCCGACGTGCTTCCCGGGGCTGCCGGAACGCCCGGTGTCCGGCGCCCTTACCCCGGCTCCACAGGCCAGCCCGCTTCCTCGAGAAGCAGCCGCACGTTCACCCAGTCGAACCAGAACCCCGTCTCGGTCCAGCCCTTGTCGGACGGCTCGGCGACGAGCCGGTCGCCGGCGTCGGTCACGGCACTGCGCAGGAAACCAGCGGCAACATCGCGGCGCCCCTTCCGCATCTCGACCAGCCCGAGGAGGATCTTCGCGGAGATGCCGCAGGTGGGATTGAGGCCGCGATGGGAAAGGCTGCGCATCGCCCAGGCGACGGCCTCGTCATTCCTGCCGTCGCGGTAATTCATCAAGGCGATTGAAAAGCAGCTCCACGCCCGCAGGTCCGCGTCCCGGGCGGTCCGGCTCCCGGCATCTTCCAAGCCGGCCTCGACGCGGGCCGCCAAAGGTCGCAAGCGCTCGAGGATTCCGTCGCCAGCTGGCTTGAGCAGGGAGGCCTTGAGAATCTGCTCGGCCACCAGCGGGTTGCGCGTCCCCGCGAAACGTTCGGTGACCGTCCGCTGGAACCAACGGTAGCGATCGGCGTCTCCCGACAGGCAAACGCCCGTCGCGGCCGGCAGAAGCTGGTTCGAGACGGAGTCGTTGTCAGTCTTGTCGACGCTGGCCAGGGCGTGGGTCATCGCCAGGAAGCGGCTGTCGACTTGCTCTCTCCTGCCGGCGAAGAGATGCCACTCGGCCAGCTTGCTGAAAACATCGACCGCCTCGAGCGAGGGCGGCGTGTGCTCCACGGGAATGCCCGAGACCAAGGCGTCCGCTCCCTCGAAGTCTCCGTAACGGATGCGGACCGCCGCTTCCGAGAGACGAACGCGGTTTTCCGACCGCTCGCGCAACTCCGCCTCGGCGGCGCGTGCCAGTTCGGCCTGGGCGCGGGCGGCCTTCTCGCGGAGAAAGAGGACGGTGGCGATGCCGGTGCCGCCGAGCAGCCCGAGCACCGCCAGGGTCACCGCGCCGAAGACCAGCCGATTGCGGCTGACGAGTTTCGCGAACCGGTAACGCCGCGTCTGCGGCCGGGCCGCCACCGGTTCGCCGCCGAGCCAACGCGACACATCCGCCGCGATGCCGTGGACGCTGGCGTAACGGTCGGCCGGGTCCGGCGCGATCGCTTTTCGGACGATCCAGTCGAGCTCGCCGGCGCACCATTTCAACAGCCGCTCGAAGGAAACCCCGCGGGCGGCGAGAACCGCCTCGCGTTCGGCGGCCGGCAAGGTCTGCAAGGCGGCGGAGGGCAGGACCGGGCGGATTTCCGCCAGCTTCCGCCGTGCCGCGTCCCGGCCTCGTTCGAAAATGCCCTCGGGCACATGCCGCGGCGGACCGGCCAGGAGCTCGGCGAGCAGGATGCCGAGGCTGTAGATGTCGCTGCGCGTGTCCACCGGCGCCTCACCCAGGATTTGTTCCGGACTCATGTAGGCCGGCGTGCCCATGACGCCCGCCTTCTCCCCGCCTTCGGGCTTGCCGGTCTCGGCAGCCAAGCCGAAGTCGATGACCTTTGGCACCGGCACCGCGCCGTGGGTCTCCACGAGGATGTTGGCCGGCTTGATATCGCGGTGCACCACCCCGCGCTGATGGGCGTGCTGGATAGCGCCACAGACGCTGGCGAACAGCTCCAGCCGTTGCTGGATTCCCATCCCGCGGCCGTCGCAATAGTCGGTGATGCGCTCACCGTCGACCAACTCCATCGCGAAGTACGGCCGGCCGTTCGGCGTGCGGCCGGCGTCGAGCACCCGCGCGATGTTCGGGTGGGTCATCGAGGCGAGCGCTTGGCTTTCCGCCTCGAAGCGCGCCAGCACCTCGGGCGCTTCCAGTCCCAACCGGATGATCTTGAGCGCCACCTTCCGCCGCACCGGCTTTTGTTGCTCGGCGAGGTAAACGACGCCGCACCCGCCCGCTCCCAGCCGTTCGACCAAGCGGTACCGCCCAATCCCGACGCCCAGCCCTTCCTGGTCCGACTCCTGGACCAGCAAGCCGTCGACCTGCGGCTCGAACTCGAAGAAATCGTCCGCCTCGGACACGACCCCGAGGAGATCGCGCACCGTGGCCACCCTCTCCGGATCTCCGCGGCTGCAGAAATCCAGGAAGCGTTCCCGTTCCGCGGCGGAACCCAAGGCGGATGCCGCATCGAATAGCAGCTTCTCAAGCGGCGGCTTGGACCGCCCGCTTGCCTCGGTGGCGGCCGTTTCAACTTTCATCCTGGATCATCCGGAAGAGCCGGGCCTTCGCGTAGGCCCACTGGCGTTCGATCGTGCGTTCGGTGACGCCGTCCATCGCGGCGACCTCGCGGTTGGTGAGGCCGCCGAAGAATTTCAACGAGACCACGCGGGCGCTGTCCGGGTCCTCGCGTTCCAGTCTGTCGAGCGCTTCGTCGACCAGGAGTATCCGCTCGTCCTGATCGACCGCGGCGACAGGCAATCCTCCGAGATTCTCCACGAGCAGCATGCCTCCGCCGCGCTTCTGCGCCGATTTCTCGCGCGCGCGGTCCACGAGAATGCGCCGCATCGCCTGGGCGGCGGTCCGGAAAAAGTGGGCGCGGTCGTTCCAGCCCTGCGATTCGTCGCCTCCCAGCCTGAGCCACGCTTCGTGCACCAGCGCCGTGGCCTGCAGCGTGTGGCCGGGGCGTTCTTTCGCGAGCTTCCGCGCGGCAAGGCTGCGCAGCTCGTCATAGACGAGCGGCAGGAGATTGCCGGCGCGCGGACGGCTTCCGGCTCCGGAAAGCCGCAGGATGTGGGTTATTTCACTCAAGCGAGTGCAACGGACGGGCTGGCAATACCGCTACAACAACGGCCCCCCGGGCGCAATGCCGGGGAATGCCCGCTTTTGTCACCGGTGGACCCGGGATCCGCTGCCAATCCCCGGCGGTTGAGCCCGGCGAGATGCCAGGAAAAAGGGGCGAATCCGGCCCAACTTCCGTCGCGCGCCGCACCTACTTTTCCTATCTTCGCGAGATGAAGGTCAATTGACAAAGCTCGTCCTCAATACCGCAAAAGAAAACGTCCGGCTTCGCAAGGAAGCCGGACGTCCGTGTCCGAGCAAAAGATGATAGGACGTTTACCAGCGGCCGCCGCGTTGACCACCGCCGCCGCCTTTGTTGTAGCCGCCCTTGTTGTAGCCGCCACCGCCGCCCTTGTTGTAACCACCGCCGCCATAGCCACCGCCGCTGGGGCGGGCCGGACGAGGTTCGGAAGCGTTCACGCGCAGGGGCCGGCCGTTGTAGTCGAAGCCGTTGAGGGCCTCGATCGCCGGTTGCAATTGCGACGGATCACCCAGGGTGACAAAGGCGAAGCCCTTGGATTGTCCGGTGTCGCGATCGGTGATGATCTTCACCCGTTCCACCGGGCCATGGGAGGCGAAGAGAGCGCTGATGTCTTCTTCGTTCGCGGAATAGGGCAAATTGCCCACATAAATGTCCATTTCTTCGATTCAAAAGGCGCCTTGACTAATCACAAATTTGGAACCCTGGCGCCGCGGATTTCAGATCGTCCGATGAGGTATGTCCCAAATCGAGCCGAGCATTGCCCTCGATTTGCATCGTCGGCAAGATTTAATTTTTAATTTCTCAGCGGCGGATTCCCGCACCCATGCCCAGGGCGACGCCCGCCCCGACGCCGGTGATGTGGGCGCCGACGTCGGTATTTCCTCCGCCGGTGCCGAACATGGCGAGGATCGTGAGGCCGACCATCACGGGCACGAGCAAGGGCTTGAACTCGCGGACCGAATGCTGCCGCCAGGCCCTTACGGTGGCCGCGCCGGCGAGAATGCCGACGGCGGCGAAGGTGGCCGTCGAGGCGCCGATCGAGCGGAAGATTTCGGGATAATGCACCCAAGCGTTGAGCGCGTTGCCGAGCGTGCCGCCGGCGAGAATCAGAAGCCATCCGAGCCACGGACCGATCGACTGCGCGACCAGCAGGCAGAACATCCCGCCGATGAAAACATTGCCGAGCAAGTGGCCCACGTCGCCGTGGAGGAAGAGCGCGGTGAACGGCCGCCACCACTCGCCGGAGCCGATCACGTCCCGGCTCGAGTTACCGAACCTCGACGTCAGCTCCGGGTCGTGGAGCTGCCAATAAAACACCGCCAGGAGCGAAAGCACCCACAAGCCGGCCAGCTCGAGTCCGGCGGGAAAGACCCGCGCTTCCACCGGCGCGCGGCGTTCCGCTTCCTCGGCCTCGAATTGCTCGAGTTCGCGGCGGATCGCCTCTCCGTGCGCGGGATCGGCGCGCACCGCATACCGGCCGCCGGCGTCATCCACCCGGCATTCCAGGTTCATTGCCAGGATCACCAGTGCGTGTTCCCAGGCGTCCGCCAGCGACGGCCACTCGCCCACCGCCGGCCAGTCGGCAGCCTCTCCTTCCTCGCTTCGCGCGGCCATGGGCTCCACCTTGGACGCGGCCGGGCGACCGCGCAACCTCGTGAAGTGGCTGCCCCGCTACATCAGCCGCGCGGCCTTCAACGCTTGTTCGAGCGGGCCCCTCCCCCCGGTTTCCAGGATCTCCCCGTGGCCCGGGATGATACGGTCGAAATCCTCGTCGAGCACCTTCCTCACCGATCTCTGGAAAGTGGCGCGATCCTTGACGCACAGGCGGAACACCCGGCTCGTTCCCGGATAACGGCGGATACCGGCGAGATGCCGGTGGAAAAACCGGTCCCAGCCAGCTTCTTCCGCGCTGAAGTTGAACACTAGATCCGCCACGATCAGCGTGCGCGAAGGCCGGTGGATGACGACGTGCTCGCGCAGCCGCGGGATTCCCTCGAGCGGGATCACGACAATCTCGTCCCGCCACTCGCCCGGCGGCGGATGGAGCGGCCCGACCGGAAATTTCACCACATCCGAAAACCCCGGCGGCCCGAGGAAGGGCAAGGTTGGAAAGGGCCGACGGCCATCGGCGGCGAACGTATCGTGCAGCAGCATCGCCTCCACCAGCCATGCCGGCTCGCCCTCCTCGCGGATCGCCGCGACGTCCGCCTCGGTGAACGGGCCCATGGAATGCAGGACAAGCTTCCCGGATTCCAGCCGGATCACCGTGGTGGTGCGCCCATGATTCGTGCCGAGCACCTTGAGCGGATAGTGGAGCGTCCAGAGGTTTTCGGCGACCCGGTGCATTGCCGCCAACCTCGCACAATCGGCAGCGGACGCGAGCCCGCGATGAGACGGACTACCGCGCTGTCTCCAAGACCTCCGCGCCCAGCTCCGGGCCGCGGTCCGGCGGCAGCTGGCGGCTTTCCGCGGCGCTCGGCGAGAGCGCCGCTGCGAGAACGAGAAGGGTCGATCCAACAATCTTCATTGAAATCTGGAACCGTAACGGCGCAGCGGCCGGAAGTTTCGCATCAGGCACTCGAAGAAACTCCCCAGGTGGCTTCAGCGGCGGCGACGAAGCTCGGCGTGGCAGCCGGCGAAGCAAAGCAACGCCGCGAGCGGCTCCGGGATCACCACGGTGCCGAGCGCAAGGCCCGCCACGCGGAAGCCGCCGATTGTCCCCCGAGCAGATCGCGGCCAGCGGACCGGCATCGCCGCCGGCCCGCTCTTCAGTCCGCACCACTCCCGCGCACGAACTGCTGGTCCGCGTCGCTGAGCGTCGCCGGGTCGATGGTGAAGCGTTTGCCGTCCTTGTTCTCGATGACGATCCGGTCTTGCAGCACTTCCACCAGCCGCGCCTCGATCTCCCGGCCGTCGCGGTTCGTCCACACGCGCAGGGCGGCGTCGGCTCCGAGCCGGTCCGTCGCCCACAACAGGCCGCGGGCGACGAGATCCAGGTAACGCTCGTCCGCCATCGTTTCGTTGTGATGCCCGATACTGGTGCCGAAAACCCGCGCCTTGCCGAACTCGTTGGTCCAGACGACGGCGTGGCGGTCGTCGTTGCCGTCGATCGAGCCTTCGGCAAGCACGGTGGCCGAGGGCCAAACCTTCGCGATGTGGTAAAGCTCGCCGTTTGGCGTCGTCCACTTTTCCGGCAGCCCCTCGAGGATCGGGTGGTCCGCCTTCACCGCTTCCAGGTGGATCGGCGCCTGCCGGCCGTGGCGCATCGACGTCACGCCGAGAAAGCGGACCCAATCGTCGCTGTTGGTCTTCCAGTGGTAGCTGTGGAGCGTGCAGTGGATCACGACCGCGGGGAGACCGGCCTCATGCACTTCGGTGACGCTTTTCACGAAGTCGGCGTCCGTTTCATCGGCGTGGCAGATGTTGTAAACGATCACGTCGAAGCCTTCGTGCCAGCCGGACTCGCTCAGCAGTTCCTTGGTCTCCGCGGCGTCTTTGTGGATGATGGTCCATGCCACATCCAGCCTCTTGTCGAGCCCTTCGGTGAGGATCGTCTTTTGTTTGTCGTAATCGTGATATCCCCCGCCGGTCAGCAAGAGGGCCTTGATCGCGTCCTCCCGGGCGCCGGCATCCAGGGCAAACGCCAGCGCGAGGGCCGGGAGCACGATTCGCATCTTCATGGTCAGGCAAGTGAAAGCTCCCGCCCGCTGCGGTCAAGGGTTTCGCGCGTCCCGCGGGAACGCGAAAAAACGGCCCGCACGCCGGAGCGCCACGGGCCGCTGGAATCTTCCGCAACGAGCGGAAGGCTTCAGAGGTTCTTCAGGAACGAGCGCAGCATCCAGAGCGTCTTCTGGTGCGTCTGGAGGCGGCCGATGGCGAGGTCCTGCGTCTCGAGATCGCCGGCTTCCTCGGAAACCTTGCGGACTTGAAGGGCACTTTCGGTCACCGCCTCGTGGCATTCGATGAGGTGCGCGACGAAGTCCTTCGCCGGCATTTTCTCGACCGGCAGCTCGCTGATCGACGACAGGCCTGCGAGAGTCTTCAGCCCGCCGGGCGAGAGCACATCGAGGGCGCGGATGCGTTCCGCGATGTCATCGATGGCTTCGAAGAGCTCCTCATACTGCTTTTGGAACGCCTCGTGGAGTTGGAAAAACGCCGGGCCTTCCACGTTCCAGTGCGCGAGATGTGTCTGGCCGAGCAAGGCATAGGAATCCGCGAGCAGCGTCGAGAGGGCCTTGGTCACGGCGTCATCGGTCTTGGCCGAGGTTTTGGTCGTCTGTTTCATGGGAGTGGATGATGAATTCGATGGGAGGTCTCATCACAAAGGTGCGCGGATCGCGGCCCCGGGCAAGACGGAAAATCGGCGGTTCCGGAGGACGGGTCGGCGGCCTTGACGCCGCGGGGACGCAGGTCGAGCGTGGGCCGCAACCATGGCCGAAACCCTCTGCGACTGGTCGAAGCACGAGATCAAGGAGCGTGCCGCCGAGCTCTTCGGGCTGACGCGGGACGCCACCTTTTTCTGCCGGAAATGCGCGCGCGTGGCGAACAACCCGCGGGTCTTGTGCAAACCGGAGTCGTTCGAGAAACGGATCCGGAAGCACGCGGAGAAGGATTGAAACTCAGGTCCGCTCCTCTCCGGCGACCCAGGTTTTCCACACGGAGAAGTCCTCGTCCAGAATCACGAGGTCCGCGAGGAAGCCGGGCTCGAGCTTTCCCAGTCCGCCCAAGCCGAGAGAGCGCGCCTGGTTCCAGGACGTGGTGGCCACGAGCCGGGCGAGCGGCAGGCCGGTGAGCGCAACGACATTCGCCAACCCGCGGTGGAACGCGAGCGTCGAACCCGCGAGCGCGTCGTTCGAGGCGAGCCGCGCGACGCCCCCGCGGACGGTGACATCGAGTCCGCCAAGCCGGAGAGTTCCGTCGGACATGCCCGAGGCGGCCATCGAATCGGTGATCAACATCAGGCGGTCTCCCGCGACGAGCTTGAAGACAAGCCGGATCATCTCGGGCGCGAGGTGCACGCCGTCGGCGATCAGCTCGAGCTGGAGGCGCTCGTCCGCGAGGCCGGCTCCCACCACTCCCGGCGCCCGGTGGTGGAGCGGCGTCATCGCGTTGCCGAAGTGGGTGAGGTGCGTGAGCCCGGCATCCGCCGCGGCGGTGACTTCCCCGAAAGTCGCGGCGGTGTGGGCGGCGGAAACGGTCATCCCCATCCCGCGCGCCGCCCGAATGAGATCCATGGCCCCGGGAAGTTCCGGCGCGAGCGAGAGCAGGCGGATCGGGCAGATCCCGTGGAGCCGCCTGAGTTCCGCCACATCCGGCGGCCGGACGTGCTCGGGGTTCTGCGCGCCCGCCATGGCCCGCGCGATGAACGGCCCCTCGAGATGCACGCCCGGCACGCGGCAAAACTCCGGCTCGGCCAGATAGGCGGCGCAGGCCGCGAGAATCTCCGCGAGCGCGTCCGCCGGCTGGGTCAAGGTCGTCGGCAGCCAAGTGGTCACGCCTTCCGCCAGTTTCGCGCGCGCGATTCGCGAAATCGCTTCCGGCGTTCCGTCGCAGACGTCGTCGCCGAGCGCCCCGTGCGCGTGGATGTCGATGAACCCCGGCAACAGGAGCCGGCCGCCGGCATCGAGGTGGTGGTCCGCCGCGGGCAGCGCCGCCGGGTCCTCGAGCACCTCGGTGATCCGGCCGCCTTCGATCACCAAGGCCCCGTTCCGGATCTCCCGCCCCGGCGAAACCAAGCGGGCGCCATGGATCACGTCGCGCATCGCCTCCATCGCCTCCATCGTCGCCATGCCACGCCACCTGGCAAGCCGCCGCTCTCGCCCCCCGTGGTTGTGGCGTCTCACCGGAACACCCTCCCTGCGGGTGGAGCGCCCCGTTGCTGGAGCGTCTCGCTCCAGTCCGTTGTCGGAGCATCCCGCTCGAGCGCATCTCCGGCCCCGGCCGAGTCACCCATCTCGCTCACTCCGTGCTTTCCCACGCGACGTTTTCGACGAGAAAAACGGCGTCCTGGTAATCGCCATTGGCGGCTTCTTCGAAGCCGACGAGAGCGGCGTTCTCGATGGGGCGGCCGGCGAAGACGGCGATCGGATAGATGCGGCCGGTGTGGCGGATGGTGGCTTCCGTCTCGATCTCCGGATCGGTGAAGGAGGTGTATTGGTGCGCCTTCATGTAGACGGCGAACGAACCTTCCGGAGCGTCGATCTCCGCCGCGGCCTCGCCGCCTTCGAGCGGCGGATGGAGGGCTTGGTGGGCGTCGGCCACCTCGCCGCTGTCGGCGAGTTTTCCGGCTTCATGGAGCTTCCCGGACGAGCCGCTGCCAGTGGCGAGGCCGAAGGGAGTGACGCCAGGAGGCGAAAAGCGGGCCACGGGCGTGATGCGAATCTTCTTGGCGGGATCCGCGGCGCGGAGGCGGCCGCCGGCGAGGCTGGCGCCGATGGTTTCCGCCCGGGTGTCGAGCTCGAGCCGCGAGCCGCCGACATCGACGGGTGCGCCAAGAGCCTGGACGATCCGCTCGAGTGGCGGCTCGTTTTTACCCTCGAAGGCCGCCAGGCCGACGCCCTGGAGCACGACGAAGGCGCCGCTCCCCGCGTCGCCGATGCGCAGGCCGGCGCTGTAACGGTCCGCGCCGCGGGTGGGCGTGAAGCGGACCTCGTAAGCAGCGGACTCCCCCGCCCCGATGGATTCCGGAGCGGCGACCAGCTCGAAGGCGTCGGCGTCCTTGCCAATGATTTCCGCGTTCACGGCGGCGGCTTCATCGCGCGGGTTTTTCACCTCGATGCGCGCCGGCCGGGCCGGCTGGTCGCGGACAGCGCTGACACTGGCGAGGGTGCGGTCCGCCCGCAGCGGCTCGGGGAGTTCGCGGATGCGGACGTCGCGGTAGAGAATCTCCGCCGCCTCGAGCTGGAGCGCGATTTTTCCCTCGCGCAGCGGGTTCCCCTGGCGGTCCTCGAGATTCACGAGACGGGCGATGGTCTCGCCGTTCACCAAGTGCTCGGCGGTCTCGTCCGCATGGACGACGACGTCGACCCGCGTCCAGTCCTCGAGGTGGTCCAGCTCCGGCAGGCGACCGACGTAGGCGAAGTCGGTGTTCCGGAAATCGCGGGTCACGCCACCTTCCTCGGGCAACATCCCGGGATCTCCCTGGCCTTCCGGAGCGGTGGCGGGATCGGGCCGCATCCAGGTGATCGCGCCGGTCTTGAGGAGGACGATGTCGCCGGTGTCGCCCTCCTGGATCTGGTATTCCACGCTGTCCGGCCAGACCTTGTCGACGTTGTGCGAGTGGTAGAGCAGACCGGCGTCGCGGAGCTGGTCCTTCCGCGGGGCGAAGCGGCGGCCGTTCCACTTGTATTCGAAGGTGAGGTGGAAGCGCGAGAAGGTGTCGTCGTGGACGATCACGCCGAAGGGCACCCTGGCCTCGCCGTCGGCGTCCGGATACATGTGGATCGCGCCGTCGCGGACCTGGGCGAGGCTCTCCGGATCCTCTCCGGGCTTCTGGTTTTCGAGCACGACGGTCCAGCCTTCGAGATCGCGGCCGTTGAACAGCTCGCGCCATCCCTCCTCGGCGGAGGCGGGCAGGACGGCGGCGCAGCAGGCAAGGCGTGCGACAAGGCGGGTGCAGGGGTTTCTCATCATCGTGGGAGAGACCAGCAGCCGTGGACGCCCGCCACAAGGCGGGAGATGCGGGTGAAGTAGCGGACGGCGGATGAGGGAAAGCCACACCCGCCGTCGGCACGTCGACCCCGGGGGGCGGCCGAGTGCTCCCGAAAAATATTCCTCGTCTCGCGCGCGATTCCGCCCCCACCCTCCGGCCGCCATGCTCAAGGCCGGAATCGTAGGACTCCCCAACGTCGGAAAATCGACCCTTTTCAACGCCGTCACCCGCACCCGCAAGGCGGAGGCCGCGAACTACCCGTTCTGCACCATCGATCCGAACGTCGGCATCGTCACCGTGCCGGACCCGCGCCTCGCGGTGCTCTCGAAAATCTCCGGCTCGCAGAAAATCGTGCCGACCGCCATCGAGTTCGTCGACATCGCGGGCCTGGTGAAGGGCGCGTCGGAGGGCGCCGGACTCGGCAACCAGTTCCTCCACAACATCCGCGAAACGGACGCGATCGTGCAGGTGGTCCGCTGCTTCGAAAACGACGACATCATCCATGAGCTCGGGTCCGTCGACCCGCTGCGCGACATCGAGATCATCAATTCCGAGCTGATCCTCGCCGACATGGCGGCTCTCGAAAAGCGGCGGCAGTCGCGCGAGAAAAAGGCCAAGGGCGGGGACAAGGAGTCGAAGAAGGAAGTCGAGCTGATCGACATCATCCTGCCGCATCTCGACCAAGGAAAGCCGGCGCTGACCCTCGAGTTCAGCGAGGAGGACCAGGCGGTCGTCCGCGAGTTTTTCCTGCTCTCCTCGAAGCGCACGATCTACGCCTGCAACGTTTCCGAAGACGAGCTGTCCGGAGCGATGGAAAACCCGGACTCGCACCCGCTGGTGGCGCGCGTCCGCCAGTACGCCGCGGAACACAGCGGCGCGGAATCGGTGGTGATTTCGGCCCGGATCGAGGAGGAACTGAGCGAACTCTCGCCCGAGGAAGCCGCCGAGTTCCTCGCGGACATGGGCGTCTCCGACTCCGGCGTCTCCGGCTTGATTCGCGCCGTCTACCACCTCCTCGGCCTGCGCACCTACCTCACCACCGGCGTGCAGGAAACCCGCGCGTGGACGATCACCGCGGGCGACAAGGCCCCGGCCGCCGCCGGTGTGATCCACTCGGACTTCGAGCGCGGCTTCATCGCCGCGGAGGTCGTCCACTACGACGATCTCGTCGCCCTCGGCTCCAAGAACGCCGCCAAGGAAGCCGGCAAGCTCCGGATCGAAGGCAAGGAATACGTCGTCAAGGATGGCGACGTCATCGAGTTCCGGTTCAACGTGTGAGAATCCGCCGTTGCACCCACGGGTGATTGTCCGACACTGCCGCGGCCATGACTCCCGATTTCGTCCGCGAAGCCCTCCGCCACGTCCGCTACCCCGGGTTTTCCCGGGACATCGTCTCGTTCGGTCTCGTCAAGGACGTCACCTGCGAGCCGGGCGTGACGACGGTGAAAATCGAGATCCAGACGCGCGATCCAAAGGTGCCCGAGCAGATCTTCCGCGACGCCCACGCGGTGCTCGACCCGCTGCCGGACATCGGCACGGTGAAGGTGCAAATCGAGGTGAAGGACGCGCCCGCGGCAGCCGGCGGCGCGGACGCCGGAAAGTCGTCGATCCCCGGCGTGAAACGCATCATCGCCGTGGCCTCGGGCAAGGGCGGCGTGGGGAAATCCACCGTCGCCGCGAATCTCGCCGTCGCCCTCGCCGCCACCGGCGCCAAAGTCGGCCTGTGCGATTGCGACCTCTACGGTCCCTCCGTCGCCCAGATGTTCGGCACCCATGAGCGGCCGATGGCCAACGACCAGGACGAGATCATCCCGATCCGCGCCCACGGCCTGAAGCTCATGTCGATGGGCTTCCTTTTGGAAGACCGCTCCCCCGTCATCGTCCGCGGCCCGATGGCCACCCGCTACACCCAGCAGTTTCTCCGGCAGGTGGCGTGGGAAGACCTCGACTACCTCGTGCTCGACCTCCCGCCCGGCACCGGCGACATCCAGCTCACCATCGTCCAGACTGTCGCCGTCGATGGTGCGGTGATCGTCACCACACCCCAGGAAGTCGCGCTCATCGACGCGCGCAAGGCCGTCTCCATGTTCGCCAAGGTGAACGTCCCCATCCTCGGCCTGATCGAAAACATGTCGTGGTTCGAGGCCGATGACGGCAAAAGATATCATCTTTTCGGCAAGGAAGGCGGCGTCCGCGAAGCGAAGGAACTGCGCGTCCCCCTGCTCGGCCAGATCCCGATCGACGTCAAAACCGGCCAACGCGGCGACTCCGGCGAACCGATCGCCCTCGCGTCCCCGGAGAACAGCAAGGTTTCCGCCGCTTTCCACCACATCGCCCGCGAGCTGCGGAAGAAGCTCTAACCGGCTGATCGGTTTAGCATGCCCTAGGCAGTGTGGACAAATTCAGAATCTCACCCAATCGGCTAATGCCGCGAGA
>CBFGTW010000128.1:0-12843 GCA_965651855.1 uncultured Verrucomicrobiales bacterium
GTGGGCGCCGGGCCGCAAGGAGGAGGTCCACGAGAAGTTCCGGCGGACGATCGAGCTGCACCAGGCCGGCGACACACGATCGCGGGCGCTGGAGACGCGCCTTCGTGAACTGGAGGCCGATTTCTTCGGCGGCACGGCCGCGGAGGAGGCCGGCAAGGAGGACTGACCTCCGGCGCGGCAACCGCACGCGTTTCCGGAAGTTTCCGCCGCGAACTTGCCGGCCGCGATCCTTCGGCCACCTCGTGGCCCCGTGTCTCGCCGCAAGGTGGATCCTCTTCCCCTGGCCGGGGGATGCCGGCAAGCGATCTGCCTTCCGATGCTCGGCGCATCCGATGAGGTTCACGCCACTTTTCCCGCTCCCGCTTTTCGCCGCGTTGCTGACTCCGGTTCTCGCCCAGGGCGGCTGAGAGGACATTTCCGCCAACGTCTCCGGCGCGTTCACCGGCACCAACAACATGGGTCCACTGTTGGCCCGCGAGGACGAGCATTATCTCCTCGGCCAGACGGGGAACCGCTTGACCGGGGGGCCTCCGTCCGCACCGACCCGTTTTTTGCTTAAGAAGAAAAAGAATTGAACAACCGCAAACAAAATGGAGTTATCTCGGGCCTCTTCCCACGACGCGGGCGCCTTCCGCGCGCTTGCCCGTCGGCCCTGTTCCGTAGCCGCCATCCGCCCAGGCCCATCCCATGACCCGCTTCCGCCTTCTCCGCCGCTTCTTTCTCCGCCTGGTCGCCGCTGTCGGTCTGACCTTCTCCGCCGCCGCCGAAAGTGTCACCTTCCCCGAGTTCGACACCGGCGTGATTACCGGCGGAGGCGCGGCGGTCACGACCGCTCTCGATGTCTCCGGGATGCCTGCGATGGACTATAACATCATCAGCGTCACCGCCAACTTCGTCCCGGGGCCGTCGCCCAACGACGCGTATTCCCAGACCATCCGGATGGCGCTCACCAACGCGGACGGAAGTGTCAGCTACTGGCCGCTCTCGGGCGCGACCATGGGCGTGCTCACCGGAGGGGGAACCAGCGCCGCCGGGCCGACCGTCCTCCGTTGGACCGGAATCCTGCCCACCGACTACGCCGGCGGCACACCGCTCACGATCCGCTTTTCCGACACCTTCAACGACGCCTCCGGCCCCTATACCTCGGAACTCCAGGATGTCAGCGTCACGCTCCACGCCACGCCCCAGCCCGCCCACACCTTCGCCAGTTTCAACACCGGCCCGATCACCGGTGGCGGGGCCGCCTTCACCCGTTCGTTTTCGACCGCCGGCCTGCCCGACCTCGAGTATTTCCTTTTCAAGGTGACCGCGGACTTCGTACCGGGACCTTCGCCCAACGACGCTTATTCGCAGACCATCCAGATGGAGTTGAACAACGGCGGGGGAACGGTCCATTTCCCGTCCTCCCGAGCCAATCTGGGGGCACTCGCCGGGCCCGGAGCGACCCAGCTGCAATGGTCCGGCATGCTGAGCCCGGGCTACATCGGCGGTGATCCGCTCACGATCCGGATCCTCGACACCTTCAACGACGCGAGCGGTCCCTACACGTCGCAACTGAACAACGTGGTCGTGACGATCCATCCCTTGCCCTCGCCCAAGAGGGTTTTCGGTCCGCTCACCTCGGGAACGATCACGGGAGGCGGCGCGGCCGTTTCGATTCCGCTCGATACCGCGTCGCTGCCGGCCACCGAGTACGTCCACGTCCATGTCGCCGGCACCTTCAACGCGACCAACGGCACCGACGCCTGGTCGGAGACGATGCGCATGTCGCTCGGCGGCGCCACCGAATACCGGCCGTTCCTGAAGGCGGATTCCGGTTTTCTGAGCTCTTCCGCGAGCACCACGCTGCGATGGTCCGGCGTGCTGCCCAGGGCCTACCTCGGTGGCGACGATCTCAATCTCCTGTTCCGGGACACGTTCACGGATTCCTCCGGTCCCTACACCTCGACCATGAGCAATGTGGTCGTGACCCTCTATCCCGCCTATACCCGCAGCGCGGAGATCGTCTCGCTCGAACGCGCCGACGCCACGCCGGCGAACGCGGCCACCGTCAACTGGAGTCTCGTGTTCGACACCGAGGTCACCGGCGTCACCGCGGCCAATTTCTCGCTCTCACCCACGGTCACGGGAGCTTCGGTCGGAACGCCGACGACGGGCGACTCCGGCCTCACCTGGAACATCCCGGTCTCCACCGGAACCGGGGACGGAACGCTCGGACTGAATGTCGCCAACACCACCGGGTGGTCGATTTCGCCAAGCACCGGCCTGCCCTATGCCGGCCAGACCTACATGATCGACAAGACGGCCCCGACGCTGGCGATCGGATCTCCCTCCGCCTCCCTCACCCGATCGGGGCCGGTCACCTGGCAGGTGACCTACGCGGACGCCAATTTCGCTTCGGCCTCGCTCGCCGCCGGCGATCTGACCCTCGGCAGCACCGGGACCGCGACCGGCACGCTGGCCGTGTCCGGCTCCGGGACGACCCGCACCGTCACTCTGAGCGATATCAGCGGCGACGGCACCCTGGGAATCTCCATCGCGGCCGGGACCGGGGCCGACACCGCCGGCAACACCGCGCCCGCCGCGGGACCGAGCGTGGCGGTCACGGTCGACAACACGCCGCCCGTCATCACCAGCGCGGCTGCCGGCGGCGGTACCTTCGGCGCCGCCTTCACTTACGCCATCACCGCTTCGGGTGACGCCGTCGAGTTCGGTGCGACCGGTTTGCCCGACGGTCTGTCGCGATCGGGAGACGTCATTTCCGGCACTCCCGCCGAAACGGGGGAATTCACCGTTTCCCTCAGTGCCACCGATGCCGCCGGGAACATCGGGACCGGGACGCTCGTCCTCGACATCGCCAAAGCCGCCGCCAGCGTCACCTTGGGCGACCTGGAACAGACCTACGACGGCAGCCCAAATCCCATCTCGGCCCTCACTTCCCCCGAGGGGCTCGCCGTGACGTTCTCCTACGATGGCTCGGCCGCCGCACCCACCGGTGCCGGCAGCTATCAGGTCGTCGCCACGATTTCCGACGACAATTACCAAGGCTCGGCGACGGGCACCCTCGCCGTGACGACCGTCCCGCTCCTTGTCACCGCCGACAACATCACCCGTCCCTACGGCTCCCCGAATCCGGAACTGACCGCCACGATCACGGGCTTCGTCAACGGCGAGGACCTCTCGGTTCTCGGCGGAGCGCCGGAACTGGACACCGGCGTGATCGCCACCAGTCCGCCCGGGGATTATCCCATCACCGTGACGACCGGCACCTTGTCGGCCGACAACTACCATTTCACCACCTCGGGAGGCACCCTCACGGTCCGCAAACGGACCGTCGGGGACTGGAACCAGGAGCATTTCACCCCGGAGGAGCTGCTGGACGCGGACCTCAGCGGTCCGTTCGCCGACGCCGATTCGGACGGGGCCGTGAACCTCGTCGAGTTCGCCTTCGGCACCGACCCTCGCGATCCCGCCACCGGGCCGGCCCCGCTGGAGTATGCCGGTGATCTCGGAGGAAACGGAACGATCGTCGCCACCGGCCAGACGCTCCTCCGCTTCGAACCCTCCGGCACGGGAGTCGACTTCCGCGTCTTGTTCATCCGCCTGAATCCCGCTTTCACCGAGACCCCCGGCTACGCCCCCGAGTTCAGCCCTGATCTCGCGGGCTGGCAGGCGAGCGGCGCCACTCCCACCGTCCTCGCCGAGGAGGGGCTGTACCAGGTGGTGTCGGTGCCTTATCCCTTCTTCGTGAATGGCAAAAAGGCGCGCTTCCACCGGCTCCACATCCTTCCGCTCGATTGAATCACCTCCGCGCCGCCCGCTTGACATGAACATCCGATCCGCCATTCCGCTTCTCCTCGCCTCCATGCTGTCCGCGAGGGCGGCGATCGTCCACAGCGGTCCCCGGGACATCGCCATCCCCTTCGACTTCGACGGGGTTTACCTCAACATCGAGACCGGTGCTTCGGGTTCCGGCGAACCCGCCGATTGGCCCACGTCCCCGACGATCAACCTGTTCTTCGGCGGCGTCGGCATCGCCACCGACGACTACTTTCGTCCCGTCACCGACGGCGGCGGTCAGGTCGCCAATATCACCGTGGGCGCTTTCGTGGGCCCGGGCTCCTTTTTCGCCGGGTCGCCCAACGGGTCGGACTCCCACATGGGGACGGATCCGGGCCAATTCCAGCCCTCGCAAAGCGGTTATCTCGGTTTCGCCTTCCGGGTCACCGGGAGCGAGCCGGAGCCTTACTACGGCTGGCTCCGTTTCACGCCCTCGAACACCGGGCCCGGAGTGATCCACGAGTGGGCCTTCGAAGGCAACGCCGGCCAACCGATCGAGGTCGCGCCCGTGCCGGAGCCGGCGACGGTTCTTCTGCTCGCGGGTTCCTGCGTCCTGGCCGCCTGCCGTCGCAGGAGGTGAAGTGCTCCGCAAACGAACCTTCGCGAAAAGGACGCCCGACCCCGCCAAGGAACCGCCTCCCGGCGAGCGGAGCGATCTTCCGGAATCCTGAAGGCCCGTTTCGGGAAGAACATGGACCGCCACCCGGGGCTCGTGGGGGCCGAGGTGGAAGCCAGGCTGTGGATTTTCTCCCCGGAGTGAAGATCGATCCGCATCCGCACCGGCGAAACCCAGCCGGGAGTGGGACCTAGCCAGCCACCTCGTGTTCCTCCTCCAGCCTTGGTTCACCAATCTTTCCAAGCGCTTGATCAAGACACCCAAACTCTACTTCTGCGATCCCGGAATCGCCGGCTGGCTCCTCGGCGTCCGCAAGCCGGAACACCTCACCGCCCACCCCCAGCGCGGCTCGCTTTTCGGGAACTGGGTCATGACCGAGCTGCTCAAGGCGCAAACCAAGCGCGGCACCCTTCGCTCCATTTTCTCCGCGACAAGTAGGGCCGGGAGGTCGACGCGCTCGTCGAGACCGGTCCGATGAAACTCCAGGCAGGCGAGGTCAAGTCCGGCGAAACCATCGCCTCCGACTTCTTCAAGGGGCTCGACTATTGGCGGGAAAACCTCCCCGGCCGCGACCTCGACCTTGGTTGGTGTACGGGGGCACTGCCCGGCAGAACCGCAGGCAGGCCACGGTCCTGCCGTGGAATGACTTGGCGCCATTGACTGACGCCCTCGCTGAGAAGTGAGAAAGGGATGTCGGATCTCGGAGTGGCTTTGCATTCGCGGCTGACCTGCGGGTGACGAACGCAGAGGCGCGGAGAGGGAACACCTCTTCCCTTCATCACGCCGCATTCATCACTCCCCACCCGCAGACGGCGCGGAGCGCGAGGACTTTTTCCATTCTGCACTCATCATTCATCGCTCTGCATTCGATCAACAGCCGCGCTTTCAGTCGGCGGCGCTGCGCTCCAGCGCCAACCGCAGGAACCGCACGGGCTTCGCGGGGTCCCGTGGCAGGACGAGCGTGACGGTCTCGGTCTGGCCGTCCGCTGCCGGCTCCACCTCCGGCGCCGAGGCGAGCGCCGCTTCGGAAAGCTCGGTCCAATTCTCGAGATCGGTTGACTGCACGACCCGGTAAGCGAGGTCCTCAGCGGAGGCCGCGGTGGCGGTGCCCGTCATTCCGGCCCGGCGGGTGAAGCGGAAAGCGACCGCATCTTCCGGCCCCGGAACCGCGCGCGGAAGCCCCGCGCCGGACGGGTCCATCGGATCGGCATCCAGCGCGAATTCCGCCCAGTTCGGCAGGCCGTTTCCGTTGGGGTCCGCTTCGTCGCCACTGACCGCCGCATCCGCAAGCTCCGCCGCGGTGAAGTGCCGGAAGCGCCAGGCTTCGAGCGGCGGATTGGCCTGGTAGCCGGTCAGCGTGAGGCTCTTGCCGCCGTCCTCCTGCAGCAGCTCGAACGTGCCGCTTCCGTCGGCGGTCGGAAGACGGCCGCCGGCGAGCTGGTTCTCCGGCGTGCCCTGGACGGGCGTGCCGGTGCGGATCACGGTGAAGCGGTCGGCGGCCGTGATCTGCGAGCGGAAGGCGGGATCGACGTTCACCACCAGCCTGCCCTCGAGCCGCGCCGATCCGGTGGAGGCGTTCTGCAAATCGTAGTGGTCGTGGGTGCTGCCGCTTTCGGTTCCGCCGATGTCGATGTGGATGCTCCCGCCCGGCTGGACGTCGATGCTGCCACCGCTGCTCGCGAAGACGCCATGGGGCTCGCCCGCGTGGAGATGGCCGCCCGACTGGACGATCAGGCTGCCGGTGCCGAGGTGGAACTGCGGGGAAACGGTCGAACGCGTGCGCGCCTGGAAGTTGCCGCTGCCGGCGGACACCACCGACCCTCCGGCGGCCGCGATGATGTTGCCGCCGCCGGCGGAGATGACGTTCCCGCCACCGGCCGAGATCACGTTGCCGCCGCCCGCGGAAACCACATTGCCGCCACCCGCGGAGATCACGTTGCCGCCTCCCGCGGAAATGACGCTGCCGCCATTCGTCGCCAGGATCGACGTCAGGCCGTGGGTTTCGTCGAAGAACAAGCCGGCCTGCAGCGTGCCGTTGGTGTCGACCGACGCGCTCCCCCCGTCGAGCACGATGCCGTCCGCGGCATCGAGCGTGGTTTCCGTGCCGACCTCCAGTTCGCCGGCGTTGCCGATCCGGATCTTCACCGCTTTGACCGTGCCGCCGTCGCGGACATGCAGGACCAGCGCGCCGCTGCCGTCGCCAGCGATCGTGACCTCGCCGAGAGGCGAGTTCCCGAGGTATTCCGCGAGCTGCCGCTGGGCTTCGGTGGCGGCCTTGAGCCACAAGTCGGCATCCGCCTGAAGCGGCAGCCCGCCGGCACCGACCGCGTGCGGGCCGTCTCCTTCCAGGACGAGTTCCTGCTGCCGGGGCCGGAACGCCATGTAGCGCAGCGGGAAGGTGGAGCCGAGTTGGTGCACGGCGTCGTCCACCACGCCGCCAGCTTCATCGAAGCGGCTGATCACCCAGACGTTCCCGCCCTTGTCGGAGTAACCCTGGTTCTTGTTCTCAACGTAGAGGTGCCCGTCCGCCGGATCGACGATGAGGTTCCCGAGGTCCATGATGCCGGCGCTGCCCTTCGGCAGGTAGATGGGGTCCGCGCGGTTCGCGGCGTCGGCGCCGTGGGGTTCGCCGGTCGCGGCGACGTAGCGCAGGACGTGATCCGCGTCGCGGGTGCCGACCAGGAGCAACGAGCTTTCCGCGGCCTCTCCGCCGTCGCCGCCCTCCAACGGGAGGCCTTCGCGGGCGAAGGCCACGCCGGTGGCCGAATCGCCGCCCGGAAGAGTGATCGTCCGCTCCACGGTCCAGCTCCCGTTCTCCTGTCCGAGGATGGAAACCCGTCCGCCGTAGTAACCGACCGCCATCCTGCCGTCGATGGCGCTCCAGGCGATGAACTCCGGGAACTCGTGCGGGAGCGTGGCGGCGTTGGCCGCGGCCGGGCCGCGGTTGGTCCAGACGCCCTCGTTGTTCTTCATCCAGACGTCCGCTCCGAACGTCGCCACCGCCTGCTGCCAGCCGTTGGCGCCGTGGATCGTGTGGCCGGGACCGCGGACCAGGCCCTCGACCGAGTTCAGCGAGGCGTTGGCGGCGCGTGTCGAGAGCAGGCGAAGGGCGGTTCCGTCGAAGTGGAAGCGGACCACCGCCGGCTCGCCGTTGAACTGCCCTTCGGAGCTGACCAGCAATTCGCTCCGGGTGCGGAAGGCCAAGCCGCCGTTGGGCCCCGTGATCGTCCGGTGGGGGATCGCCGTCCCGTCGAGGATCTCGGTGGCGACGCCGGTTTCGGTGTCGAGCCGGAAGACGCTGCCATTGTATTCATCGGTGTAGAACAGTTCCGAAGCTCCGGCGAGGGCGGCGGAAAACATCAGGGCGGCGAAGGGGATGGGTTTCATGCGGGCGGCGGAGCCTAACCGAGCGGCCGGCGCGGGCGAGATCGGAATATGCGGCGAATCGACTTCGGGAATTTCGCCCAGTTGCCGAAGCGCCCGCCGCTCGCCGCCGAGGGGATCGCGTTTTCCGCGCCTGACGGGGACAATGGCCCGCCGCGCCGGCTTGCCCGGCCGCCGGGACCGCGGAAGCCGGAGGAGGGGAAGGGCGGAAGTCACCGTGCCTCATCTGCCGCGCCGGTAGGGAGGTCGATCTTGGTCACGGTCACCTTCCGGAGGAAATACTTGTTGTGTTCGTTTCCGTCGGAGTTGAGCTGGAAGTTGTATCCCCAGTAGTTGACGAACTTCGGGTCGTCGATCCGCCAGCGCACCGTGTGCCACTTCTTGTTGTCGGGGATCGTGTACCACCCGCCCGCGGTGCTGAATCCCTCGCTCGACTCGTAGACCAGCTTGAAGCCCGCGTTGTCGTTGTTCTCGTTGCGCCTGACCTCGGCGGTGATCTCGAGCGGAACGCTGTCGTAGGAGAGGAACGAAGGATCCACGATGAACAGGTTGCCGCCCGGCACGTCGCCGGCCCGGGCCGGGCCGCCGTAGGCAACCACCGCCTCGGCCAGCGAGTCCCCGGCACGGCTGTGAAGTCCCTCGGCGCGGACTTCCTCGCCCAGCGTCAGCGAGACGGACTTCGCGTTCCGGTAGTCGCCGCCCCACGGGAGCGGCCGGTCGCGGTTGGCGCGCGCCCGCGCCAACCAATCGTCCGGCAGGCCGCTCACCAGCACCGGCGCGCCGTCGAGCGCCAGCGTCCGGGAGCGCGAGGTTTCCCCGCTGGCCGGATCGAGCACCTCGACTTCCGCGCCCAAGTCCATTGCCGCGGGGCCGCCGGTGGACGCCCATGCCGCCATCACCGGTCCCGTGGCACCTTCGAAGACGAAGCCAAGCCCGTCGTGGTCCGATTGGATCCAGCCGAGATATCCGGGCCGCTGGCCGAAGCTCCGGATCATCCGGCCGAGGGCGTGGTAGGCCGGGCGCGGCTCGCCCTCGCGATCGATCAATCCCATCGGTCCGCTGTCGCCGTCCCGGCCTTCGAACCACTGGATCTGGGCCACGCCCTGCGCGATCCCGAGCGCGTACGCCTTCACCAGCGCATGGGCTTGGGCCTGGCCGCCGTGACGGCCGGCGTCGCAGCCAAGCTCGGTGAACAGGATCGGCACGTCGCGTTTGGCCGGATTCGCGGCGGCGAGCATTTTCCGGGTGGTGGGCACGATGTTCAGATAGACCGGCTCGATGCCCGACAGCTCCACGATGCCGTCGAGCACTTCGTAAGGGTGGAGGGAGATCCAGTCGAAATGATCCTTCGCACCGGCGCGGATGACGCTCTCGAGGTAGTGGATGTGCGCCGACTTGGCCGCCAGTCCGACGAGACAGTCCGGGTTGGCCTTCTTGGCAGCTTGGTAGGCGGCGACCACGATCTTGGCGTAATCCTCCGGTGTCTGGTCGGGGCCGGTGAAGTTGGGCGGTTCGTTCCACACCTCGAAGTACTTCACCCGTCCCTCGAGATGCGCCACGGTGCGGGAGACATACTCCGACCATCCCGCCAGGTGGTTCACCGGCAGGCTGCCCGGCGCGTCCGCCTCGTTCCACTTCGGGTTGCCGATCAGCAAGGCGCCGCAGGAGATGCCACGGTCGGCCAGATAAGCCAGTTGCGCGTCGATGGTCTCCCAGTTCCACTCTCCGGGCTCGGGTTCCACCGCGTTCCACTGGACCGCGGCGCTGCGCAGGAATCGCAGATCGATCTCGGCCATTCGCGGAATCCAGCGCTCGAAGTCGTCGACCGAGCGTCCGTTGACGTGACACGACCCGATGCCGAACGGTCCCGGCAGTTCCCCGCCGCGGGTGGCGGTCGCCGCCATCGCTCCGCAGAAAAGTGCCGCTGCCAGTTTCATGGCCACCAGTTACGATCCCTGCGGCCGACAGCTTCCATCTCCCCGGGCATCCGGCTCTTGGCTGCTCTTGGCGTCGGTGTCGTTGCAGATCCCCGCGGGGGGATCGGCGCCGCGGTCTCCGCGCCACCGCTGATTTCCGGATTGAAGCCGTGCCCGCCCTCCCCGAGGTTTTCTCCGGATTCTCCGGGCGCGGTCGACGCAAAGCGCGCGCTCTTCGCCGGACCGGAAAAGAACTTCCCGCCATGAGGTCGTCCGAATTCCCTTCGATGCACAACGTCGGGATCGTCGTCGAAGATCTCGATTCCGCCGTCGGGTTTTTCACGGAACTGGGCCTCGTTCTGGAAGGCCGGATGCCCGTCGAAGGTGACTGGGCGGGCCGCGTCACCGGCTTGCGTGGCCAGCGCGCCGAGATCGCGATGATGCGCACCCCCGACGGCCACGGCCGCCTCGAGATCTCGCGATTCGCCAGTCCGGCCATTGCGTCGGATCACCGGAAGGCGCCGGTGAATTCGCTGGGATACCTGCGGGTCATGTTCAGTGTCGAGGATATCGAGGAAACGATCTGCCGTCTCGGCGAGCTTGGCGCCTCGGTGGTTGATGAGGTGGTCGACTACGAAGGGGTTTATCGCCTGTGCTACATCCGTGGGCCCGAAGGAATCTTGATCGGTCTGGCGCAGCGGCTCGCCGGCGGGGGCGGGGATTCCGTGGACGATGTTTAGGCGGCGCTGGCCGCCGCCCGGTCCCGACCCGATGCGAATCAGTCCCGGGCGGTTCCTGGCGCGACGCTGCCTCCTTCGATGAATTGCGGCATGAACGGCACGTTTTGCGCCCGACCTTGGCCATGCCGGGCTTGATGGAGGAGCAGATCCGCGGCCTTCCGCCCCATGCGGCGGCCGTCGGTCCGGTAGCGCGCGATCGACGGGTAGGTGAAGTCCAAGTAGGTGTCGTTCCACATTGAGATGACGCCGGCATCCTCGGGAATGCGCAGGCCCGCGTGCTGGAGGCAGGTCTGGACGGTGATGGCGGCCTGGCTGCAGCCGACGAGGTAGCCCGTCGGGCGCGGCCGCGACGCCATCAGCCCGCAGACCACCTTGGCGATCGACCGTGGCGTGCCCTCGTGCTCCGCCACCTTCACTCTCGCGCCCAGGCGCGAGGCTTCTTCGGCGAATGCTTCCGCCGCCCGCCTGTCGCCCACGCTCGTCACCTTCGCCACCAGATAAGCCAGGTCCCGGTAGCCCCTGGAACACATGAGCCCCGCCGCATGGAGGCCCGCGGCGCGGGCGTCCGGATACACCGCGCAAACCGGCAACCTCCCGTCGATCCACCCGATGTTCACGATGGGCTGCCCGAGGGTGGCGAGCCATTCCTGGATCTCGGCGGTCCCGTAGAGGAGGAGCCAACCGGCGGTGTCCGCCAAGTCTTCCAGGGGCTTCACGCGGTTCGGGTCGAAGCGCGAGAAAAGTCCCGGCCGGCGCTCGATCTCGAGGTGGTAGCCGTCGGCGACGAGCCTGTCGGCGGCCTCGTTCAGGAGCTGGTGGTTGACGGAACCCAGCTCGGAGTAGCGGTAGGGCGTGAGCACCCGGAAAAGCTTGCCGGCGGCCGGCGCCTCCTGCCGTGGCTCGCGCGCGATCCGGTGCCGGCATCCCCGGCCGCCGAGCTGGATCCAGCCCCCGGTGACGCCGGAGGCGATGGCGGAGTAACCGCCGCCGCTGGTCGGGGCTGGTGGACGAGAGCACGTCGTATGGCCGGCTTCTGAAGGAGCTGGAGGCCATGTCGGCTCCTCAACTCGTCGCGGCGTACGACGAACTCATGGCCTCCGATGTTCCTCCCGAATTCCACTCACGGTTTGAGACGCATCTCGTCGGGACGCTGGCGAGAAAGGATCCGGAACTCGCGCTGGACCACTTTCGAGGTCGCGTCACCGAAGATTCCGGCACGGCCATGCTGCTGTTGTCGGCTTTCCGGGAATGGGCGGCCAAATCGCCCCTGCGCGCCGAACGTTGGCTGGACGCCCGGATCCAGGACCAAACCTTCACCAACAAGACGGGTCGGGAAGAGCCGGCGCGGCTGCATTACGAGCGCGAGCTTCTGCGCGGGCTGCTCGTGATCCGTCCGGAAGCGGCCGCCGCGAGGCTCGAAGCGCTGCCGGAAGCGGACCGGAGCACGGCCCTGACAGGGATCGAGGTGCGGCATAATCCGGCTCCCTACGTCGTGCTGCTCCGTCGGTATCTTCCGGAGGCCGAGCGTGACGCCGAGCTCGTCCGGCTGGCTGAAACGGCCCGGCAGCTGGAGGGGGACGATGCCGTTGCGGAATGGATGGACCGGGTCTCGGCCACGCCCGAAGAACGGGAGATGGTTCGCCGCCGCCTGAAGGAGCCGGGCGACGCCGGATCCGGCCACCGCTGATCCGCGGACGGAGCGGGCCGCCGGCTGGGCAAGGGCGCGGCCGCTTCAGAAGCTCTCAAGCTTCAGCCAGAGCTTCCAGATGCCCGGCTGCGCTGCCGCAGCAGCCACCCACGGCGGCAACTTCATGTTCGTGAAGAACGCCCGTCCGATCGGCAAGCGAGTCGGCGCGGTCGACGAAGCTGGAGCCAGCCCCGCTTCCGCGTAACATGAACATCCGTAACAGATGAGCACGCCAACTTCGACCGGGACGGAGCAGCCGAGGTTGCTCCCGCCGCTGTCTCTCCGTCACAGCGGGGTCTTCCTCATCGGCTTTCTGCCGGCCATCCTGATCCTGTTGGCCTGGGCCGATTCGGTCGAGCATCACACCAACTGGTACCATCGCCTGGAGGGGCACCGCACCCTCTGCTTCATCACGAGCGAGTCGAAGTTCCGGGTCGAGTGGATCTCGAGGGAGCCGGGGCACCGGGCGAAGACCGCTCCTCCGGTACCAATCTATGGAGGGATCCATCGTTTCGGAGCGATGCAGAGGGACAAAGAGGGCAATCCCTTGCCCATTGTTCCGGCACTCGACTGGCGGGACGAAGAAGCCACTCACCGGGCTCCGGGATTCCACGTCGACACCTTCGTGATCCCGTTGTGGTTCGTGCTCGTCTGCTACCT
>CBFGTW010000129.1:0-12415 GCA_965651855.1 uncultured Verrucomicrobiales bacterium
CGGGGCCAGCTTGATCTTTTTCACGTGGACCTTGAGGATCTCCTCGCGCCCCTTCACGTCGGGCAGGGAAACGGTGACCTGACGGTCGAAGCGTCCCGGTCGCAGCAAGGCCGGATCGAGCACATCGGGGCGGTTCGTCGCGGCGATGATGATGACCCCCTCCTGGGTGTCGAAGCCGTCCATTTCGACAAGGAGCTGGTTGAGCGTCTGCTCACGTTCGTCGTGACCGCCGCCCATGCCGTGGCCGCGGTGACGGCCGACGGCGTCGATCTCGTCGATGAAAATCAGGCAGGGCGCGTGCTTCTTGCCCTGTTCGAACATGTCGCGGACGCGCGAGGCGCCGACGCCGACGAACATTTCGACGAAGTCCGAACCGGAGATCGAGAAGAACGGCACGTCCGCCTCGCCGGCGATGGCGCGGGCGAGCAGGGTCTTGCCGGTGCCGGGCGGGCCGACCATCAGCACGCCCTTCGGGATCGCGCCGCCGAGTTTCTGGAACTTCCGGGGATCGCGCAGGAAATCGACGATTTCCCAAAGTTCTTCCTTCGCTTCCTGGATGCCGGCGACGTCCTTGAAGGTCACCTTGTTGCGGTCCATGGTCAGCAGCCGGGCCTTGCTCTTGCCGAATGACATCGCGCCGCGGCCGGCGGACTTCATCTGCTGGCGGAAGAGGAAAAACAGCAGCAGGATGATCAGCAGGAACGGCAGGAACATCGAGATGACGCTCCGGAGATAGTTGGTCTCGCGCTGGAAGACGGCCTCGTCCTTGATCAGCTTGCGCAGGTCGTCCTGGTTGATCGCGGTGGAAACGGTGACGCGGAAGGGAATCGGCTCGGCCTTCTTGCCTTCGGCGGTTTTCGCCGGCTCCATCGGCACCACGCTGCGGGTGCCGACGATCACCGCTTGGGAGGAACCCGGCGTGGTGAGGATCCGCAGCGGGTTCCGCGTTTCATCGGACTGGATCTCGCCGAGCGCCACCGATTTCTGGAACTCGCCGAGTGTGAGCGTGCGCACGTCGTCCTCGCGCGGAAGCTCGCCTTCGGGGACCTCGCGGGTGACGAAGTCCTCGCCCAGGATTTCCTGCACCGCGTCGCGCTGGAGGTTCATGTTGAACCGCACCTGGAAGTCGTGGGTGTCGGCCTCGGCGCCTTCCACGGCCCTGGGCGGGGGCTCCGCCCAGCCGCTGATGGTGGCGTCCGGCGAGGTGTCGGTGGCGACGACCTTGAGCGGGTAGTCTTTTTGATTGCCGGTGATGACCCGGCCTTGGTCCCAGGCCTCGCGGAACTGCGAGTAGGACCATGGCGTGGCATTCCGGTTCATCGCCGGGCCGAAGAACGCCGCGCCGAGAATGAGCATGGCGACGCTCAGCAAAATCAACAAACGCCAGTTGAAACCGTTGGCGTCACCCGGGCCGCGGTTCGGGCTTCCTCCGGGTGGGGTGGAATTCGGTTGTTCGGACATGATTGCGTGAAACGTCCGGCAAGAAAAAGTGGAGGGCGAAAAAACGGCCGCCGCCGCGCCTGCCGGGAACAATTGACGATAGTCGGCGGGGGGCAAAAGCAAACCCCTTTTTTGGCGCGCTCTTGCGGGTTTGCCGCAGCTTTGGCAAGGAACGCGACGTGGAATTTCAGGCGAGCGGAATCGAGTCCCGTCAGGGATCGCGGCGCAGGCGGCACGGCTGGCTCAGGACGGTTCCCGGCATCGGCAGGCTCCGGGCGCTGCGGCCCGGAGCGGACGCCCATGTCGGGGCGCTGGTCGATGCCTTCGCCGCCTTCGCCACGCTCGACGACGTGCTCAGCTCGCTCGAGGCGGACCTGATCCTCGACATGCTGCGCAGCGCGTTTCCCGAGGTCGACCACGGCTGGCTCGGCCGCCGGCTGCAGCGGGCGGTCCGCCACCCGCGGCCGCTGCAAGGGCTGGCGGTGCAACTCCGCGAAACGCTCGACGACACGGGGAAGCTCGCCGTCGGTCTCCAGCTGTTCACGCTGGTGGATGCCGCCGGCAGGTCCGAGCGGAGCCGGGCGAGCTTCGAGGTATTCATGCGCCGCCTCGGCCGTCCGGCATACGGCTCCGCGATCCTGGCGGAAATGGCCGGCGAAGATCCGCCGGACGTGGAGTTGCCGTTCGAGCGGCTGGTATTCGGGGGGAAGGGAGCCGACGTCGTCCTGCCGCCAGCCGCGGCCGACCAGCAGTTCCGCGTTTACCGCGCCGGCGACCTGATCCTGGTGCGGAACACCGGCGACGCGCCGATCTGGATCCGGGGACGTTCGCTCGAACGCGGCTCGTTTCTCCGCATGCGCGAACGCCAGCCGCTGGTGGTGCCCGGGTGGACGCTGAGCCTCGAGGACCTGTTGTTTTTCCTCGACGTCAAGCGCACCGGCAACGCGCCCGCGATCTATCTCGAGCCGAGCGACGGCGGCTTGGCGGCGGAGCGGACCCGCGGCCGGCAGAGCGCGCTGCGGATCCGGTTCGGGCTGCTGGCCGAAGTGGAGGCGCTCCAGGACACCAATCTCCACGCCGGAGGAAAAGGTCCGCTCAAGAAGGGCGACATCGTCACCTGCCACAATCACGACCGGCTCGGCGACGGCAGCGGATTCAGCCTATCCATCAACGACCTGCGGCGGAAGGCGACGCAGTCCGGCCGGCGGTTCCGGCTGGCGACGGATCGCCAGGAGTATCTCGTCTCCAATGATGCCTCCGCCCTCGGCAGCGGCGACCTGCTCCTCGGTCCGAAGCTCGCGCCGCGGGTGGTGCTTTTCATCCGCTTCGACGCCCAGCGCGCCGAGGGGCTGCTCGAAGTGCGCGACCAGGAAGGGCCGGTGCTCGTGGACGGGATGCCGGTGCGCGGCACGGCGCCGCTCGTCGACGGCTCGTTGATCCGGCTGTCCGGCAGCCAAGCCGTGCGCTGCCGGTTCAGCGAGGGGTTTCTCGACGAGGAGCGCACCCAGATCGAGTCGCTCCAGGTCGAGGGCCTGATCCACGACTTCGGGCCGGAGTCGCGGGCGCTCGACCACGTGAACTTCGAGGTCAAGCGCGGCGAGATGCTGTGCATCATCGGCCCGAGCGGCAGCGGGAAAAGCACGCTGCTCGCGGTGCTCTCCGGCCAGCGCCAGCCGACCCGCGGCGGGGTGAAGCTCAACGGCATGTCGCTCTACGACCACCGCGACAACCTCGTGCCGTTCGTCGCTTACATGCCGCAGGAGGAGGCGCTCAACCCGCAGCTCACGGTGCGCGAGCACCTGCGCCACGCGGTGACCATCCGCCGGCCGGCGCTCTCGCTGGCGGAGCACGAGCGGCGCGTCGACAGCATGCTCGCCGAGCTCGGGCTGCAGGCGATCGCGCGCCGGCGCGTCGGCTCCCCAGGCGAAAAGACGATCTCCGGCGGCGAGCGCAGCCGGCTGAACCTCGGGCTCGACCTCGGCAGCCGCGCCGAGGTTTTCCTCTTCGACGAGCCGATTTCCGGATTGTCCTCGAAGGATTCCGAACACGTCGCGGAAACCCTGCGGTCTCTCGCCCGGGAAAAAATCGTCATCGCCTCGCTGCACCGGCCGGGCGCGCCGGTGCTGCGTCTCTTCGACAAGGTGCTGCTGCTCGACGGGGGCGGCCGCGTCGCTTACTTCGGCACCCCGGCGGGGATGGTCGGCTATTTCCGCGACGCCTGCGAGGAACTCGCCATCGCCCACCCGGCGGTGGCGGCCAAGACGCCGCTCGGCGCGGACTTCGTCTTCGACGTGCTGGAGACGCCGCTCAGCGCGATCGGCGGCGGGACGAACACCGGCGCGGCCAGGCGGTTTCCGCCGTCATTCTGGCAGGAGCGCTTCGAGAGCGTCGCCCTGCTGCGCTCGCTCCAGCCGGGGGAGGGACCGTCTTCGCGGCTCGGTGGCGAGGCCAGCGGCCGGTTGCCGGTGCCGCCGCGGCCGGCGCGGCGGCTGCACGCGTTGATCGCGATCTTCGCCACCCATTTCCTGCGCTCCCTGCTCTCGAAGCTGCGGAACCGCGGCACGGTCTACAGTACCTTTCTCGAGGCACCGCTCTTGGCCGGCCTCATCGCCATCACCCTGCGCTCCTCGCCGCAGGGGCCCTACGAGTTTTCCTCGGCGCTGCACATCCCGGCCTACCTTTTCCTCAGCGCCACGGTGGCGATGTTCCTCGGGCTGACGAACTCCGCCACCGAGGTGCTGCGCGACCGGCCGGTGCTGCGGCGCGAGCGGAACACCCAGCCGGGCGCCGCTTCCTATGTCTTCGCCAAGTTCGTCGCGCTCGGCCTCGTGGCCGCCGCGCAATGTTTCATGTATCTCATCGTGGGGAATCATTTCCTCGAGATCCACGGCATGCTGTTCCACCACTGGCTGTGGATGACGCTCACCGCCTGGGCGGGCACGGGGCTGGCGCTGGTGATTTCCTCGCTGGTGAAAACCGAGCGCGCCGCCCTCACCTCGGTGCCCCTCTTGCTCGTGCCGCAAATGCTGCTGGCCGGAGCCTTGGTGCCGTACCGCGAGATGAACCGCGGATTGTTCGAGAACGTCGGGCTCAACCGCGAGCGCGGCGGGGCTCCGGTTCCGGCGATGTTCATGCCGCTGCGCTATTCCTACGAAGCCATGATCGTCGCGCAGGCGACGCGCAACCCCTTCGAGGTCGAGCGCATCCGTTTGCAGCGCCGGGTGGACCGCATGCGGGACTTCGAAGGCGAGATGACGCCGGAGCGGGCCGAGCGTTTCGATCTGGCGAAGGAAGGCTTGCGGCGGTTGCTGGCCGCGGGAGCGTCGGACCCGCGCGAGGCGGCCGAGCTGGTGGCCCGCATCGGCCGGATGGCGCGTTCGGGCAGCCGGGTGGAGGTCGAGACCATGATCGTCTGGCCGGAGGACGATCCCGACGCGCGGCCGGCATCCGAGTTCTTCGTCAACGAGCGGATCGACCTGCTGGTTCGCGAGGCGGAGACGTTCCGCAACGACTACCGGAACCAAGGCGAGCAGCGGAACATCTTCCTCGCGCTGCGGAAACCGTTGCCCTTGGGCAACGCTGGGCAAGTCGAGGAGGTGGAAAGCGCCGCCGCGGCGACCGGGCCGCCGGATCCGGGTTGGGGCGTGGAAACCCAGCGCTATTGCGCGGCGGTCCTCCTGTTGATCGTCATCGGCTGCGGCGCGGGATCCGCCACCATCATCTCGCGGCAGAACCGCCGGACGAAATGAAGCGTCACGCCGCCGGGCCGTTCGGCGGCGGGCTCGCCACCTTTGCCAGCGCCACCATCACGCCGCTCACCGCGGCCGGTGGCAGGGGCTGCGGCACCACCGCGCCAAGCACCAGGCAGCCGTAGGGGGAATCCACCGGGATCACCTCGAGGGTGGCGCTCGCGCCGACCTTCACGTGGACGTTTCCCGGCGAGCCGCCGGGGCGGCGCGAGGCCAAGGCCAGGCTGCGGGCCAGGAAATGCAGCTTCCCGTGCCCGCTTTCGTCGAAAATCACGGCGCCCTCACGGTCCAGGATGAACACGCCGGTGGCTGAAAATTGCTCGTGAAGCCAATCCCGGAAACGCGTGATGCGGTCGAGGAACGGACTCCGGGGAGACGCGGCCGGCGGCTCGTCCGCCGCCGGAGCGGGCGGAGGTTCCGCTGGTCCGGCACCCCGGGGAGCCGCGCTGCTTTCCGTCGCGACCGGCGGGGGCGGGGGAGCGGAAGGAGCGGCCGCCGTCGGCTCGGCTGCCCGCGGCGGCGGCGGAGAGGCCGGGGGCGCGGGTGGCGGGACGGCGGGAACCGTCCGTGCCGGCTTGTCCGCGGCGAAGCCCACGAAACGCTCGCCGAATCCGGCGTCCGGCAGGTTCACCGAAGCCTCGTCCTGAGGCTTGAGCAGGCGCTCGGCCATGCGGCGGACTTCCGCGGGGTCGAGCCATGGATTGACCGGGTCCATCGTCAAAGGACGGGATGCCGTCCGTCGCGGGATTCCAACTTCGCCTCGATCTCGCCGCGGAGCGAATCGAACACCGCCTGGGCGCCCGCGCCATCCTCGAGCACGCCGACCGGCAGGCCGCGGGCGCTCGCGCGGACGAAGAGCGCGTCGCGCGGGACCTGGGTGCGGAAAACCAGCTCCGGCGGCAGCAGTTGCCGCAGCGCCTCGGCCGCCTCGCGGCTCTCTGCCAGATCGTTCTGCACCATCGTCAGGCACACGCCCAGCACGCTGAGGCGCGGATTCATCACCCGCAGGCGGTTGAGACCTTCCAACAATTTCGGCACCGAGCGGATGCCGAGCGGCTCGGCCTGCTGCGGGATCATCACCGCGTCGCCCGAGGCGATCACGTCGCCGGTGACGCCGAACAAGCCGGCGGCGGTGTCGAGCAAGCAGAGATCGTAGCCCCGCGCCGCCGCGCCGCGGAGAAAGGCCCGCACCCGCGAGAGATGCGCGCCAGTGCCGCCGGCTCCGGCTTCGTAATCGCTCGCCTGGCCGCTGGCGACCAACGAAAACGTCTCGAGCCGCGTCGGCACGATCAGGCGGTCCATCGGGATGCCCGGATCGGCCAGGAAATCGTAAAACCCCGCGAGCAGGCGCGACTGGCGGGTGAGCGACAGGCCGACCGAGCCCTGCGGGTCCGCATCCACCAGCAGCGTGCGCACCCCGCCGCGGGCGAAGGCGTGCGCCAGGTTGATGGATACCGTGGTCTTTCCGACGCCCCCCTTTTGACTGGAAACAGCAATACTAATCACACGTGGTCGGGAATTGCCGGGCCACCGTAGCTTCGGCTTGTCACATCGGAAGCCTTTTCTTCAGATTGCCCGGCACGCCGGACGCGGCCTGCCCGCATTCTCCCGCTCCGCATTTACATGATCCCGCCGACCGTCCGCCGCGCCGTTTCCTGCTTGCTGGTTCCAGTCCTGATCCTCGGGTCGGCCACCTCGTGCCGGAAGCGCGACTCCGGGACCGCCGCCGCGCCGCCGCCGCCGTTGCCGGCCGCGCTGCACGCCAACAACCTCGGCCCGCTGCCCGGCCCGGTGTACTCGTCCCAGGCGGACTCCCCGATCCGCTGGCAGCCGTGGACGGAGGAGACGTTCCGCCTCGCGGAGAAAGCCGAGCGGTTGGTCCTGGCGGTGATCGCCCTGCCCCAGCAGCCGGGATTCCAGGAAGTGCTCGCCGCCCTCGAGGCGGATCCCGCCGCCGTCGCCGCCATCAACAACCACTACGTCCCCGTGCTCGTGGACGGCGACGCCGCCCGCGAAATGGGGCTGCTGACGGCCGATCTCTGCGCGGAAATCAAACGCCCGCTCGGCCTGCCGCTGTTTCTCTGGCTCACCTGGGAGCGGAATCCGGTGGCATGGATCCCGGTGAGCGGCGGCGGCCGGAGCGGCGTGGCCGAAGTCTTCGACCAGTCGCACTCGATGGTCGCCCGCACCTGGCGCGAAAACCGGGACTACGTGATGGAAAACAGCGCGCGCGACAACGATGGCCGCCGCGAACGGATCGGGCGGCGGAAAAACGCCATCGTCGCGAGCGAGCGGCCGGCGGAGGACGCCGTGGCCGCCGCACGCCGCCTCGCCGGGCTCTACGATCCGGTGTCCCGCACGTTCGACGAGGCGGGCGGATTGTTTCCCGCCGGCGCCATGGAGTTGATGGCCGCCGCCAGCGCCCTGCCGGACGTCCCGGCGGAAACCCGGACCCGCTCGCGCGAGGCGCTCGAAGGGCTGCTGGAAGACCTCTTGCCGAGCGCGATGTTCGACCCGCTCGACGGCGGGGTTTACTCGCTCCGGTGGTCGAAGTCCTGGGCCTTGCCCGGCTATGTCCGCGACTGCGTGATCCAGGCGCGGGTGGCGCTGGCGCTCGCCGCCGCCCATCACGCGACGGGAAATCCGCTGGCGCTTGAGCGCGCGCGGGAAGTGGTCGCCTTCGCGGAAAAGCAATACGGGGCGGGCAACGGGCTGTTCTCGGTGGGCATGGCCGCGGACACCGACGTTTCCCAGTGGCTCTGGAGCGTGGAGGAGGTCGAGAAGGCGCTCCCGGCCGAGGACGCGGCGTGGTGGATCTCCGTGACAGGCATGGATCCGCTCGGAAACATCCCTTATGAAGTCGATCCCGCGCGGAAGTTTTTCCGTGGCAACGCGATCGCGCTCTCGCGGCCGGTCGCCGAGCTGGCCGCCGGTTTCCCGGATCCCGAAGCGTTTCCCAAGCGCTTCGAGGAAATCCGCAAGACGCTGCTGCAAGCGCGACGGGAGCGCTTCGGCGAGGGGTTTCGCGACGCGACGCCCCACGCCGGCGCCACCTTCCGCATGATCTCCGCGTATGCCGCGATGTTCACCGCCACCGGCGATGCCGCGTACCGGGAAAAAGCGGCCGCCTCGCTCGCCGCGGCCCGTGAAGCGTTCGCCGACGGTCCGCGGCTGCGGGCCTATCCGGGCGAGGCTCCTCCGGAAGTCGTCGCCGGCCGGGCGTTCCTCTACGCCTTGGCCATCCACGCCTCGCTCGACGTGGCGGACGTGACGGGCGACGAACGCGCGCTGCTGTGGGCGGACGATCTCGCCTCGACCGCGGCCGAGCTTTTCACCGCCGGAGAATACCTGAAGGAAGCTCCGGACAACGCGCGGATCCTCGACCTTCCGGTGACGGACGTCTCGATGTTGTTCGACGATTCGACCGCCGGGCTGTTCTCGCTTCTGGAAGCGCGCATGGCCGCCCGCGGACGGCCGCTCGCGCCGGGCTTCAGCCAATTGGCGACGCCGTTGCCGGTCTTCGCGGAGCAGCAACCGATCCTGCACTCCGATCTGATCATGGCGACGATCGTGCGTCACTTCGGCCCGGTGGTGGCGCTCGCGCCGGAAGCCGCGCCCGAACTGGCCGGAACCGTGCGCCAGCTGCCGCTCCGCTGGGTGCGGCGCGGAGCCGGCGAGCCGGGCGAGGCCGGCGCCTTGGTCGCCTATCCCGGTGCCCCCGAGGTGCCGGTTTCCACGCAGCCCGCCCTCGAAGAAGCCCTCTTGCGCGGCGCGAGGGACCAGTGAATACTCGCTCCACGCCCCGCGCCGCGCGGCCTCGGCGCGTTCCGGCCTTTCCGTCAATCCATCCCCGAATCCATAAAAATCCCAGAATGAAAACCCAGCAGGTCTTTCTCGCCTTCTGCCTCGCCGCCGGTCTGGCGGTCCCCGCTTCCGCCGACACCTTCGTCCTCACCGACGGCACGAAATTGGAAGGCAGGATACTCAGCGATGAAGGGGACACCTACCTGCTCGAGGTTCAGGTGACTCCGACGATCAAGGACGAACGCCGCGTGCCGAAGGCGGAGGTCGAGCGCATCGTGGCCGAACGGCTCGACGAAAAGGCCTTCGAGGAAATTTCCGATCTCACGCCGACGCCGGATCTGCTCACCAGCGAGGAATACGAGCGCCGCATCCGCCTGGCCAAGCAGTTCCTCGACGCCCACCCGCGGAGTTCCAGGGCCAAGGAGGTGCAAAAGATGGTCGAGACTCTCGAGAAGGAAGCCGCCGCGGTGGAAGCGGGAGGCATGAAACTCAACGGCCAGATCGTCGATGCCCGCGAGTACCGCTCGAACGCCTTCGAACTCGATGCCCGCGCGATCGAAGCGAAAATCCGCGAGCACGTTTCCAATCGGCAGTGGCTGCCCGCCCTGCGCTTGTTCGAGGAGTTCACCGCCGATTTCAAGAGTTCGGCGGCTTACCAGGACCTTCTGCCGGTGATCCGCAAGGTGATCGACCAACACGAAACGGCCGCCAGCCGCATGCTCTCGGACTTCCAGTCGCGCATGGACGAGCGGAAAGTCGGCCTCGACCGGATGAGCGCCGCCGAGCGCCCGATCACGGAGGCGGCCCTGGCCGAGCGCGACGCGGCGCTCGAGGCGCGCTATCAGGAAGAGCGCTCCAGCCGCGCGAAGTGGGTGACGCCCCATCCGGATCACAAGCGCTCGCTCGAGGACACGGTGCGCGCGGCCCAGCAGGAAGCCCGCCGGCTCGACTCGCAGCGCACCCAAGCGAACCAAGTCGAAGGCGGCGAGGCCTATCGCGAAGCCTGGGAGGTGATCCACGCCGAGGAGCCGGATCAAAAGGAATACCGGGCCGCGATGAACGACGTCCGCTCCGCCCGTCTGCCGCAGCGCTACGTCACGATGCTCGAGGAAGCCGCCAAGGAAGCGGGCCTCGGCAGTTGATCCGACCCGTCATTTCATGTCCGCCCCACGCACCGCCTCCCGCCAGCGCAAGACCGCCGAGACCGAAATCGATCTGAGCATCGACATCGATGGCTCCGGCGAGTCGTCGGTTTCCACCGGCGTCCCGTTCTTCGACCACATGCTGACGCTTTTCGCCAAGCACGGCTTGTTCGATCTGAAGGTGAAAACCGTGGGCGACATCGAGGTGGACTTCCACCACACGGTGGAGGACACCGGCATCGTGATCGGCGACTGCCTGCGCGAGGCGCTTGGCGGCAAGGAAGGCATCCGCCGTTACGGCTGCGCCTACCTGCCGATGGACGAGACCTTGGCGCGGGTGGTGGTGGACCTGAGCAATCGCCCGCACCTCGAGTTCCGCGCCCCGCCCGGCACACCCTCGGCGCCGAATTTCCCGTTCACCCTGGTGGAGGAATTCTGCCGCGCGGTGGCCTCGAACCTGCGCGCGAACATCCACGTCGAGCTCCTGTACGGCCGCGACGGCCACCACATCGCCGAAGCGATCTTCAAAGGTCTCGCCCGCGCGCTGCGCGATGCCTGCGAGCGCGACCCGCGGGTGAAAGGCATCCCGAGCACCAAGCAAGCGCTGTGAACGTCACGCTCATCGACTACGGCGCCGGGAATCTCCGCAGCGTCGCCAACGCCTTGCGTGGCATCGGCGTGGAGCCCGCGGTCGCGGCCTCGGGCGATCAACTCGGCGCTCCGAGCCACTTGATCCTGCCCGGCGTCGGCTCGTTCGGCGATTGCATGGAGCAGCTCGCGCGGCGCGACCTGCTCGCACCGATCCGCGAGTGGCTGGCGGACGGAAAGCCTTATCTCGGCATCTGCCTCGGCTATCAGATCCTCTTCGATTCGAGCGAGGAAACGCCGGGCGTGGAAGGCCTCGGCATTTTCCGGGGAACGGTCCGCCGTTTCCGCGAGGCGGAGGGACTCAAGGTCCCGCACATGGGCTGGAACTCGGTGGTGCCGAAGCGGCCGGAGACCGGCTGCTGGCGCGGCCTTGGGCCCGAGCCGTATTTCTATTACGTCCACTCGTATTTCCCCGTTCCGGAAGACCCGGAGCTGGTGGCGGCGGAAACGGAATACGGAGCCGACCGCTTCGTCGCCGCCATCGAGCGGCCGAACTTGCTCGCCTGCCAGTTCCACCCGGAAAAGAGCCAGGACGCCGGCCTGCACCTGATCCGGAATTTTCTCGGCCTCTGAGGCTCACTCGGCGGTGTCGGGATACGACCCGAGCACCTTGACCAGCGAGCAGTGGCCTTCCAGCTCGCGGAGCGCCTCGGCCACTTTCGGGTCTTCCACGTGGCCGGCGAGATCCACGTAGAAGATATACTCCCAGTCCTTCCGCTTCGACGGCCGGGACTCGATCTTCGACATGTTGATGTGGAATTGGTCGAAGGCCTGGAGCGCCTTCACCAGCGAGCCGGGGCGGTCGTGGATCGCGAACAGGATCGAGGTGCGGTCATTGCCGGTCGGCGGGCAGGTCTTCTCGCCGATCACGAGGAAACGCGTGGTGTTGGTCGCGCGGTCCTGGATCGACTCCTCGAGCAGCGTCAGGCCGTACATTTCCGCCGCGAGCGCCCCGCCCAGCGCGGCGGCCCCTTCGGCGGCTTGGTCGCGGGCGAGCTGCGCGGCTTTGGTGGTGGAGGAAACTTCCACCAAATCCGCGTCCGGGAAGTTCTTCAACAGCCACGACCGGCACTGGCCGAAGACCTGCGGATGCGAGTAGAGCGTCTTGATCTCTTCCCGCGGGATCGCCGCCATCAGGCCGTTCTCGATGCGCAGCAGGATCTGCGCGCAGATGTGCAGCGGGGAATCGACGAACAAGTCCAGCGTGTGCGAAACCGCGCCTTCCGTGGAATTCTCGATCGGAACGACGCCGTAGCTCGCCCGGCGGCGGGCGACTTGGTCGAAAACGTCGGCGAAGTTCGGCTGCGGCGCGTAATCGACGGAGTGGCCGAATTTCTTGATCGCCGCTTGGTGCGTCCAAGTGCCCTCGGGGCCGAGGTAGGCGATTTTCAGATCGTCCTCGAGCGCCAGCGCGGCGGACATGATCTCGCGGTAAATCGCGCGGATCGACTTCTCCGGCAGCCGCCCTTGGTTCATCTCGACGAGCCGGCGGAGCAGCGCTTCCTCGCGCTCGGGCGCGTAGATCTGGAGGCTGTCGCGCTTCTTGACGACGCCCACCTCGTGGACCAGGTCCGCCCGCTGGGTGAGAAGGTCGAGAAGCTGGCGGTCGATCGCGTCGATCTGGGTGCGGAT
>CBFGTW010000130.1:0-12357 GCA_965651855.1 uncultured Verrucomicrobiales bacterium
CCAAAGAATCGTCTGTATCTCCGGCGGCGCGCTTGGCAGATTTCGCGGAAACCTCGCGCAATCTTCATCGGGACGTTTTCGATTGAGTGTTGGAGTCCGTCCGCCATGCCACAAGCCGCTCTTCGCCCGTTGTTGCCTCTCGCCGTGGGTGTGCTCCTCGGTGGGGCCGGTGTCGTGCTTTTCCGGGACAGCCTGCCGGGTGCCGAGGGCTCGCCGGAGCAGCGGGCGGCACGGCTCGAGGTGGAGCTGAAACAGGCGCGCAACCGGATCGCCGCGATGGAGGCGGCGGATCCCGACGGCCGGTGGCGACCGCGGACGACGGCTGCGGACAAGGCGAGGGAGGTCATCGCGGACATCCGCGCCGGCAGGCCGGTCACGCCGGATGACCTGCTGCGCGCCGGGCAGCCGCTGTTGCGCGACCTCGCGCCGATCTTCGACCGCATCCGGGTGCGGGCGATGCAGGACTGGATCGACGCGACCTCGGGCGAGCTCGCGCGGCGGTACCGTCTCGACGCCCGCCAGCAGGAGGCGCTTCGCGAGTGGTTCGAGCGCAAGGCGGAGGAGGATGCGAAGCGCTGGAGCGACCTCGTCGGCCGCGAGGGGACGACGTTGGTGGACTTGGCGAGGGAGGCGGCGCGGGCCCGGCCCGACGAGGGGCTGGACGGGTTCATGGAAGGCATGCTCAGCGGCGACGATCTCGCGAGCTTTCGCGCCGAGCGGATGGCCGAGAGGGCGCAGCGCGTCCAGGAGGAGGCGGACCGCCGAGTCCAGCGGCTGGATGAAATCGTCGATCTCGACGACGTGCAGCGCGACCAGGTTTTCGGCATCGTGGCGCGCGGCTCGCCGGATTTCGATCCGGCCATGCAGCTCGAGGGGATTGGCGGCGAGATCGCGGCCACGCCAGGCGGCGACCCGCGCGAGGCGATGCTTTCGGTGCTGCGGCCGGACCAGCGGGCGGCCTTCGACGCGGAGATGGAGCGGCGGCGGCAGGAGGCGGAGAAGGAGATGGGAAAGGTGGGGCTCTCGCTCCCGCCGAACTGGGACATGTTCGACGACTTCTGAGCGATGGCCGCCGATCCGGATACGCCCGCCGTCGAGATCCGCGACTTGCGCGTGGACTACGGGAACTTCGTTGCGGTGGACGACGTCTCGCTCTCCATTCCGCGGGGCGAGATTTTCGGCCTCGTCGGCCCGAACGGCGCGGGGAAAACCAGCACCTTCCGCGTCGTGACCACGCTGATGGAGCCGACGTATGGCGAGGTTTTCCTCGATGGCATCGACATCCAGGAGAACGCCCGCGAGGCCCGGCGCATCGTCGGTTACATGCCGGATCTCGCGCCGGTGCCGTCGGATCTGAAGGTTTGGGAATTCCTCGATTTCCACGCGGCGGCCCATGGGATGAAGGACCGCAAGTCGCGCCGCGAACGGGTGGCGGAGTGCCTTGCGGAAGTGGCCATGACCGGCGAGCGCGACAAGTGGTGCAAGGCGCTCTCGCGCGGCCAGACGCAGCGGGTGGTGCTGGCGAAGACCTTGCTGCACCGGCCGCGGGTGCTGGTGCTCGACGAGCCGGCGAGCGGGCTCGATCCGCTCTCGCGCCGCGAGCTGCGCCACACCTTGCGCAAGATCGCCGCGGCCGGCGCGACCGTTTTCGTCAGTTCGCATATCTTGAGCGAACTCGCGGAGATGTGCACTTCGCTGTGCGTGATGAACCACGGGCGCTTGCTCGCCTCCGGCACCGTGGACGAGGTGCGTCGTCAACTCGGGGCGGACGCCCGCACCATCCTCGTGACCTTCGTCGCCGGCCTTGAGGAAGGCGCCGCGTGGCTGGCGGACCGGGAGGGCGTGCACTCGGTGGAACATTCGGGGAGTCGCCTCACGTTCGGGTTCACGGGAACGGACGGAGCGCAGGCGGACCTGGTCGCCGGGCTCGCCTCGCTCGGTTGCCGGATCCGCTCGTTCGAGGAAAGACGGTCGTCGTTCGAGGACATCCTCGTGGAAGTCGCCGAAAAAAGCCGCCGCCGATGACAGGGAACACGCCGACGACCGCGAAGCTCCACTTCTGGAACATCGCCGCGAACCCGATTTTCCGCCGCTACTGCCGCTCGCGGCTGAGGCCGCGCGGCCTGGGTGTCTCGCTGCTCGGGACGGTCCTGTTGGCCGGTTTCATTTTCGCCATCGCGCGCTCGGCCGCGATCTATCAATCGGACATGAGCCTTGCGGACGCCGAACGCGCGCCGCTCATTCCCTTGATCGTCCTGCAGGGGTTCATCCTCTTTTTCCTGGGCATCGCGCAGGCCGCCGGAGGGATGACCGCGGAGCGTGACGAGGGCGTCCTCGACTACCAACGGCTCCTGCCGATGTCGCCGCTGGCGAAAGTCGCGGGCTATCTCTTCGGTCTCCCGGTGCGCGAGTATGTCATGTTTCTCGTCACGCTGCCATTCAGCGCATGGGCCTTGTGGCGCGGGGGCGTGCCGGCTTCCGCTTGGGCTCCCGTCTATGTCGTGATGATCTCGTCCGCGGTGCTCTACCATCTCACTGGCATGGTCACCGGGATGGTGGCCAGGAACCGGCGGTGGGCCTTCCTGTTTTCCATCGGCCTTGTCTTCGCGCTTTATACAGTGATTCCGCAATTGGCGAACTTCGGCCTCGTGTTTTTCAAATATCTCACCGTCTCGCCGGTATACACCGAGAGCCTTCCGGCGATGCTCCCGAGGGATGCCGGCGCCTTGGTGGAGGTGGGTCGCCGTCTGGCGCCTACGGCGAAGTTCTTCGGCCTCGATTTCCCGGAGCTGGTTTTCACGCTCTTCTCGCAGGGCGGGCTGATCCTCACCTTCGTCGCGATCCTCCGCCGCCGCTGGCGTCGCACGGAATCGCACCTGCTGGGCAAGGCGTGGGCGGTCGCGCTCTTCGTGTGGATCCAGGTCCTGCTGCTCGGAAACGCGCTGCCGCTCGTCGAGAGCGGCGAAATTTTCCCGTCGCGTGGTTTGGCGGATTTTGTCGTGGTGCGGCCCGATTACGCGCCGGAACCGGCCGAGGCGCTCGGATTGATCGGCGTCTACGGCTTGTTCACGCTCGCCCTGCTGTTCGTGCTCGCTTCGATCATCACGCCCGCGCCCGAGAGCCAACTGCGCGGGTGGCGCCGGGCGAAAAAGCAGGGGGAGGCCGCGTTGCCGACGTTCTCGGACTCCGCCAGCGCGAGCGGCTTCACCCTGGCCATGATTCTCGCGGGTGCCGCCGGTTGGTACTTGTTCGCCCGCGGACTGGTGGAATCGCGTTGGTTTCCCGGGCAATCGGTGGATCCGCCGGTGTTGGCGTGTTTCGCGGCGGTGCTTTTCGCCGGGGCCTTCGGGCTCCAGTGCCTGCTCGAGGCGCGGGGCACGCGTCCGCTCGTCCTGACGGTCATCTTTGCCGTGGTGCTGCCGGTGATGGTGGCGGCGGTCGTGACCACCGCCGGCGAGAGGCTGGTGCCGGTCGCGGTCTGGCTCGCGGGGATTTCTCCGGCGAGCCTGCCGGCGTTCGGGCCGTTGTCCGTGCTCGCGCTTGCCGAGCTTCCGGAGCCGGTGGCGCGCGCCATTCCGCGGGCGTTTTATTTCTGGCTGGCGGTGTGGTCGCTTGTGGGGGTGTGGCTGGGAGTCCGATTGCACGGCCGGCGCCGCGAGTTGGCGCGCGGCATTCTCGGCGGCGAACCGGTCTCCCGCGCGTGACGGACCGGACTTTCCCGGAGTTTCCGCGGGGGATCGAGACGGGACGACAGCGGCTGCCCGGCGAGCATTCTTCTTGACTGGTTCCCGGGCCGCGCCTAAATCCCCGCCCCCACGAACTTTCAGACGCACTTTTCCCATGGCCACCGCTCAAGTCATTCTCCGCGAAAAAATCGAAGGCCTCGGCGCCGAAGCTGACGTCGTCAAAGTCCGCGCCGGTTATGCCCGCAACTACCTTGTCCCGCAGGGCAAGGCCTTCGAGGCGAGCCGCTCGAACCTGCGTCACCTGGAAGCCCTGAAGAGCGCCCGTGCCCGCCGCGAAGCGGAAGAACTGGAGCAGGCCCAGGCCGTCGCCACCAAGATCTCCAAGCTCAAGCCGAAGTTCACGCTCTCCACCGGCCAAGGTGGCAAGGCGTTCGGCTCGGTCACCAACATCGACATCCACAAAGAGCTGGAAGCCGCCGGCATCGAGATCGACCGCCACGGCATCGAGCTGGACAAGCCGATCAAGAAGTCCGGCAAGTCCGAAGTCTCGATCCGCCTCCACCCGCAGGTCGTCGCCACGCTCACCATCACGGTGGAAGCCGGCGAGGACGCCCAGGAAGAAGGGGAGGGCTGAAGCCCGCCATCCCAAAAACGTTTTCACGAAAAACCCCGTCCGCGGCAAGCGGACGGGGTTTTCTGCTATGAGAAGGCGAACCAGCGCCTGAAAAAGATGCGGCGGATCAGACCAAGCCTTGGCGCAGTGCCTTGGCCACGGCTTCGGTCTGGGTGCGGACGTGCAGCTTGCGGTAGATCGCCCGCAGGTGCATGTCCACGGTGTGCGCGGAGATCTCGAGGCGTTCGGCGATTTCCTTCTTGATGAAACCCTTGACCAGTCCGCCGAGCACTTCCTCCTCGCGGTGGGTGAGGGGCTCGATTTCCTCCACCGGTCCGTGCTTCGAAAAGCCCTGCAGGATCATGGTGGCGATCGCGCTGCTCAACGCCGCGGCGCCGTGCACGACATCCCGGATCCCGGCCAAGATGTCGTCTGGATCCGCGGTCTTGAGCAGGTAGCCGGACGCGCCGTTGCAGATGGCGCGATAGACGCGCTCACGGTCGTCGAAACCGGAAAGGATCAGCACCTTGAGGTCCGGCAGCGCGCGCCGGAGATCGCAGAGGACCTCGAGGCCGTCGCGGCCCGGCAGGCCGAGATCGAGCAGGAGCACGTCGGGCCGCTCGCTGGTGAAGCGGAGCTTGTCGAACAATTCCTCCGGAGTGGAGAAATGATGGGAGCAGTCGAGATCGTCCTCGGCGGCGATGAGCCTGCGCATTTGTTTGGCGAAGATCGCGTGGTCTTCGAGGATCCACACGGTGGTGACGGCGCGCGGAGTTTCGGTGATCATGAGAGGGCGGGTGCAGCGGTGAGGTGGGAACGTTTGACGGTCAGCCGCAGGGCCGTTCCCTGGCCTGGCGCGGACTGGATGTGAAGGTTTCCGCCGAGGACGCGGGCGCGGTCCTGGAGCTTCTGGACGGCGGACGGGCGCTTGTCGGGATCGGACGGCAGGCCGATGCCGTCGTCGCGCACTTCGAGCGCGAGCAGGTCGTGCTCGTCCCAGAGGCGGACGTCGACGCGGCCGGCGCGCGAGTGTTTGACGACGTTGTGGAGCGCTTCCTTGTAAAAGAGGAAGAGGTGGCGCTTGGCGTCCAGCGAGAGCTTGGCGGCGGTCTTGGTCGAGTCGCACTCGATGGCGTATTCCATCTCGCGGAGCAGGCGCCCGGCCGTCTCGCGCATGCGGTGGACGAGATCCCCGATGGAATCCTGCCGCCGCTCGAGCAGCCAGACGATGTCGCGCATGGCGAGCGAGCTTTCCCGCGCGATGGACTCCACCTCGCCGAGGTCCTCGGCCACTTCGTCCGGGCCGTGGAGGCGGATGAGGTCCTTGCGCGCGGTGCGGGCGATGAGCGAGATGCTGCCGAGATTGCTGCCGATGTCGTCGTGCAGGTCGGACGCGATGCGCTTGCGGAGCTGGTCGAGCTGGTTTCGGGAAATGAGTCGCCGGCGTTCCACGATGACGACCGGGATGAGGAAGGTGAGGCCGAGCATGACAGCGGAGCCCCAGGTGGCGTTGAGTTCGCTTTCCGATGCCATCCGCTGGCGGATCGGCTGGAGGAAGGCCAGCTCCTGCTCGAGCCGGGCGCGCTCGTGGAGTTGGTTCAGCCACGCGGCGACGGGCAGGATCTGGCGCTCGCTCGCCTTGCCGTCGGTGAGCACGAAAATTTCGGTGGAAGCGCTTTCCGCGAGCCGCTGGACGCCCCGGCCGGCAGCGAGATTGCGGTTGCCCGACCAGATCTCGATTTCGGACAGCCCGTGGAGCAGCTTCGCCCCCATCTGCCAAGGCCGCGTTCCGGTCACGCGCACCGCCGAGGCGGTTTTCCCGCCGGCCGCGATCGCCACCGGCGTGAGCGTGCTGGTCCCGGGCAGCGGATTCCGCCAAGCGTGGGTCGAGACCTCACCGCCCTCGGCGTCGAGGAACGTCACGGTCAGCTCGTCGGGAAAAATCCCGGTGTCCACCAGCTCGGCCAGTTGGTAGGGAAAAAGCGTCACCCGGTCGATGGCGGCCGGGTTTTCGAGCGGCACGGTCCAGCTCACTGTTTCCGCCGGATCGCTCACCTCGACCAGGTCGCCGCGTTCCTTCGTCCACGGGCCGCCTTGCCAGATGCCCAGCGGCGTCCGCGCGTCGGTGAGGTAGGAGGCGTCCCACGTGTCCGGCACGTCCATCGCCCCTTGCGCCTCGACTTTCGCGCCGAAGGAGACCGGTTCGCCGTCTGCGATGACCACCAGCTCGGAGAGCGCGAAAACGTCGGCCGCTCCACGTTGGTGGCCCTGCTCGACCGTCAGCCGCACGAACCTTGCTTGCCGGCCTTGGAGGGCGAATCGCATGGGTTTGCCTTTCGGAGCCGGGAACGTCTTCTCGCCGGTCGCGTAGATCCGGTAGGCGTCCGAAAAATCCGCCCGCTCCGCCACTTCGAGCGCAAACCGCCGCGGAAAAAGTTCGTCGCCCTGGCCGAAATCGCGCTGCACGGGCAGCAGATACAGCAGCTCGAGCGGCTGGGATTTGCCGAGATCGACCGTCAATGAAGGCGCGGGAGCGTCTGGATCGAGCCTTCCACCGCGGGCGCCCAGCGCCACCTTCATCGAATGCTCCTGGTGCTGCGCCAAGGTGGAAAGCCGCGAATCCAGCCAGACCACGCGCTCCTCGATCTGCACCAACTGGGAATTGAACAGCCGCGCCATGCGGCCGATCGGATTGCTCGTGTAGGCCGGCACCGCTCCCTCCGCCGCCGGCGCGGCGAAGCCTGCGAAAGCCGTCACAGCAGCACAGGATAACGCTCGGGGGAGATTCAGCATGTGAGGCGTGGGGGACAACAGCGGAGCCACTGTGAAGGGATTTTAAAAATAATCAACCTTTTTGAACAGTGCCCTGAAGGTTCTAGTCAGGAGTAACTTAATTCGTTCAGGATGAGGAAGATCCGGGGCCGCTTCGCAAGGCCGCCCGCGGCGGGTCGCGTGGTGCCTTGGCGGACCTCGCGGCGGGCTTCCGAACTGGGCGGTCGCAGCCCGCCGCCACCCCTGCCTGGAGGTACAAATTCTAAAAACTTTGAACACGCGCCAACCTTGAAGGTCTGAAAAGACGGCGATGATCAAGTTTTCCTTAGTCCCCCCGGCGCGATCCACCGCGCGATACTACCTTGATCCTGAGCGACATTTGAGGGTGGAGGAATACGCCGGCGAGGTCGGGCTCGAGGAAGTGCGGGCCGTGGCTCAGCTCGCGGCGGCCGATCCGGAGTGGTCGCCGAAGTTCAACGCGCTGGTCGATTTCCGAAGTGCCGTGCTGGACCTTTCGTCGAACGACGTGCTGCGGATCGCGTTGACCTGGCGACAAGCGTCGTATCGCAGCGAAGGATGGACGGCCTTCGTGGTGGGTTCGACGTCCAGCTTCGCGCTGGTGCGGATGCTTTCAACGTGGGCCCGCATGTCCGACCGGATGGACGTTTTCCGCACTCGTGAAGAGGCGGAGCGCTGGCTGGACCGCAAGCGCCGGCCGGCGGAGAAGGTGGGCGAGCTATTGGCCCAAGCGGGCTGATCCGGGAGCGGCCACCGGGCTGGCGTCGGTCAGGCGGGCGGAGCCTCGGCTTGCGGCGCACCGCCGTCGACCAACCTTGGCCTTGCGCGCGGGCCTTGCGGAAGCCATTGGGAAGGGCATGGACCGCTGGATGTTGATCGCCGCCACCGCGCTCGCCGCCGCGGGCGCCGTCCGGGGCATGATCTCGGTCCATCACGGCGAGCGCAGCCGGTGGACGGTGCTCTGGATGGTTGGCGCCTTCGCCTTCCAGCTCGCCTTCCTCTCGTTGCGAGGCGAGGCGCGCGGAGCCTGCCCGCTGCGCGATTTCGGCGAGATCCTCGCCTATCTGGCATGGTCCCTCACGCTGTTCTATCTGCTCGTCGGCCCGGCCTACCGGATTTCGCTGCTGGGGGTCTTCACCGCCCCGGTGGTGGTGGTCTTCCAGATCGCCGCGCTCGTTCCGGGCGTTCTCGACGCGGACCCGTCGCGGGTTCCGGGCACCAATCCGTGGGGGGAAACGCATTCCGCCACCTCGGTCCTCGGCTACGGAGCCTTTGCCCTCGCCGCGGTGGCCGGCGTGATGTTTCTCGTGCTCGACCGCCAGCTCAAGGAACACCACCTGAAAAGCGGACTGTTCCGGAACCTGCCGCCGGTGCGCGAGCTGCTCGTCTCGCTGGACCGCCTGCTGTGGATCGGGACCGGCTTGCTGACCGTCGGCATCGTGTCGGGCTTTTTCATGCCCCGCGGAGCGGCCGCCGGCCATCTGGTGGCCGCGGTCGCCGTCTGGCTTGGCTACCTGGTCGTGCTCGGCACCAAGCGGGTGAGGGGATTGACGGGTCGGCGCCTGTCGCTCTCGGCGGTGGTGATGTTCGTCGTTTCGTTGCTGGTGTTCGCCTTCGTCTGATGGAACTGCTCTGCCTCGGGATCAACCATCGCACCGCGCCGGTGGAGGTGCGCGAACTCTTCGCCGTCGGCGCGACGAAGCTCGGCGACGCGTCGGTCGAACTCGCGGTGCTCGCCGGCGTGACCGAGGGGCTCGTCGTGTCCACCTGCAATCGCACGGAATACTACCTCGCGGCGCCCGATGCGGCGGTGGCCTTCGCCGCGCTCGAAAGTCAGCTCGTCGAACGTGCGGGCGGGACGCAGGGGCTCGGCGAGCATTTCTACCGGCTCGAAAGGTCGCGGGCTGCCCGTCACCTCTGCCGCGTCGTCAGCGGCCTCGACTCGATGGTCCTGGGGGAGACCGAGATCTTCGGCCAGGTGAAACAGGCCTACCAAGCCGCGCTCGACGCCGGAGCCACCGGACTCGTGCTCAACCGCTTGTTCCAGCGTGCCTTCGGCATCGGCAAAAAGGTCCGAACCGACACCACCATCCAGCAGGGCTCGACCTCCGTCGGCAACGTCGCCGTGGACCTCGCCGAGAAAATCTTCGGCCACCTCAAGGACAGCGAAGTCATGGTCCTCGGGGCCGGCGAAATGAGCCGTCTCACCGCCCAGGCGCTCGTCTCGCGCGGAGCCCGCTCGATCTTCGTCGCGAACCGATCGTACGACCGCGCCGTGGAACTGGCCGGCGAAATGGGCGGCAGCGCCGTGCGCTTCGACGATTGGCAGCGCGTGCTCGAGCGCGTGGACGTCGTCATTTCCTCCACCGGCGCGCCGCACGCGATCGTCCATCGCGAAGATGTGGAAAAATCCCGCCGCGCGCGGAAGTTCCGGCCGTTGTTTTTCATCGACATCGCCGTGCCGCGCGACATCGACCCCGCGGTCGGCGAGATCGAGGAAGTCTACCTTTACGACATCGACACCCTCGAGCAACTGGCCGAAGAAGCCCGTCAGCACCGCCAGCGCCAAATCGAGGAATGCGACCGGATCATCGAGGCGGAGCTGGCGAAGTCGAACCTCCCAGGCATCTGACATGAGCGAAAAACGGACCCTCATCATCGGCACCCGCGGCAGCGAACTGGCGCTCGTCCAGGCCGCGGCCACCGAGCAGGCCTTGCTCGCCGCGTTCCCGCATCTGCGCATCGAGCGGCGGATCATCCAGACCACCGGCGACCGCCGCACCGACGTTTCGCTCAGCGAGGTGGCGAAAGTCGAAGGCGTCTTCGACAAAGGCGTCTTCATCAAGGAACTCGAGGACGCGCTCGACCGCGATGAAGTGGACCTCGCCGTCCACAGCCTCAAGGACATGCCGACGGTGCTTGATCCGCGCTTCGAGCTGGCCGCCGTCCTCGAGCGCGCGCCGATCCGCGACGTACTGGTTTCGCTCGCGCCCGGCGGGCTCGACGCCTTGCCGAGCGGGGCCCGCGTCGGCACCGGCAGCGTCCGCCGCGCCAAGCAGCTCCAGTGGCTCCGGCCGGATCTGCAAATCCTCGACCTGCGCGGCAACGTTCCCACGCGGCTGGGAAAACTCGGCGGCGGAGGCACCTACGACGCCATCATCCTCGCGGAAGCCGGGCTGGTCCGGCTCGGCTACCTGCCGCGCATCGCGGAAAACCAAGACGCGGAAGAGCTCATGCACTTTCCCGGCCTCCACGCGCACCGCTTTCCGGAAGGCGAGTTCTTTCCCGCCGCCGGGCAAGGAGCCATCGGCCTGGAAGTCCGCGCCGGTGACGACGCCGCGCGCGAGGCGGCCCGCGGGATCGGCGATCTGGAAACTTGGCAGCGCATCACCGCCGAGCGCGAATTTCTCCGCCTGCTCGGGGCCGGCTGCCACACGCCGGTCGGTGTTTTCTCATCGATCGCATTCGGCAAACTCTCGCTCGAGGCGCGGGTGTTTCCGGAATCCGGCGGCGAACCCCGCGTCGGCTCCGCTGCCGGCCACGCCGAGGATGCCCTCGCTCTCGGCAAAGAACTCTACAACTCCCTTTCATGAGCCAATCCGGAATTTGTTATCTCGTCGGAGCCGGTCCGGGTGACCCGGGCTTGGTCACTCTTCGCGCCAAGGAGTGCGTCGAGAACGCGGACGTCCTCGTCTACGACGCGCTCAGCAGCCCCGAGCTGCTCGGGTGGACGAAACCGGGTTGCGAAAAAATCTTCGTCGGCAAGCGCGCGAAGAACCACGCGATGACCCAGGACGAGATCAACGCGCTCATCGTCCGCGAGACCAGCGCCGGAAAGAGCGTGGTCCGTCTCAAGGGCGGCGATCCGATGATCTTCGGTCGCGGCGGCGAAGAAGCGGCCGAACTCGCGGCCGCAGGCGTGCGCTTCGAGATCGTCCCCGGCATCAGCTCCGCCATCGGCGGTCCGGCATACGCGGGCATTCCCGTCACCCACCGCGACCACTGCACGCAACTCACGATCTTCACCGGCCACGAGGACCCGACAAAGGGCTACACCTCGATCGATTACGCCCAGCTCGCGAAGGCTCCGGGAACGAAAGTTTTTCTCATGGGCGTCGCTCGTCTGCGCGAGATATGCCAGTCCTTCGTCGAAAACGGAGCCGCGCCGGAAACGCCGATCGCCCTGACCCGCTGGGCCACCACCGGAGCCCAGTCCACCATCGAGGGCACTCTCGCGACCATCGCCGACATCGCCGAGGCACGCGGTTTTTCATCTCCCGCCGTGGCTGTGATCGGCGATGTGGTGAAGGAGCGGGCGAAGATCAACTGGTTCGAGAACCGCCCGCTTTTCGGCAAGCGCATCGTCGTCACCCGCACCCGCGAGCAGGCCGGCGGCCTGAGCAAGAGCCTGCGCGAACTCGGCGCGGACGTCGTCGAACTGCCGACCATCCGCATCGAGCCACCGGAAGACCGGCTGGAATTCGCCGAACTCGTGACCCACGCACACGAGTACGACTGGCTGATCTTCACCAGCCCGAACGGCGTGGAGCGCTTCTTCGACGCCTTCTTCGCCACCTTCCACGACGCCCGTAGCCTCGGGAACCCGCGCATCGCCGCGATCGGAAACGGCACCGCCAACAAGATCCGCGAATACCGCTTCGAGGTGGATCTCATCCCGAAGCGCTTCGTCGCCGAAGGCTTGATCGAGGCCTTCAAGGAAGAGTCGGTCGAGAACCTCACCATGCTCTGGGTGAAGGCCGCGGAAACCCGCGACGTCGTCAGCGCGGAACTGGCGAAAATGGGCGCGATCGTCGACGAATGCGTCGCCTACCGCACCGTGCCGGAAACCGAAGACCCGACCGGCGCACGCGCCCGCCTCGCCGAGGAAGGTGCGGACATGATCACCTTCACCTCCAGCTCGACGGTCGATCATTTCTTCGACCTCGGCCTGCCGTGGCCGGAGGGCTGCGTCGCCGCCAGCATCGGCCCCGTCACCAGCGACACGCTCCGCAAACACAACCACCCCCCGGCATTCGAAGCCCGCCGCCACGACATCCCCGGGCTCGTCGAAGCGATCGTCGCGCATTTCAAATCCGGAGGAGGAGGGGAACCACGGCATACACGGAAGTCACGGAAATCGGATTGAGGCCGGAGTCCCGGCCTCCCGCTCCGGCCCGTCGAACGCCTTCTTCAAAATCTGCGGAATCTGCGAAATCTGCGGCATTCAAATCCCGCTTTGCTCGCAAATGTCTGTCGTGAAATCTCAAT
>CBFGTW010000131.1:0-12325 GCA_965651855.1 uncultured Verrucomicrobiales bacterium
CCCATGGTGGTGCAGTCGCCGAAGCCGGTGGTGGCGTGCATGCGGTCGAGTTCGCGGGCCAGTGAGGCGATGTTGGTGGCGGGGGCGAGTTCGTCGCGGCGCATCACGCCGAGCAGGGCGCGGAGGCGGCTGCTCTCGACCTTGGCGCGGCGGGCCATCTGGGCGCGTTCCTCGGCGACGTATTGGTCGATGGTCTTGCGGTTGAGCACCTCGAAGGCGAGGCGGGTGACGGCGCGGTTCGAGCTGAAGCGGAAGGCGAGATAGGTGTTTCCCTTGCCGTGGTAGGACTGTTGGTCGAAATCGATCGGCCGCACGCGGTATTGCACTTCCTCGAAGTCCGGCGTGATATCCACGACATAGTTCACGCTGCGCATGTCACCGAGCAGGCGGATGAAGCAGCGCTCGGTGAACTTGGTGAATTCCTTGGCGATGCGGACCTTGTTGAGGCCGGGCTGCGGGAGATGTCCGGACAGGAAGACGTCGCCCGGCACGCCGGCGATGTGTTCTTCGATGAGGGTGGTGCCGTTGACCAGCCAGTTGATGCGGTTCGGCGAAAGGATGTGTTCCAGCTCGAGCCCGTAGATGCGCGAGGCGTCGGCTTGTTTCACATAGAAGTAGTCCGAGTTGTCATTGAAAAGGTTGGTGGCGCGGACGCGGAACGGCTTCGAGTTTCCAAAGTCGCCGAAATCGATGCGGTCCACGACGAGGTGCTCGTGGCCGCTGGCGCCGCGGCCGAGTTTCAGCTCGGTGTAGATGTTGGCGAGGTGCGGCCGGAGTTCCCCGAGGACCTCCGGCGGGTACATCACCGTGGACCACAACGTCTCCCGGCCCTGCGGATCCTCGTAGGGGACCGCGCCGGAAAAGCGCCGCATCTCGCCGTAGATCTGCGGGATCTCCCGCAGCCGGTCGAAGTGATAGAGATACTGCCGCAGCGGCTGGGAGACCGGGTAGTGGATCTTGCGCCGGGAAATCACGCCGACAGGGTGAGGCCGTCGGGCGCGGGTGGCGAGCGCGGCGTTTGGCCGACGATTTGCTTTGCGGGCGCGCGAACGCCCGGCAAGTTCGGGCGGGTTCCATGATCGACGAGCTATTTTTCCGCAGCCTGGGAATCATCGTGATCGCGGCGGCGGTCATGGTGATGCTCGGCCGGCTGGTGCGGATGCCGGCGATCGTCGTCTATCTGATGGCCGGCGTGTTGATCGGCCCGGTGCTCGGCTGGGTGCGGATGGACGCGACGCTCGAGCTGATCTCGGAGGCCGGGATCGCGCTGTTGTTGTTTCTCGTGGGCCTGGAAATCCAGTTCGATAAGATCCGCAGTGTGGGGAAGGTGGCCCTCGTGGCGGGCGTAGGGCAGGTGCTGTTCACCGGCATCGGCGGCTTCCTCCTGTGCAAGTTACTGGGGTTCAGCAATGTCGAAGCCGCTTTCATCGGCAGCGGAATCACCTTCAGTAGCACGGTCATCGCGGTGAAGCTGCTCGACGAGAAGAAGGAGCTGGACAGCGTCTACGCCCACATCGCCGTGGCTTGCTCGCTGGTGCAGTCCTTTCTCGTCATCCTCCTGCTCTCCATCATTTCCGGGCTGGCGGGAACCGGCGGCGGATCCGTGGGAGAAATCGCGCTGAGCTTGGGGAAAACATTCGGCGGCTTGGTCGCGATGATCGTGCTGGTCGGAGCGGCATTCCGCTTCCTCCTGGCAAAGCCCTTCCAATGGGCGGGCCGCTCGTCGGACACGCTCCTGATCTGGTCGCTCTCCTGGTGCTTTCTGCTGATCCTGCTAGCCCGGCAGCTCGGGTTGTCGCTCGAGATCGGCGCGTTCCTGGCCGGCCTCAGCTTGGCGCAGTTGCCGCAGAACGCGGACCTTCACCGGCGGGTGCACCCGCTGATGAACTTGTTCATGGCGATCTTTTTCGTCAGCCTCGGTATTCAAATGGAAGTTGGCGCGGGCGGCGCGGGCTGGATTCCTGCCATGGCGCTTTCAGTGTTCGTGATCGTCGGGAACTCTCTCATCTATCTGATCCTCATCCCGCGGTTCGGCTTCTCAGCGGGGACCGCGCTGCTGACGGGAATCACGGGTGCGCAGATCAGCGAATTCTCGTTCATCCTCGCCGCGATGGGTGTCAGCCAAGGGATGCTTGGTGGAGAAATGCTCTCGTTGACGGCCGTGGTCGGCCTCATCACGATGGGTGTCTCGGCGTATCTGATCCGCTACAACCACCAGATCCACGGCTTTTTCCGCCGCCGCGGATGGCTTTCGCTTTTCGACGGCAGCCGGACTGCGGAAGAAACCCCGCCGGCGGGGAACGGCCTGCATGGACACGTGATCGTCGTCGGCATGAACACCCTAGGCCGCCGGCTCGCGACCGAACTCGCCGCACGCGGTGAGACCGTGCTCGCGATCGACACCGACCCGGCGAAACTCGAGAGCCTACCCGTCAGAACCTTGCTCGGCAGCGTCGACTACCTCTCCGTGCTCGACGAGGCGGCGCTGCCAAAGGCCAAGCTGCTCGTCTCCGCGCTGCGGATCGAGGATACAAACGACCTGCTGGCCTATCGCTGCAAGGTGGCGGGGGTGCCCTGCGCGATCCACGTAATCGATCTCTCCCTGGTGGACAGCCTTCTCGACCTCGACGCCTCGTATCTGATGATTCCAAAGGTGGACGGGGTGAAGGCACAGACCAAGAAGCTGCGCGAAATGGGACTGCTCCAGTCATGAACGCCTTCGCCCTGCTGCTCCTGACCGCGGCCGCCGCCTATGGCGTGGTGCGCTGGCTGCGCCTGCCGCCGATTCCTCTGCTGATTTTCGCCGGGATGTCGCTCGATTTCGCCGGGCTCATCCCGAATGACCTCGCGCTGGATGACGGCGCCTCGGGAGCCGGCGCCGCGCTTCGTGTGCTGCAAGTCGGGCTGGTGTTTCTGGTTTTCGCCTCGGGCGTGGAGCTGAACCCGCGGCGCTTCGTCCGCCATGGTGAAACGGTGGTCTGGATCGCGGTGGTGCAATTCGTCGCCTCGGCGCTGATCGGCTACGTGACGGCGTGGCTGCTCGGCTTCGGCGGCATGGAGGGCGTCTACATCGGCTGTGGCCTGGCGGTGAGCTCGACGGTGGTGGTCCTGCGGCAAATGCGGATGCGCCAAGTCGCCTTCGAGCCGTTCGGGCGGGTGGTGACGGGGGTGCTGCTGTTGCAGGACGTGCTGCTCGTCGTGTTGCTCGTCGTGCTGTCCCGATGGAATGCCGGCGCCACCGGCGTGGCGGGCGGGCTCGGTGGCGTGGTGCTGCTCGGAGCCATCGCATGGATCGCCCAGCGGCGGGTCATCCCGATGTTGCTCGAACGCTTCAAGCCGGACGAGGAAAGCCTGCTGCTGTGGCTGACGGCGGTGTTGTTCGGCTTCCTCGGCCTGGCGTGGTCGATGGACCTGCCGCCGATCGCCGGGGCGTTCCTTGGCGGCTTCGCGTTCTCGGCGTTTCCGCTCAACGGGCTGGTCCGCGGCCAGCTCGCGACGCTCTCGGAGTTTTTCCAAGCGCTGTTCTTCGTCGCGCTCGGAGCCTTGGTCGGCGTTCCCGCGCCGCATCAGTTGTTCCAAGCGCTCCAGTTTTCCGCGGTGGTCGTCTTGCTGACGCCGCCATTGGTCGCGGTGGTGGCCGAGTGGCGGGGACTGAACACGCGGGCGTCCATCGAGAGCGGCCTGTTGCTGGCGCAAACCAGCGAGTTTTCCCTGCTGCTGGCGCTCAGCGGCCTGATGATCGGACACCTTTCCGCGGATGCTTTCGCGGTGATCGCCCTGACCACCCTCATCACCATGACGCTCACGCCGTTCATCGGCCAGGAGCGGGTGGCCGCGGCGCTGCTGCCGCTGCATCCGTTCCGCCGCCGCCGACGGAAAGGCAGGCGGCCGCTGGAGAACCACGTGCTTGTCCTCGGTTTCGGCTCGGCCGGCATGTGGACGGTCAAGCCGCTCGTCAACCAGGGCGAAACCGTTCTGGTCGTCGATGACGACGCGGTGGTCTGCCGCGAGCTGACCCGGATGAAAATCCGCGCCATCCGCGGCGACGGCGCGGATCCGCACGTGCTGGAGCAGGCCGCGGCTTCGCGGGCGAAGCTCGTGATCATCTCGATGCGCCGCGTGAGCGACGCGCTCGAAGTGCTGCCGCAACTGCCGGACGTGCCGATCTTCGTCCGCGTGTTCGAGGACGAGGAAGCCCGCGCCGTCGAGCGGGCGGGCGGCATTCCGGTGGTCACGGCGGAAGCCGCGGCCGAGACGTTTCTCGAGTGGTTCGCCGCGACCGACCGCCTGAAGCGGAAACCGGCTCAGACGTAGTGGAGTTCCTCCGCCTTCGCGGTGATCGCCGCCTCGTTGTCGAGCAGCTCCTGGATCGGATCCCACCGGCCGGAAACGAGTGCCTCGCGCGCGGATTCCGGCATGGTCACGGCGAACTCGAGCCCGCCCGACGTGCGGACCCTCATCGCCTGGACATCGATGGTCACCTCGGTCGCCGGGTCCGCCTCGATGGCCTGGCGCAGGCTGGCGATGTCACCGGCGGAGGCGACGACGCAGGGCACGGCGAGCGTCGTTGAGTTGCCGAAGAAAATCTCGGCGAAGGATTCCGCGATGACGCCGGTGAAGCCGTATTTCCGCAGCGACTGCGGCGCGTGCTCGCGGGACGAGCCACAGCCGAAGTTCACGCCGGCCACCAGGATCGACGCGCCGGCGAAGCGGGGGTCGTTGAGCGGGTGCTCGGTCTTGTTGCCGTGCTCGTCGTGACGCACGTCGTAGAACGCGAACTCGCCGAGGCCGTCGAAGGTGACGCATTTCATGAACCGGGCCGGAATGATGCGGTCGGTGTCGATGTCGGCTCCCGGGACGAAAACGGCGCGGCCGGAAACTTGGGTGACGGGTTCGAGGGGCATGGTTTATTCGGTGATGGCGGTGACTTTGTAGCCTTTGTCGGCGAGGTGGGAGCGGATGCTGGTTTCGCCGGCGAAATGACCGGCGCCGGCGGCGAAAAAGTGGGTCCTGTCCGGAGCGGCCTGCACGAGCTTGTCAATGCTCTCCGCCATCTTGACGTCGCGGTCCTCGAGCAACTGCTTCATCAGGCGCTCGCCGAGTTCCTTGTGCTCGCTCTCGGCCATCGCCTGGAGCGCCTTGACCATCTCGCGCTCGATGCCTTCCGGTTCGCCCGCGATGTAGGCGTCGATCATGTCCTTCATCGGGTTCCGCCCGTCCTCGCGGTCCTCGCGCATCTGGCGGATCGTTTCCGAAAGCATGATCACCTGCTCCTCCTCGGTCAGCGCGTCGAAAATCCCCGTCTGGTCGCGCGGCTCCTCGATCGCGCCGGTCTCCTTGCCGGCGGCGGCCGCGCGCTCGTGGATCAGCATGTCGAGCGCCTTCTCTCCCCTGAGCTGGTATTCGAGCATCGGCAGCGTCGCACCGACGGCCCAAGTCTTGAGCGCCTCGAACGGCGTGATGTCGAGCGCCTCGTTCACCCGCTTCAGCTCCTCGTTCACCTTCTCCGCCAGCTCGGGACCGATCGACTCGGAAAGCTTCGTGCCATCCTTGCGGATCAGGTCCGCGGCCAGCGCCATCTGCGTGCCCGGATCGAGGGCGATCTCGGTGTAGACGACGTCGGCCGAGTCGAAGGCCTTCGCGGCCGCGGGATGGAAATTCGAAACCGGCCCGCTGCCGATGTGCACGGTGCCGAACAGGTAGGACGGCTCCTCGAGCCCCTTGCCCTCGATCTTCCACAGCAGCGGCTTGGCGGGATGCTGCGGTTCCTCGGCGCGCGCGCCGAGAGTGCCGGCGAGGGCGACGAAGCCGATGGCCGCCGCCTGGCGCAGCGCGGGAATGAGAGAGCGTTTCATAAGATGAGCACTTCGAATTTCAGCCGTCCTCGCGGTTGATCAGGTACCACGGCCGCTGGACATCGGGTGGAAAGGGAGCGGAAGCATAGAAATCACCCAGCGGCGCCGCGAAATCGATCGATTCGAAGCGGATGACGCTGTCGAGCTGCGTGTAGAGGTGGCGCTTCCAGTTGTCGGAACGGCGGAAAATCCCCAGCTCGGGCCAATCCTGCTCGATCAGCACGATCTCCTCGACGCTCGGGATGCGCTGATACGAGGGCAGCTTTTCGTAGTGCGCGACCCGGAACGTTTCCGGTGACGACACTTCGACGACCAACTCCGGATGCCGCACGAAGTGGGAATCGTCGTCCGCCGGCTCACAAGTGACGAAAACGTCCGGATAGTAGAACGCCTCGCCGAGGTCGTCGGATAGGTGGACCTTGACCGCTTCCATGAACGTCCGGCAGGGACCGCCGCGGAGATGACCTTTGATCAAGGTGTACGCCTCGCCAACGATCTCGTTGTGCCGCAAGCGCGCCCCGGACATGGCGTAGATCCGCCCGTCCACGAATTCGTGGCGAATCTCCGATTTGCGCTCGCCTTCGAGATACTCGGCGGCGGTGATCGGCAGCTTGCGGGCGGCTCCACTCATGGCAACCCGTGCCTTACGCCACGGCGGCCGGCGCTTCCAGTTCGAAGAGTTCGCGGGCGTCGGCGACGCTGCCATTGATCGCGGCGGCGGCCACCATCACCGGCGACATCAGGATCGTGCGGCCGGTCGGCGAACCTTGGCGGCCCTTGAAGTTGCGGTTCGAGGACGAGGCGCAGAGTTGGTCGCCCACGAGTTTGTCCGGGTTCATCGCCAGGCACATCGAGCAGCCGGCGCCGCGCCATTCAAACCCCGCGTCGCGGAAAATCTGCGGCAGGCCTTCCTGCTCGCACTGCGCGGCGACGATCTGCGAGCCGGGAACGGCGATCGCCTTCACGCCCGCCGCCACCTTGTGGCCGCGGATGTATTTCGCGACCTCGCGGAAGTCCGAGATCCGGCCGTTGGTGCACGAGCCGATGAACGCCACGTCGATCTTCACGCCCTTGATCGGCGTCCCGGCGGGCAATTTCATGTAGGCCAGCGCTTCCTCGACGCTCGCTTTCTCGCCCGGCGTCTCCGCCTTCGCGGGATCCGGAATGTTCTCGGAAATGGAAATCCCGTGGTCCGGCGAAATGCCCCACGTCACCGTGGGCTCAATGTCGGCGGCGTCGATGCGGACGATGTCGTCATACTTCGCGTCCGCATCGGAAGCGAAGGAAAGCCAGCGGCTCGCGGTGGCGTCGAAGTCGCTCATGTCGACGTACGGACGGCCCTTGAGATAGGCCACGGTCTTCGCGTCCGGATTCACATAGCCGCAGCGCGCGCCGCCTTCGATCGACATGTTGCAGACGGTCATCCGCTCTTCCATCGACATGCGGTCGAAGACATCGCCTGCGTATTCATACGCGTAGCCGATGCCGCCCTTGGCGCCGAGCAGACGGATGATGTGCAGGATCACGTCCTTGGCGTAGACGCCCGGGCGGAGCTGGCCGTTCACCTCGATGCGGCGGACCTTGAGCGCCTCGAGCGCCAGCGTCTGGGAAGCGAGAACGTCGCGCACCTGCGTGGTGCCGATGCCGAAGGCGATCGCGCCGAAGGCTCCGTGCGTCGCGGTGTGCGAGTCGCCGCAGGCGATGGTCGTGCCTGGCTGGGTGATTCCTTGTTCGGGCCCCACCACATGGACGATGCCTTGTTTCCCCGAGTGGAGGTCGAAATACGTCACGCCGAAGTCATCGGCGTTTTTCCGCAGCGCCTGCATCATTTCCGCGGCGAGCGGGTCCTGCGGCGCGTCCTGATCGACCGTCGGCACGATGTGGTCGACGGTGGCGAACGTCCGCTGCGGGAATTTCACCTTCAGCCCGAGGTCGCGGAGCATGCCGAAGGCCTGCGGCGAGGTCACCTCGTGGATGAGGTGCGTGCCGATGAAAAGCTGCGTGCGGCCGTCGGCCAGCGTGCCCACCTTGTGGGCCTCCCAAACTTTCTGGAAAAGGCTCTTGCCCATGGTCTTGCGGTCCGCCGGGTTGCGGGCGGGGCGGAAACGTGGGCGGGTGCGGGAAAAATGTCAAAGCGCTTCCCCGGGCGCTGCGGGCGTCAGCTCATCTCGACGTAAAGCCCGGCGACGATGCCGGCCAAGGCGAGCACGCCGAGGACCGCCAACACGATGCGGAGCCACGGCCGTTTCGTGCGGACGGGGCGGTTGCCGCCGTCCACCCAATGATCCCAGGTGCAGGATGGAGCGCCGGCCCGGTGGTAATGTCTCACACCTCCCCGGAACCGGCGCGGGGCGGTGGATGGCTTCGGTGGGTTCATGGTCAGGGGGAGACGCACGCACGCGGCGCGCGCCGCAGTGCGATTCTTGCTCCAAATGCCCCCTTGACGTCAATTGTATTTACAAAAGCATGGCAGCCTGAACGACCCGCCTCAAACCACCGGCGGCGGAAACGGCTGCTCCGAGATGGTCCAGTCTTCGTTCTTGTCGGCAAAGGTCTTGAGCGCCCACTCGCTCGGGAAGAGCCCGACCAGCCAGCCGTGGGGGTCGCGCGCGAGCGCCGCTCCGAGCGAGAGCGCCGGGCGGGCCTCCGATGCCAAGGGATCGCCGTTCTTCGGCTTGAGCCACCGGGCGATCGACCAGCTCGCGGTCTCGAGCCGGGTTTCGGCCGCGTATTCCGCGTTCAGGCGATGCTGGAGCACCTCGAATTGCAGCGGACCCACCGCCCCGAGCAGCGGCACCGCGATCCCGGTGGAATCGAGGAGCTGGAACTCGGTGGCCACCCCTTCCTTGAGAAGCTGCGCGAGGCCGTCGCGGAAACGCTTGTACTTCGCCGTGCTGCTGTTGTGCAGATACGCGAAGCACTCGGGCGCGAACTTCGGGATCTCATCGAAAGCCACGCCCGGCGCGGAGGCCAGCGTGTCGCCGATCAGCAGGTCGTAGTTGCCCACGAGGCCAACCACGTCGCCGGCGAAGGCGTCGTCCACCGTTTCGCGCTCCTGGGCGAAAAGCCGCTGCGAATTCGAAAGCCGCACGCGCTCGCCGGTGCGGGCGTTGAGCACGTTCATGTCGCGCTCGAATTTCCCTGAGACGATGCGGATGAACGCCACGCGGTCGCGGTGCTTCGGGTTCATGTTCGCCTGGATCTTGAAGACGAAGGCGGAGAATTCCGGAGACGCCGGATGGATCTCGTTGCCGTCGCTTTCCCGCGGCGCGGGCGGCGGCGAAAGCTCGAGGAAGCGGTCGAGCAAAAGCTGCACGCCGAAGTTGTTCGCCGCGCTGCCGAAGAACACCGGCGTCAGTTCGCCCGCGAGCACCGCCTTCAGGTCGAACTCCGCGCCCGCGCCTTCGAGCAGCTCGAGCTCCTCGCAGACCTGGGCATACGTGTTCTCATCCATCGCCGCCTTCACCATCGGGTCCTCGATGCCCGTCACGCTCTCCGGCGCGCGAAAGGCGCCGTGGACCGTCCGCTCGAAAAGATGCACCTGCTGGTGCTCGCGGTCGTACACGCCCTTGAAGCGTGGCCCGTCGCCGAGCGGCCAGTTCAGCGGATAGGCGGCGATGCCCAGCACGCTTTCCAGCTCGTCAAGCAAGTCGAGCGACGGCTTGGCCGGCCGGTCGAGCTTGTTCATGAAGGTGAAGATCGGCACCCCGCGGCGGCGGCACACTTCGAAGAGTTTCCGCGTCTGGCTCTCGATGCCCTTGCCCGCGTCCACCACCATCACCGCCGCGTCCACGGCGGTGAGCACGCGGTAGGTGTCCTCGGAAAAGTCCTTGTGACCCGGCGTGTCCAGGATGTTCACCACGCAGTCCTTGTACTCGAACTGCAGGACGGTGGAGCTCACGGAAATCCCGCGCTGTTTTTCCAGCTCCATCCAGTCGGACGTGGTGGCGCGCTGGTTTTTCCGGGCCGTCACACTGCCGGCCAGGTTGATCGCACCGCCGTAGAGCAGGAATTTCTCCGTGAGCGTCGTCTTGCCCGCGTCCGGGTGGGAAATGATCGCGAACGAACGGCGGCGCTTCACCTCGCGCTCGAGCGCGGGCGAGGAAACGGCGAAGGGCGAAGCGGTCGCGGACATGCCGCAGCCAGTACCGCCGCCCGCCGCCCCCAGCAAGCGCGATGTCCCGCCGGATTGACGCCAGCCGCTGCGATCGCGCACAGGTCTTTCCTTCCGCCAGCTTGCTCGTTGACCTGCCTTTCCCCGCTGGCCATCTTGACTACCGAAGCACTCCACCGCTCGGGCGGCGGAGCGCGCACCGACCGCAACCCGCACGACCTTCGATCATGACAAAACCCTTGGGATCATTCCTCCGCGCGATCCTTGTCACCCTCGCCGCCTCCTCCGTCGCGTCCGAGGCCCAGACGCTCAAGGAAGTCTACAGGGACTCCTTCAAAATGGGGACGGCCGTCAGCGGCGGCGAAATCTCGGGGCGCGACCCGGCGACGCGGGAAATCGTGCTCGCGCAGTTCAACACCATCACGCCGGAAAACGCGATGAAGGCCGCGGTCGTGAATCCACGGCCCGGTGTTTACAATTTCGATCAAGCCGACGCCATCGTCGAGTTCGGTGAAGCGAATGACATGTTCATCGTCGGCCACACGCTGGTCTGGCACAACCAGACGCCGAGTTGGTATTTCCAAAATGAAGACGGCACCTCGAAAACCCGCGAGGAAGTGATCGAGCGCATGCGCGAGCACATCCACACCGTCGCCGGCCGCTACAAAGGCAGGGTCCAGGCCTGGGACGTGGTCAACGAAGTCATCGACAACGACGGCTCCTATCGGCCCACGACCTGGGTCAAAGGCGTCGGAGACGGCGATGAGCTGGTCAAACTCGCGTTCCGGTTCGCCAGCGAAGCCGCACCGGACGCGGAACTGTATTACAATGACTTCAACGCCTGGCGCCCCACCAAGAGGGACGGCATCGTGCGCATGGTCAGGATGCTTCAGGAAGCGGGCATCCGGATCGACGGAGTCGGCATCCAGGGACATTGGGGGCTGAACTATCCCAAGAACGAAAACATCGAAGCCGCGATCGACGCATACCCCGCGCTCGGCGTGAAGGTGATGATCACCGAGCTGGATGTGGATGTTTTGCCCTTGACCAAGGAAGGCCAGATCATCGGCCAGGCCATGGCCGATCCCCAGTTCCAGCTGGAGGAATTCAACGCGTACCTCGATCCCTACCCGAACGGTCTTCCCGACTCCGTGGAGCAGCAACTCGCCGACCGCTACGCGGAGCTGTTCGAGATATTCCACCGCAAGCGCGACGTGATCGACCGCGTCACCTTCTGGGGCGTCCACGACGGCATGTCCTGGAGAAACGACTACCCGATCCCCCACCGGACGAACTTTCCCCTCCTCTGGACCCGCGACCGCCAGCCCAAACCCGCCTTCGAGGCCGTCCTGAAAGCGCATCCAAAGCTCCGCTCCAACGGCGATCAAGCCCGCGAGGGAAGCGACAATTAGAACTCCGTCTTCGTCCGCATCCCTCGCGACCCATCAAATGGTGAGCAGCACCCCAACTCTTGGATCGCCACCGCCACTTCGTGCGCGGAAGCTGCCGCAAACGGAAGGGTGCGACACAATCGCTTATTTTTCGGGACTGACCCCGTCAGCAATTTTATGAGGTTGCTGCGAACGACCACCCTTTCAGTATTCATCGTTGGATTTTTCATCTACCCAGCGAGATGTGAGACTTCCTCAGGCGACAGCGACTGGCGAATCGAGCGACTGGTTCTTCCGGCAGATGGAGTTGTTGAAGGAGAGGAGGTGATTTCTACCGACGTGGACATCGACGGCGATGGGCTCGTTGAGCGTCTAGTAACTCTGAAGTTAGGAATGGCGAACGGCAAGGCCGGCAACATATGGTGCGTATTTGGAAAGTCGGGCGAACGTTATTTCTCCTTCGGGACCATCAATCTCAGGATCGACAATGCGCGATTATATGTATTTCCTGAGTTGTCGAGCAACCCGAAGCTGTACTCGATATATCCGCTAAGTGGTTCTGAACGCGGACTGGGCGTTCTCAGGCACAGCGACATAACTGGATCAGAAGTCATCGAAAACTTTGAGACGAAAGTGGATATTACGGAGCACGTGCAAGAGTTCGGCGCGATGGAGAAGCCAACGTACCGATCAATGCGGGCTGCAGAATTATACCACAAATATGACGTCGGGTCGCTCGAGTCAATCTGGATCAAGCCAGGAGAAGCCTTTCAGCGGAATCAACCGGTGACTACTGACCGTCCGCAAGGAGTGCGGCCACGTTATCATGAGGATCGGGTACATGGCGTTCGATCCGCGAGCGAACCAGATCTTGCAAATGAGCTTAGATGGCCTGTAGTGCTGGCTGGATTTCTAGGCAGTGTGGACAAATAGGAAGTGCTTGAAATCCAGCCCCATGAGTGCAG
>CBFGTW010000132.1:0-12255 GCA_965651855.1 uncultured Verrucomicrobiales bacterium
CGCCGGCAGCCGCCGCTCCTGGAACGCGAGCGGGTCGAAGGCCATCGCCCGGTCCACCACGGCACAGGTTTCGGCGGAGACCCACGGCGCCGCTTCGCTCAAAGGAACAACCTTGCGCTTCGCCTCGCGGAGCCGCGCGGTCTCCATCGTCTCCTCTTCGCACGGCGGCTTGCCGGCGAGGGCATGATAGAACGTCGCGCCAAAGGCATACATGTCCGCGCGGAAGTCCTCGGGCCGACCTTCGACGGCTTCGGGCGGGACGTAGTAGGGCGTCGCCCACCGTTCCTCGGCGCGGGCGGTGCCGCCTTGGGTGACCAGGGCCAAGCCGAAGTCCACGATTTTCGCGTTGCCGGCGGCATCGAGCAGGATGTTGCCCGGCTTGATGTCGCGGTGGATCAGGCCCGCGGCGTGCGCGGCCATGAGCCCCTCCGCCACCTGCACCGCCAGCGGCAGCACCTCGCGCTCCGGGATTCTTCCGCGGCTGGTGATGCGCTGCTCGAGATGCCCGCCCGGCACCCACTCCATCGCGATGTAGAATCGCCCGAACGCCCGGCCTGTGGTGTAAACGCGGACCACATGCGGATGGGTGAACGAAGCGGTGATCCGTGCTTCCTCTTCGAAGGCCGAGATCCGCCGCTCGTCGCCGGAGTATTGCTCGTTGAGGATTTTCACCGCCACACCGCGGCCGAGCGTTTCGTCCCCGGCATGGAAAACCACGCTCATCCCGCCCACCGCGTGCCGGCTTTTCAAGCGGTAGGGGCCGAACGAGTCCTTTACGCGCGTCGCTTCCCCGCACGTCGGACACCGCGCGTCCGAGAACGGTGGCAATTCGGTGACGTCCATCGCCTGGCCGCACGCCCGGCAACGCGCGATGACGGCATCGGGCTGCGACATGCGCGCACGGTACGGGAGCGGCGCCGATCCCTGCAAACTTCATCTTGCCGCAGCTCGCCGGCCGGTCCGACACTCCGCCGCGTGGAACTCCTGGTGGAAACGGATGCCGGCGAACGCCTCGACGCCTGGCTCGCCGCGCGCCTCGCCGAGCTTTCGCGCTCGCGGATCCAGACGCTCATCCGCGAGCAGTACATCCTGGTGAACGGCCAGCCGGCGAAACCCCGCGACGCCGTGAAAGCCGGCGACCGCATCGCCGTGGCGCTCCCCGAGGCGGTGCCACTGGACGCCGCCCCGCAGGATATCCCGCTGCGCATCCTGTTCGAGGACGACGACCTGCTGGTCCTCGACAAGGACCCGGGAATGGTCGTCCACCCCGCCCCCGGGAATCCCGATGGCACGCTGGTCAACGCCCTGCTCCACCACTGCCACGGCCGGCTTTCCGGGATCGGCGGCGTCGAGCGCCCCGGAATCGTCCACCGGCTCGACAAAGACACCTCCGGCTGCCTGGTCGTGGCGAAATCCGACGCCGCGCACCAGTCGCTGGTCGCCCAGTTTTCCGAGCGCAGCACGATGGAAAAACTCTATCTCGCGGTAACCCAAGGCGTGCCGCGGCCGGAAAATGACACGATTTTCACCCACATCGGCCGCCACCCGGTGAACCGCCAGAAGATGGCGGTGGTGAACCCGCCGGGCGGCAAGCCCGCGATCACCGACTACGAGGTCCTGCTCCACGACGAGGCAACCGCGACCTCGCTCGTGCTCTGCCACCTCCACACCGGCCGCACGCACCAGATCCGCGTGCACCTCCACCACCGCGGCGCGCCTTTGCTCGGCGATCCGATCTACGGCAGGCCGTCCAAGGACACGGTCGCGACCGGCCGGCTGATGCTCCATGCCTGGCGCCTGGCGTTCGAGCACCCGATCACGCGCCGGCGCATGGCCTTCGAGGCGGAGATCCCGCCGGCGTTCCACCGCTGGACGGACCGCGCGCCGCTGCCCGGTGATGGCGGCGCCGCTTGACGTCCAATTGCCGCTTGCACCGGAGTGTGGGAAAGGGAACGTCGGCGGGGTGAGACTGCTGCAGCTCGAGATCCAGGAACCGGTGCCCGGCAGGGTGCTCACGGACATGGCGGAGGAAGTCGGAGACGACGAGGCGGCGCGGCGATACCGCGCGATCGTGGTGACGACGCTGCGCCAGCTCCGCGGCTTGGCCGAGGCGCGGATCCGGTTGCGGGTGACTCCCCGCGATGCCGAGGAAGCCGTCCGCTTCTGGCTGCTGCCGAGGTTGTCCGAGCGATGGGCGGGCGGCGACGGCGTTTTCCGCTCGGCGGGCTGGGAGATCGATTTCGGCGGCGGAGGCATGGACGACTTCCGCGTCTATGCCGAGGGCGAGGTGATGTGCCCCCTGCTGGGCGCGCGTTGGGTGCAGGCGGCCCTGCCGGGAATCGGCGTGAACGTGGGCCGCGTCGTCGGCCCCGCCACGGGCGGCGGGCGGTATTTTACCGCGCGGGCGGCGGTTTCCGCGGAGGATCTCGCGGAGCGGACCTTGCCGGAACTGCCGGTGATCCGCTTTCCGGAAGACTGGCTGGCGGCGCTCGCCGGACCACTCGGGCCGGCGCTCAACCGGGCGTGGGAAGAAGAAGCCTGAGGTTCACGCCGGCCGGATTCCCTTTTTCGCCTGCCGCCAAGCGTGGATCAAAAAGGCGGCCGAGAACGCGAACATGAAGAACGAAAGGAACTGCCCCTTGGTCACCAGGCCCTCCACGATCCACGCCGCGTCCGGCTCCCGGAATTGCTCGGCGAAGATCCGGAACAGCGCGTAGAGGCCGAAAAACAAGCCGGTCAGCAGGCCGTGCGGAGCCTTCGGGAAGCGCACCCGCACGATCCAGAGGATCGCGAAAAGCAGCAGCCCCTCGAGCAGCGCTTCGTAGATTTGCGACGGATGGCGCGGCTCGAGATAAGGCGCGATCGCTTCGGAAACGGCGTCGGATTCCCGGTTCGCGGCGAGGATTTCCTCGAAGTACGCGCCACGGGCGTGGTGCAAGTCCTGGGTGCTCCCGGCCAGGTAGGCGGACTCGTACATCTGCCAAGCGCCCGCGAGTTCAGGCTCGGCATCCGCGGCGGCGGCGGCGGCCTGCGGGAATCGTTGGAATTCCGGAGCCTTCGGATCGCCCAGCGCGAGCGGGAATTTCACGGCCCATGCCACACCGTCGGCCACGCGCCCGTAGAGCTCGCCGTTGATGAAATTCGCCATCCGCCCGAAAAACAGCCCGATCGGCGCCACCACGCACAAGCCGTCGCCAAGCCCGGTCCAGGAAACCTTCGCCCTGCGTGCGTAGAACCAAGTGAAGATCACCAGCCCGAGAATCCCCCCGTGGCTGGCCATGCCGCCGTCCCAGACGCGCAGCACCAGCAGCGGATCCGCCGCGAGGCTCCCCCACCCTTCCCGCGGGATGTGATAGAAAAGGATGTAGCCCAGCCGCCCGCCCAGGAACACGCCGAGCAAAGCCGCCGCCGCCACGAAATCCGTCGCCTTCTCCGCGGGCAGCACCCACAAGTTCCGCCGGCCCAGCCACTTGAGCAGCACGACCGCCACCAGGAAGCCCATCAGATACGCCAGCCCGTACCACCGCAGGGCCAGCGGCCCCCAGAGCGACAGCGCGACGGGATCGAGATCATGGACGTAGGTGGCGGCGAACACAGCGGCAGCTCAGGGGAGAAAGCACGAAATTCGAAGCACGAAATTCGAGACGGGGCCGAGACCTGCGGGCGTTGGTGGGACGTTTCTCCAACCGGAGTCGTCCAGACAGCCGCGTCGAGCGCGGCGGGCCGCGAGCGAGCCAGTGCAACGGTTTCCGGGCCAGAAGATCGTCCCGCCGGGGCGGCGGTTTTGAAACCGCCGGGTGCGGACGCCCTTCCCAAGAAAAACGCTTCCCTTGGGGCTCCGGGCGCATTTCCGTCGGGGGAACGCCCATTGCGCTGGAAACTCCGGCGCCCACCGTATCTTCCGCCATGCCGAGCAAGAAGGAACTCCTCGACCTCCAGTTCATCGGAGCGCGCGCCAAGCTGATCGACCTGGCGGCGTTCTTGGATCGGATCGATCGCCATCCGGGAGCCGGCGATTTCCGCTACGAGGCGCTGAAGAACGCCTTGCCGATCCTGTTGGAAGACCGGCCGGACCGGGCGCGCGCGGTGCTCGAGGCGTTGTCCGACCAAGACGCCGAAGTGATCCCGCAGGCCGCCTTCCAAGGGGCGTTCGGCGCCCCCCGCCCCGCCGGTGAGAATTCTCAAACCCAGCCGTGAACTACATCGAGCCCCACGCCCACATGGTCAGCCGCACGACGGATGACTACGAGAAACTCGCGCTCGCCGGCTGCGAGGCGCTGTGCGAGCCCGCGTTCTGGGCGGGCTTCGACCGCTCGTCGGCGGACGGTTTCCACGACTATTTCCGCCAGCTCACCGAGTATGAGCCGAAGCGCGCGGCGAAGTTCGGCATCCGGCATTTCTGCTGGCTGTGCATCAATCCGAAGGAGGCGGACGACCCGGGATTCGCGCGCGAGGTGATGGACCTGATCCCGCAATTCCTCGCCCGGCCCAATGTCCTGGGAATCGGTGAAATTGGTCTGAACAAGAACACGCGCAACGAGTTGCGGATTTTCGAGGAGCACGTGCAGCTGGCGCTCGACCACGATCTGCCGATCCTGATCCACACGCCGCACCTCGAGGACAAATTGAAGGGCACGAAGCTGATCCTGGACTCGCTCGCCGGCTTCGGAGGGCTCGACCGAGGGAAGGTGATCATCGATCACGTCGAGGAGCACACCGTCGGCCACGTGCTCGACGCCGGCTACTGGGCGGGGATGACGCTTTACCCGGAGAGCAAATGCACGCCGGACCGCGCGATCGACATTTTCGAGATGTACGGGACCGACCGGCTGTGGCTGAATTCGGCCTGCGACTGGGGCGTTTCCGATCCGCTGGCGGTGCCGAAGTGCGCGCTCGAGATGCGCCGCCGGCAGCACGACGAGGCGACGATCCGCAAGGTCGTGCTCGAGAATCCGCGGGCTTTCCTCAGCCAATCGAAGAACTGGGCGTGAGTGCAAAGCGCCGGGGCGGCGTGCCGATTGCAACGGCGGCATTCCAGATGGGATTGGTTTTCAAGGGTTCACGGACGGCATGGGATCCGCTGCGGGTCGATTCCCATGAATCAAGAAAACCCTGATTTGAAGACCCGCGACATGAATCGCGAGGTAGCGGAAAAGGCGGAGCGCGAGCACCGGGATTTGAACCGCGACCCGATCACCGGCGCGCCCGGATCGCATCCCGTCGGCACGGGCCTCGGCTCGGCCGGGGGTGCGGCGGCGGGAGCGGCCATCGGAGCACCCGCCGGTCCGGTGGGCGCGATGGTCGGCGGTGTGATCGGCGCGATCGCCGGTGGTGCGGCCGGGCACGGCATCGCGGAGCAGATCGATCCCACGGCTGAAAGCGCCTACTGGGAAGAGAACTACCGGAACGAGCCCTACTACGAAGAAGGCTACAGCTACGCCGACTACGAGCCGGCCTACCGTATGGGCTACACGCGCTATCCGAGTTTCCAAGGCCGGACCTACGAGGATGCGGAGCAGGAGCTGGCCGAGGAGTGGGAACAGTCGCGCGGCGAGTCCCGGCTCGACTGGGACCGTGCCCGTCCCGCGGCGCGCGCCGGCTGGCAGCGGATCGAGCGCGGGCGCCCCGGCGAAACCGCCGGCGGGAGTTTGTGAGACGCGGGGCGGAAGCTTCAGAGTTCAGAGTTCGGACCGGCTTCTGAGCTCTGGCTTCTGCCGCGGGCTCATGCCGGCGGGGTCTTGAGGACGCCGACGTAGGGCAGGTTCCGGTAGCGGCCCTTGTAGTCGAGGCCGTAGCCGACGACGAACTCGTCCCCGATTTCGAAGCCCACGTAGTCCGCCTGCACTTCCTCGGCGCGCGGCTTGTCCTTGGCGAGCAGCACGCCGGTGTGCACGGCCGCCGCGCCTTCGTCATGCAACCGGGCCGCCACCGCATGCAGTGTTCGGCCCGTGTCGAGGATGTCGTCGAGCAACAAGACGTGCCGCCCACGGACCTCCGGGAACTCGCGGTCCGGAAAATCCACCTTGCCCGAGCTTTGGGTGCCGCCGTGGTAGCTGGCGACGTTCAGCGTCTCGATCTCGAGCGGCCGCGGAATCCGGCGCAGCAGATCCGCGGCGAAAACCAGCGCCCCCTTGAGCAGGATGACGACCACCATCGGGCCGGCCGGGAACTCGCGCTCGATGTCCGCGGCCATGTGGTCGAGCCGCTTCTGGATCACGGCCTCGTCGATGAGGACCCGTTCGATGTCGTCGCGCATGCCGAGGAGCTACCGGCACGGCCGGCCCCAGCCAAGCACGATCACTCGCGGCGGAACTTCAGGACGCGCTCGCCGGGCTTGTAGTAGTCGAGCCGGTCGCGGGCGTGGATTTCCAGATACGCCGGATCTTCCCGCAGGGCGCGGTATTCGATCTCGTGGTGGTCGCGGTCGGCCAGCACCGCGTTCTCTCGCTCGCGCACCGCGACCAGCTTCTGCTCGAGGTCCTCGAGCGCGCGGCGCTGCGGAAAGGCGGTCGCCACGACGACGAATCCGACCGAGAGGCAAAACGCGACGAACACGAGGCGGCTCGCTCCCTGGACGAAGCGCGTGCGCGCCTCGAGTCGCGAGAGTTTCACCATTGCCGGCCGACGTCTTGCCATATCCCCTGCCCCATAAGCGGCGGAAACGCCGGATTGTCAAGGAAACGGAAGGAATCGGAAGCAACTTCTCCGGACTCGCCCCAACTTCCCCTTCCGGGCGAGCGTCGGTTCCGCTAGCCTGCGCTTCATGTACAAAACCCTCTTCTTCTTGGCGGCGGGGCTGGTCGCCGCCGCGGCCGACGACGACCGGTTTGTCGAGCGCTTCGCCGATCCGGAGACACGCGAGGAGGCGTTGGCGGGGCTCATCCCCGGGACGCGCGACCATTTTTTCCACAAGGCGCTCCACCACCAGCTCCGCGGGGAATCGGCGACCTTCGAGGAAACGCTGGCGGCGTGGCGGCAGGCGACCGCACGGCGGAAGGATCCGGTTTCCGATGACGGCCTGGAGACGCTCGAGGATCGTCAGCTGCTGCTGGATTACGGCGAGGCGCCGGAGGAGAGCCTCGAAGCGCTTGCGCGGCGACTCGAGTTGACCTTCGACCACACCCGCCCGGATGCCGCGGCCGCGGCGGCGGCGCTGCCCACCACGCTCGATCCGGCGGCGGTGGACGAAGCGGCCTTCGAGCGGGAAGCCGGGCGAGCCTCGCGTGGCGAGGAATACCGCCACTACCTCGGCGAGCGCGTGCTGCGGGAATTGGCAGACCTGGAAAACGCGCGGCCGGAGAAGATCCGGTGGTTGCTCGACTTCCTGAGACGGGCCGATCATCCGGGCGTGGTGGATCTGGTGCTGCGCGGCATGCGGCTGGATCCGCCGGTGGTCTTCGGCTCCGAGCGGCTGCACGCTGGATTGACCGCCGGCCAACTGGACGAACTCCTCGCGGCGGCTCCGGAAGTCCGGGCCAACGCGGCGTTCGCGGTCCAGTGGATGAGCCGGCGGATGCCGGGTGCCGAGGTCGACTTCGCCCGGACGCCGGAGGCGCATGCGGAACATCTGCGGCGCTGCGCGGAATTCGCCGCCACCTTGCCGCCGGCGCTCAACTCGCTGAAAGCGCATGTCTTTTATCATCACTTGAGATTGCAGGCGAAGATGAATCGATACCCCCTGCTGGATTTTCTGGCATATCTCGAGCTGCCGCGCCCGGGGAGCCCGGAAATCCAACGGCAGCGGACGGACGCCCCGCGCGCCGATCTCGAAGCCGACTTCGCCGCGGCCACCGGTTGTCCGCCCGTGCGGGACGACGCGGAGCTGGTGGAGGACTATCTCCTGCGGCTGCTGGCCGATGCCGAGGACAGCGCGCCGTTCGCACCCTACGTCGAGGAGCAGCGGCTTGCGCGGTTGCACGCCCGGGCCCGGTTGCTGACCGGGGACGAGCTTTCGCCGTGGAGCGCGATTCTCGGCGCGGCCGAAACGAAGAAGCTGCAGGATGAAACGCGGATCACGATCCCCCGCTCGGCGCCGGGGGCGTTTTCCAGCGAGGCGGAGGTTTCGCTGCCGCTGGACCTGAAGAACACGCCGGAGCTGCTGGTGCGGATCTTCGAGATCGACGTGCCGGAGCACGTGCGCCGCCACGCCCGCCAGCCGGAGGTGGAGATCGATGTGGACGGGCTGGTGCCGCACCACGAGCGCCGGCTCGCTTTCGACCAGCCGCCGATGGTGCTGCATCGGGAGTCGGTCGATCTGCCGGAACTCGAAGGCGCGGGCGCGTGGCTCGTGGAATTCGTCGCCGGACAGGTCTCGGCGCGGGCGCTGGTGCGGAAGGGGGCGCTCACGCCATACACCGATCGCGTGGCGGACGGGCAGACGGTCCGGGTTTTCGACGAACACGGCGAGTCGGTGCGGGAAGCGGCGGTTGCGCTCGGACGCGAAACCTTTGAGGCCGACGCGGACGGCCGGATCTTCATCCCGGACGGGCCGAACCAGCCGGCCACGCGAGGCTTCGTCCTCGCCGGAAAGCTCGCCGCACCGATCGAGTTGGGACCGCGCGGCGAGCAGCTCGCCCTCGAGGCGCGCTTCCACCTCGACCGCGAGCAGCTCCTCGCCGGAAAAACCGCGCGGCTCCAGCTCCGGCCGCGCCTGACGAACCACGGACGGGAGGTGCCGCTGGATCGGCTGGAGAACGTATCGCTGGTCGTGCGCGCGGCGCTGCTTGGCGACGTGACGACCGAGCGGGTGATCGATGCCGACCTGAAGCTCGCCCCCGCCCTCAGCGTGCCGTTTCTCGTGCCGGAGGATCTGCTCGCGTTGGAGTTCACGTTGCGCGGCACCGTGACGCCGCGAACCGGCGGCGAGCCGCGGAAGCTCGAGGTCGCCGAACGCGTCGGTCTGAACGGCGATCTCCATTCCGCACGCATCGCCGGCGCGTTCTTCGCGCTCACCCAAGAAGGCCACCATCTGGAACTCCGCGGTCGCAACGGCGAGCCGCTGCGATCGCGCGCGGTGACGTTCGAGTTCCGCCGCGAGGGTTTCCGCGAGCCGGTCCGCCACGAGATGCGCACCGACGACGACGGGAAAGTCGAGCTCGGCTGGATGGACGGGATCGCGTCCGTCACCGCCAGCGGCACCGGGTTTTCCGACGCCACGCTGCGTCCCGCGATCCACGATGTGGAGCCGCCGCAGCGGGTGCACCTGGCCGCCGGAGAAGCGGTCCGCTTGCCGCTCGTCCGCCCCGCCGCCGAACCGCGGCGTGACGTGCTTTCGCTCATCGAGATGCGCGGCGAGACGCCGCTGCGCGACCACTTCGACAAGATCGCCCTCGAGGAAAACCAGCTCGTGATCCGTGACCTGCCGCCCGGCGACCACCGGCTCGTCCAGGGCACGGCGGAAAGCCGGATCCTCGTCTCCGGCGGGACGCGCCGCGGCGACCTGCTCGTCTCGAAAGCCCGCATCCTGCCGGTGCTCCAGCCTGCCCCGACAGCCGTCGCCGCCGCGGAATTGGACGATTTCACGCTCGTCGTCCGGTTGCGCGACGCCGCCCCGGACACCCGCGTCACTTTCGTCGGCACGCGCTACCGCCACTCCGGATGGGGGTCGGGCGGCGGACTGGCGCCGTTCGCCGCGCCGGTCGGACCGATCGTCACGCCGCCGCTCGATGCCAACGGCTTCATGGCCGGCGGGCGCTTGAGCGATGAGATGCGCTACATTCTCGAACGCCGCGCTGCGCCGAAATTCCCCGGCTCGATGCTGCCGCGGCCCGGGCTGCTGCTGCACCGCTGGACCGAACAGGAAATCCAGCAGGAGGAGCGGACCGGCCGCGGTGGCGATGCGGGGACGGCGACGCCGAAGCGCGACCTGCCGCCGCTCTACGAAGACTGGGATCCCGACGGTCGCGACGCCCGACAGCACGACGAACACGCGGCGATCTGCGACTTCCTCGCCGTGCAGTCCCACATCCGCTTCGATCTCCAGCCGGACGAAAACGGACGGATCGAGGTACCGGTGGAGGACTTCGACGGCAGCCAATCGATCGCCGTCGTGATTGCCGGGCCGCATTCCGTCCAGACGCTCCACGTGCCGCTGCCACCAAATGAAACGCCGGTGCGCGACCGCCGCATCGCGCGGCCGCTCGACCCGGAGGTCCACCACATCGCCACCCGCCGCGCCGCCGCCCTGGCCCCGGGCGCGGAGGCCACCATCGAGAACCTGCTCGACGCCGACTGGCGCGCGTTCACGACCTTCGGCGAAGCGCTGCGCTTTCTCGACGGGATGACCGGCGACGAGCGGCTGCGCGATTTCTCCTTCCTCGCCGAGTGGCCCGAGCTGGCGGAAGAACGGAAGCTCGAGCTGCTGGCGGAGCATCATTGCCACGAGTTCCACCTGTTCCTCGCGCGCAAGGACGGCGCGTTCTTCGAGAAACACGTCAAACCGCTGCTGGCGGAAAAGCCCGAGCCGCAGTTCATCGACGATTTGTTGTTGGACCGCGATCTTTCGACCTATCTCCGGCCCTATCTCTGGCGAAAGCTGAACTTTGCCGAGAAGGCCCTGCTCGCCCGTGCCCTGCCGGACGCGCGCGAACGCATCGCCATGGATCTGGCGGATTGCTGGGAGCGACTCGCGCCCAACGCCGAGGCCGAGACGATGCTTTTCACCGAGACTCTGCGCGGCGGCGATCTGGCGGAAGAGGACTCCCTCGGCCTGGCTGAACTCGAACACGGCGCCGGCGGGGGACCGTCGGAATCGGAGCGCGGCATCGCTTATCTTCAGGAAAAACTCCGCCGTATCATCATCCCGAGCATCAACTTCGAAGACACCACCGTCGAGGAAGCCATCGAGTTTCTCCGCCAGCGGGCAACGGAACTCGATTCGCTGGAGCTCGATCCATCCAGGAAGGGCGTCAATTTCGTCATCCGCCGACGCCCTGGCAGCAGTGGCGGGGAGGCCGATGGTCTCATCGGCGGTGACCCGGGATCGCTCCGCATTCCGGAACTCCGGGTGCGGAACGTGCCGCTGGCCGTCGCACTGAAGTATATCACCGACGCCACGCGGCTGCGCTACAAGGTGGACGACCACGCGGTGACGCTCGTGCCACAGACGGAGACGGGGGAGGATTTTTATACGCGGACGTTCCGGATCCCTCCGGGTTTCGTCGAGAGTTTGTCCAACGCCGTGGATGACGAATCAGGGAATCCGTTCGCCGGGCCTCGTCCACCCATCCGCGCCTTGCTCGAAAGGGCGGGCGTCAACTTCGAAGAAGGCGCGAGCGCCCAGCTGGCCGGAAGCCGGCTGCTGGTCACCAATAGTCCGACCGAACTCGACAAGATCGAGCAACTGACGGCAACCGCCGGAGCCGCGGACGTGGATCCTTTCGCCGGTGATCCCTTCGCGGAACCCGATGCGGCTCGCCGCACCCGGAGCGTCGAAGGCCTCGTGCCGTTGGAGGCGCCGGGAGCCCTGCCACCTCCCCCGCCCGCCCGCGTCTTCCCGGACGCCACCCGGCTGTGGCGCGAAGCGAACTACTACCGGCACCGTACCACGGACACGGCCACCCTCATGCCGCTGAACCGCTTCTGGCTCGACCTCGCGGGCTGGGACGGCGAGGGACCGTTCCTTTCCCCGCATTTCAATGCCTGTCACACCAACGCGAACGAAGCGTTGCTCTGCCTGGCGCTGCTCGACCTGCCCTTCACCGCGGAGCGGCCGGAGGTGAACGTGGACGGCAACACGCTGCGGGTGAAGGCGCGCGAGCCGATGCTCATGTTCTACAAGGACACCCGCCGCACGGACGAAGTCGCACCGGAATCGCCGCTGCTGGTGCGCCAGATGTTCCATCCGCTCGAAGAACCGTTCCGCCTCGAGAAGGGCCGGCGCGTCGAGAATCCGGTGACCGGCGACTTCCAGCCGGGCGTAGCCTACGGCGCATCCCTGGTCGTGACAAATCCCACCGGCATCGGCCGCCGGATCGAGGTACTCGCCCAGATCCCCGCCGGAGCGATCCCGCTGGCGGGACACCCGGGCACGCTTTCCTCCGGCCACGATCTCGAACCGCACGGCGTGCTGAGCCTCGGGCTGGCGTTCTATTTTCCCGCTGCGGGCGACTTCCCGGTGTATCCGCTGCACGTCTCGGAAAACGACGTCGTCCTGGCCCACACACCGCCGCGCACGCAGCGGGTGAGCGACGCGCCGCCGCCGCCGGATCCGGCGACGAGGCGCGTGATCGCGCGCGACGCGACGAACGAGCAGGT
>CBFGTW010000133.1:0-12193 GCA_965651855.1 uncultured Verrucomicrobiales bacterium
TGGCTGAGGCCGAAGGCGGAAATGCCGTAGATGATGCCGAAGTTCACCATCTTCGAAGTACGACGCATGTCGGAGGTGACGGCGTCGAGCGCCACGCCGAAGACCTTCGACGCGGTGGTGCTGTGGATGTCCGTGCCGTCGCGGAAGGCTTGGATCATGGTGGCGTCGCCGCTGAGCGCGGCCATGATCCGCAGCTCGATCTGGGAGTAGTCGCAGGAAAGAATCGTGTAGTTGTCCGGATCGCGGCAGACGAAGGCCTTGCGGATCTGGCGGCCGGCTTCGGTGCGGATCGGGATGTTCTGGAGATTCGGATCCGTCGAGGCGAGCCGGCCGGTGGCGGCGACGAGCTGGTGGAAATGCGTGTGCACACGCCCGGTGCCGCAGTTGATATGCGTGGGCAGCGCGTCGAGATAGGTGGACTTCAACTTCGTCGCCTCGCGCCATGCTAGGATATCCGAGACGATCGGATGTTTCCCCTCGAGCGCGGCGAGAGTCTGCTCGTCGGTTTTGTATTGGCCGGTCTTGGTTTTCTTCGCCCTGTCCGCGAGACCGAGTTCGTCGAAGAGCACCTCGCCGAGCTGCTTGGGCGAGCCGATGTTGAACGAGCGGTCGGCGTGGCGGTGGATGCGCTTCACCAGCTCGTCGATCTGCCCTTGGAGCTCGACGCCGATGGCATCGAGCGCGGCCCGGTCCACGCAAATGCCTTCCATTTCCATGGCGACGAGCACCGGCAGGAGCGGCGCCTCGATGTCGCGGAGAATATTCTCCTGCCGAGCCTCGGCGAGCAGCGGGCGGATCTTCACCGCGAGCTGGAAAGTCACGTCCGCATCCTCGGCGGCGTATTCCGCCAGGCGGTCGAGCGGAATGCGGGAAACGTCGAGCTCCTTGTTGGCGCGGGACTTCTTCGCGTGCTCGAAGAGGTCGCCGGGATCGCCGTCCGAGCAATCCGCGCCGAACTCCGCACACAAGTCGACGAGCTTGATCGGCGTGTAGCCGAGCAGCGTCTCCGCGAGATAATCCATCGAGTGCCGCCGGTCCGGCGAGACCAGCGTGTCCGCCAGCATCGTGTCGAAGAACGGCCCGCGCGTTCGGATGCCGTGGTTGAGCAGGACCGAGAGATCATACTTCAGGTTGTGGCCGATCTTTTCCGCGGGCCCTTCAAGCAGCGCGCGGAGGCGGTCGTGAACCTCGGGACCGTACGGCAGAAACCACGCCTCGTGGGCTTTCCAGGAAAACGCCACACCGAGCATCTTCGCCTCGAAGCGGTCCAGCGAGGTCGTCTCGATGTCGAAGCAGAATGCCTCCTGCGATTCCAGGGCGGCAAACAACTTCTCCCTCATCTCCGGTGTGTCCGCGAGATGATACTCATGCGGCACGTCGCGGATCGTCTTGAAGGTATCGAACAAGGTGGGCGCCTCGGCTTTCACCGCTTCGGCCGGCGGTGTGGCATCGCCGAACAGCCGCTTTGTCAGGGAACGGAACTCGAACTCGGTGAAAAGCGTCTTCAGCGCGTCGTCGTCGCGCGCGGAAAGCTCGAGCTGGTCCCAGGTCACGTCGATCGGGACGTCGCAGAGGATCGTGGCGAGTTCCTTGGAAAGGAGCGCTTGGTCGGCGTGCGTGGCGACATTCTCGCGCTGCTTGCCTTTCAGCTTGTCGGTGTTGCCGACCAGATTTTCCACCGAGCCGAACTCCGCGATGAGCTTCTTCGCCGTCTTCTCGCCGATGCCGGGAATGCCGGGGATGTTGTCCGAGGTGTCGCCCCACAGGCCGAGGATGTCGATCACCTGCTCGGGGCGCTCGATTTCCCAGTGCTTCAGGATGGCGGGCAGGTCCATCACCTCGTGGTCGCTGCCCTTGCGGCCCGGCTTCCACATCGCGGTCGTGGCGGTGACCAGCTGGGCGAAGTCCTTGTCCGGCGTGACCATGAAGGATTCGAAATCCCCCTCGCGATCGGCACGGCGGACGAGCGTGCCGATGATGTCGTCCGCCTCGTAGCCGTCGAGCTCGAGCACCGGGATGTGGAACGCGCGGCAGAGCGCCTTCACGTTCGGGATGGCGGCGGCGAGCTCCTCGGGCATCTCGTCGCGCTGCGCCTTGTAGGCGGGAAATTTCACGTGGCGCGGCGTGGGCGCGGAGGTGTCGAAGGCGACGCCGATGTGCGTCGGCTTCTCGTTTTCCAGGATCGCGAGCAGGGTGTTGATGAAGCCGTAGAGCGCCGAGGTGTTGACGCCCTTCGAGTTCCGGATCGGGTTCTGGATCAGCGCGAAGTGGGCCCGGTAAATGAGGGCCATGCCGTCGAGCAGGAAGAGGCGTCGCATGCCGGAGCGTGGCCGCGGCCGGGCGGCGAGTCCAGAGTTCAACCTCCCGAACGGGTGGCTTGAATTCCGCGTCCGGCTCGCGCGTAGTGGGTGCGAGCATGCGCATTCACCCGATTCTTCTCCTGCCCATGGCCGGCTGTGCCCTCGCGGCTCCGATCGAGCGGCTCGTGGTCGCGGAAAACCTCCGCGACCCCATGGAGCTGGCCGTGGCGCCGGACGGCGACCTTTACGTGGTTGAGCGGGAGGGCCGGGTGCTGCGGGTGAATCCGGAAACCGGCGGGATGTTCGTGATCGGCGAAGTTCCGGTGACCGCCCTGCGCGGGACCCACCGCAACAGCGACTACGCGCGGGAAGACGGCTTGCTCGGGATCGCGCTCGATCCCGGCTTTGCGAAAAACCAGACACTCTACCTCTACTACAGCCACCCGGTCGAGATCCTCAACCGGCTGTCGCGCTTCCGCTTGAAGGACGGCCGGCTTGACATGGCCTCCGAGCAGCCGTTGCTCGACGTGCCGACCGAGCGCGAACACCGCACCTGCCACCAAGGCGGTTCGCTGGCATTCGGGCCGGACGGCCTGCTCTACCTGAGCACCGGCGACAACACGAACCCGTTCCAGAGCGACGGCTACTCGCCGCTCGACGACCGCGAGGACCGCCGGCATTTCGACGCGATGCGGAGCGCCGGGAACACGAACGACCTGCGCGGCAAAATCCTCCGCATCCGGCCGACGGCGGACGGCTACGAGATTCCGGAGGGAAACCTCTTTCCCCCGAGCACGGAGACCGCGCGGCCGGAGATCTACGCCATGGGCTGCCGGAATCCCTTCCGCATCTCGATCGATCCGGAGACGAGCACCGTCTACTGGGGCGATATCGGCCCGGATGCGGGCGAGGCTTCGGAGAAGGGTCCGCCCGGTCATGACGAGGTGAACCAGGCGAAGTCGCCGGGAAATTTTGGCTGGCCGTTCGCGATCGCCGACAACCGGCCGTACGCGCGCCGCGATTTCGGCACCGGCGAAGTGGGCGAGAAGTTCGATCCCGCGGCGCCGGTGAATCCCGGCCGCCGGAACACCGGCCTGCGCGAGTTGCCGCCGGCCCAGCCCGCGTTCATCTGGTATCCTTACGCGGAGAGCGAAACCTTCCCGGCACTCGGCTCGGGCGGCCGCAACGCGATGGCGGGTCCGGTTTTCCGTCATGATCCGGAGCGGGCGTTCAACCTGCTGCCGGCCGAGGACGATCACTCGCTGCTGGTCTACGACTGGATCCGCGGAAAGATATGGAAAGCCAAACTCGAAGAAGATGAGACTCTGAAGAAAATCGAGATCGTCGGCGAGGACTTCATGCATCCGATGGACATGGAGATGGCGGCCGATGGCACCGTCTGGCTGCTCGAGTACGGCAGCGAGTGGTATTTCAACCGCAACGGCCGCATCCAGCGCCTGCGCCCACAAGAGGAAAACCGCGCGCCGAAGTTCGAGATCACCCGTTCTTCGGAGAACCCGTCGATTTTCGCCGTGGCGGAGGCGAACGATCCGGATGGCGACGAGATCAGCTTCGACTGGTGGCTCACGACCGGCACCGACGAGAAGCGTCTCGGCAGCGGCACGACCCTGACGCTCGCCGAGGAAGGCAACGAACTGCGCGCCGTGGCGAAGGACGGCAAAGGCGGCGTGGCAATCCGGCGAATCCCGCTCGGCGACTCCATCGAGAAGCCGCCGCTCACGATCGAGCTGGCCGACAAGCCGGCGTCGCTCGGCTTCGGCGAGACGGTGAATTTTACGGTTCGCACGAATGGCCCGGCGCCGGAAGCCGAGCAAGTCCGCGTCCGCGCGCGCTACATTCCGCTCAAAGGTCATGATGCCGGCGGCGTGACATTTTCTCCGGAAATTGCCTCGCTGGTGAGAGAGCGGCAGTGCCTCGCCTGCCACCAGATGGAGCTGCCCTCGGTGGGGCCGTCTTATCTCGATGTGGCGATGAAATACCGCGATCAGGACAAGGCGGAGGATTATCTAGCGGGAAAGATCCTGTCCGGCGGCAGCGGCGCGTGGGGCGAGATCCCGATGCCGCCGCAGGTGGCGGTGAGCGAGGAAGAGGCGAACGCCATGGTCCGCGCCATCCTCGGGCTGGCGGAGGGCGTCGTGGAAACGAGCGGCAGCGTCGAGGGCAGCCTCGAACTGCCGGCCGAGGCCGCCGATGCCGCGCCGGGCGGCGCATGGGAATTCATCGCCGAGGCTCCCGGGCATCCGCCGGCGAAGCTGCGCGTGCCGGCGAAGTGAAGATCTCCGCCAGCCGCCCGCGACGGAATCGGAACAACTTCTCGAGCATCGGCCGCACCAGCCATGGGTGCGCGATCTCCGAGAGCGGACTCAGCGGCAAGGCGTATCGCAGCGTGTCGCGGACCAGCGTGCCCCCGTCCGTGTCGTCCAACGCGTGGCGGTGCTGCCAGAACTTGAACGGTCCGGCGCGCTGTTCGTCGATGAACCAGCGGCCGTGCTCGAGCGCCGTGATTTCGCTGACCCAGCGGCGCTTCACGCCCGGCAAAATCCGCACCCGATGGACGATGATCTGGCCGGGATAGATTGTCTCCGCGTCCTGCCGGATCGTTTCGAAGGCCATTTCCGGCGGCGTGAGCAGGTCGAGGTTCGCCGGTCGGGAAAAGAACTCCCACGCCCGCTCGCGGGGCACCGGGAGAAATTGCTCCTGCTCAAGATGGTGGACCTTCATGGACGCCGCAACGTTCCGCCACTTTCGCCAAAGCCCAAGCGGCGTGTTCCGCGATCAGCGGATCGGGGTCCGCGGCCGCCCGCCGCAGCGCCGGCAGATCGTCCCGCGTGCCGACATTCCCGAGCGCCACGCAGACGTTGCGCAGGAAGCGCGGGCGCTTGATGCGCTTGATCGGCGACTTCGCGAAAAGCCGGCGGAAGCTCTCGTCGTCGAGACCGAGGAAATCGCGCAGCGACATCCGGAAAACCGGCTCGCGGGCATGGAACGCCAGCTCGCGCGACTCGAGGGCAAACCTGTTCCACGGGCAGGCGTCGAGGCAGTCGTCGCAGCCGTAGATGCGGTCGCCGATCGCCTCGCGGAACTCCTCGGGGATCGGCCCCTTGTGCTCGATGGTGAGATAGGAAACGCAGCGCCGGGCATCGACGCGGCGCGGCGCGACGATCGCCTGCGTCGGGCAGGCCGTGATGCAGCGCGTGCATTTTCCGCAGTGGTCGCCGAAAGGCTCGTCCGGGGGCAAGTCGAGCGTGGTGAGCAGCTCGGCGAGGAAAAACCAAGTGCCGAGCCGGCGGTGGATCTGCACGGTGGACTTGCCGTTCCAGCCGAGGCCGGCGTCCGCGGCGAAGTCGCGCTCGAGCACGGGGCCCGTGTCCACGTAGTAGCGCTGCGTGCCGCCGAATTCATCGGCCAACAGGCGGTCGAAGGTTTTGAGCTTCGCCCAGATCAAGTCGTGGTAGTCGTCGTTCCACGCGTATCGCGCGATCCGGTAGCCGCCCTCCGCGCCCTCGGGAAATGGAGTACGACCCGGATAGTAGTTCAGTGCCAGGCAGATCACCGACCGGCAGCCGGGCAGCACCTCGCGCGGATCGCACCGGCGCTCCGGGGTTTTCTCCATCCACGCCATGTCACCGTGGCAGCCCTCGCCGAGCCAGCCGAGGAAGGTCTCCGCGTGGCTCGCCGTCTTCGCCCGCGCGATCCGGCAGTCGTCGAAGCCCAGCTCGCGGGCGATCGCCTTGATCCGGCCGACCATGACTTACGTCTCGTGTCCGGTGAAGAAATAGCGAGCGCTTTCGAGGATGCCGGTGGTGATCTCGTCGAAGTCGAGGTCCTCGGTGTCGATCCGGAGGTGCGCCGTTTCGCGGTACCACGGCGTGCGCTCGGCGAGCAGCGCCCGGATTTTTTCCGTCGGATTCTCGGCGTGGAGGAGCGGGCGGTCGCGATTGCGCGAGGTGCGCTCGACGATCGCCTCCACCGGCGCGTCCAGCCAGACGACGAAGCCGAGCCGTCGCAGCAGCGGGCGGTTGCTCTCGCGCACCACCACGCCACCACCGGTGGAAATGATCCGCCGGCCGTTTCCCGCGAGGAGTTCGTCGAGCAGGGCGCTCTCCATGTCGCGGAACGCGGCCTCGCCCTCGGCGGCGAAGATCTCGCGGATCGGCTTGCCGACGCGATGCTCGATGGTGCTGTCCATGTCCACCAGCGGGTAGCCGAGCCGGTGGTGCAGCTCGCGGCCGATGGTGGATTTTCCGCAGCCCATGAACCCGACGAGCACGAGGTTCTTCGGCGGCGTTTCGGAGGCGTTCATGGCGCAGGCTAGCGGCTGCCTCCCGGCGCGAGAAAGGGAAAATCCGGGTTCGCAAGCTCGGCGGCGCGTGCCAAGCTCCGCCCGTGTCCGAGACTCGAATTGTCCACGCCTCCGACGAGGAAATGAAAGACGCCGTGCGGGAAGCCGTCGCCGCGCTGGCCGCCGGCGAGACCGTCGCCGTCCCCACCGAGACCGTTTACGGCTTGGCGGCGGACGCTCTCAACGCGGAGGCGGTGGCGAAGGTTTTCGCCGCGAAGGAGCGGCCGTCGTTCGATCCGCTGATCGTCCACATCGCCTCGCGCGGCGACCTCAAGACGGTGGCCGAGGTTCCCGCGGAAATCGCCGAGACGGTGAACAAGCTGACCTCCGCCTTCTGGCCCGGGCCGCTCACGCTGGTGCTGCCGAAGCACCCGGACGTGCCGGACATCGTGACCAGCGGCTTGCCGACGGTGGCCGTCCGCCAGAGCGCGCACCCGGTTTTCCGCGCGATCGGCCGGATGCTCGGGAAACCGATCGCCGCGCCGAGCGCGAACCGCTTCGGCCGGATCTCACCGACGTCCGCGTCCGCCGTGCTGAAGGAACTCGAGGGCCGCGTCCCGCTCGTGATCGATGCCGGGGCGTGCGCCGAGGGCTTGGAAAGCACGATCATCGAGATCGAGCCGCGCGAGGGGAAAAAGCCGCTCCTGCACCTGCACCGCGCGGGCCCGATCACCAAGGAACAGCTCCAGCCGTTCGGCAAGGTCGAGAAGGTGAAGGAGAAAGTCGGCGAGCTGCCGCACGCGCCCGGGCAACTGCCGAGCCACTACGCGCCGCGCACGCCGCTGGTGCTGTTGGAAAAGCCGGAGGATTTCAAACCGGAGCCCGGCAAGCGCTACGCCCTGCTCAGCTACAAGGGCGAGGACGACGGTGCCTACGTGCGGCTCCACGAGTGGGAACGCGTCGAAAGCCTCAGCCCCGGCAGCGGCAAGCTCGCCGAGGCGGCGATCCGCCTGTTCTTCACCATGCGCCTGCTCGACGAAGCCGGCGTGGACGTGATCGTCGCCGAACCGGTGAGCGAAACCGGCCTCGGCGTCGCCATCATGGACCGCCTCCGCCGCGCCGCGGCGAAGTAGAGGGGAGAAGAAAGCACGAATGTTAAAGCACGAAATTCGAAACGAAGACCCCGGTCCTCCGCGTTTCTCTCGGCGTCCTCCGCGCCTCTTCCTTCGACGTTCGATGTTGGATGTTGGACGTTCGATGTTCGACGTTCACCTCCCCTACTCCGGCCATCCGCGGGCACGGTTCTTCCAATAGCCGGGCCGGCGACTCGTGTGGGCCACCGCAAGAACCTGCACCTCGTCGGCTCGCAACCGGAAGATCAGGAGGTAGCGGAACTTTCCCACCCGGACCTTCCGGAAATCGTCCTCGAAGCAGCGGAAAATGAACGGCTCCCGGCAGGCGAGCGCGAGCGCATTCGAGAAAGCTCTCTCGAACAGATCCGCCTGCCACGGATCGTCCGCCTTGATATACCTGCCCGCCTCGAGAAGTTCCTCCTCCGCGGCCGGGTGGAAGCGGGAAACAAGCATCGCGTCAGATGGCCCGCAACCGCCGCAGCACTTCCTCGCCGTCGATCAACTTCACCCGCCCCGAATCGATGTCGTCCGCCCGGCTGCGGAGTTCCGCGGTCCATTCCGCGCTCAGGTGAGCATCGTCTTCGGCGGTCACCTGCGACAGGAACTCGAGCTGCTCCTCCTGGCTCAGTTCGGCATAGCTCTCGGCCAAGCGGCGGACTTTCTCGGACAATGCCATGGCGGAAACTTTAAGCGGTCCGCGCCCCTGTTCCAGCCCATTTCCACAGGGGGAGCACACGCGCCCCCGCGTGTTCCGGAACGCGCCCTCGCGTTTCGGAGGGCCGGTACCACGAGAGCCCTCCGGCATCAGAACGCGCCCCGGCATGCGGAGCCGTTTCCGGCGAGGGCGCCGGAAACGGCACGCGAGGGCGCGTGCGCTCCCCTCTTCCTTCAAAGTTCGATGTTGGACGTTCGATGCTCGATGTTCCCCGCCCCCGCCCCCGCATTTCCGCTTTGTGCGTCGCGCGTCCGCCGCATACACTGGCCGTCCCGCGAGCGGAAATTTCCCCACATCATGCCCATCCAAGGAGAAGAACTGGCCCTGGCCTGCGCGAAGGCGGCCGACGAGATCCAAGCCGAAAACATCCGCATCTGGGACATGCGCGGTATTTCGAACCTCACCGACTTCATGGTCGTCTGCTCCGGCTCGTCGATGCCGCACCTGCGGGCGATCCTGCGCGACATCGCGGGCCTGATCGAGGAATGGCACGGCGTGAAACCGGTCCACCGCGAGGGCGTGGCCGACACCCGCTGGGTGGTGCTCGATTACATCGACGTGATGGTGCACGTGATGCACCCGGAAATGCGCGATTTCTACGGCCTCGAGGAACTCTGGGCCGATGCCAAGCCGCTGGCATGGGAGCCGAAGCCGAAGACCGCGGTCACTCCGACGGCAGGTGACGAGGCGGAATCCTCCTGAGCGGGGAAACGACAACCACGGAACACACGGAACACACGGAAAGGAATGATGGTCGCGCGGGAAGTCCGCGTTCCACCGGGAATTTGAACCAAACTCTGATCCTCTGAACTTCAGTGTATTCCGTGCCTTCCGTGGTTCCTCTCTTTTCGGAATAACCTCCGCGCCGCGGTGAAAGCGCCATCCACCGGTCGAATCCGCGGCAGCCTGCAAGCGCGCGGGGCGGTGATCGGCGCGGCCGGCCTCGTTCTTCTCGTCGCCGGGCTGTGGCGGATCGATGGCGTGCTCGCCGCGCTCGGGCTGGCCGCATGGTGCCTGCTGGGGCTGGCCTTCGTCCTCGGCCGCGCGAACCTCGCGAAGCTCGCCGGGCGTCTGGACGCACCGGAAAAGGTGACGGCCGGAGCGATCTTTCCGCTGCGGCTGACCTTGGAAAACCCGCGCGGGTTTCTCGACGCATTCGGCGTTTCCTTCGAGATCGAGTTGCCCGGAAAAACCCGCGCCGGCGGCCGGGCGGCGTGGATCGCGGCCGGCTCGGCGGCGGACCTCGACCTCCGCGTGGCGGTGCCCGAGCGGGGTGCAGTGGAAGTCCATCCGCTGCGGCTCGAGTCGGTCTTTCCGCTCGGCTTGTTCCGCTTCCGGCGGACGGGCGATGCGTCGCACCCGCTGCTTGTTTTCCCGCGTCCGGTGGTGCCACGGGCGCTGCGGGCGCCGGGGGTGTTGATGGACGCCTCGCCGGTCGAGGGCGCTTCCGCCGGCGAGGCTCCGGGCGAGCCGCGCGGGCTGCGGCCGGTGCGTCCCGGCGATCCGGCGCGGCGGATCCACTGGCCGGCCACGCTCCGGGCACATGCCGCGGGCGCACCGCCGCTGGTGCGCGAGGCCGATCCGCCGGGATTCCATCCGCGCGGTTGCGTGGTGTTGTTCCATTCATTCGGCGCGGACGGCGGGCTGATCCGGCCGGACCGCTTTGAACGCGCGATTTCGCTCGCGGCGGGAACGTTGCGACACCTCCACGGGCTGGGCGTGCCGGCGCTCCTCGCCGCGGATTTCGATGGCTGGAAGGAACATCCCGCCGCCACGCGCGCGCAGCTCGCGCACTGCCAGGAGGTGCTCGCGCGGGCAAAGCGTGCCGCCGGCACCGAGGCGCACGACCTGCAATCCGCCGCGGCGAAAGTCGGTGACGATTCGAGTCTGATTGTCATTTCCGACATGCCGGCCAAGGCATGGCGGGGCGCTCTGCCGAAGCGCGTGCTTCCACCGGTTGCGCTCGAGCCGCTCCGACGCGAAAGAACCCGCCGGGCATGACGTTCCTCCGCACCATTTTCCTGATCGCCGGGACGGCTGCCGCGTATGCTTTGCTCCGCGGCTGGCCGGACGCCCTACCGCCGGTCGTCCGCGCCTGCGCCGCGGTGCTGCTGCTCGTCGCCGCGCTCGGGCTCTGGGCCCGGCGGGAGAAATCCGGCGCACCCGCGGCGAGCGGTCGTCGCGCGCCGGGACTGGCGGACTACGCCGCGATCTCCGGTGCGGTGCTGGCCACGGAGTGCGCGTTTGTCTGGCTGCTCAGCGCCTCGCCAGTGCCGCTCGAAAATCTCGGAGCGACCTTGGAAGAACATCTGCGCCCCGCAGCCGCCGCCGCCCGCGAGGCCGAAACCCGCGAAGTGGCCACCGGCGGCGGCAACTGGCTGTGGGACGACCAGACGCGCCGGCCGCTGCCCAGGCGCACGGATTTCCAGCCGGGGAACAAGCCCGAGGTTTTCATCCGCCTGGACGATCGCGGTGACGCGGCGGAGCTGCTGCACGCGCCAGTCTACGTGCGGGCCTTCGCGTTCGGCCGCTACGAGCGCGCCGGCTGGTCGCCCCTGCCCGGGGAGCCCGCGACGCTGGCGGCCGATGCGGCGGGCTTTGTGGAATTTCCGGCGCGGCCGGGCCGGGCGATCGCCCATGAGGTCTTCCACGCCGCCGATCCGGCCGGAAACAACGCGCTCGTCGCCATTCAAGGCGCGGTGGCCGCGCGCGTCCCGCGGCTCCTTCGCGTCGGCGACGGCCTGCACCTGCTCCCTCCTCCGCAAGACGCCTCCGGCTACCAATACCTCGCCGCCTCGGCGCCACGACGTCTCGATGATCTTTCGCATCGGCGGGACCTTTCTCCCGCAGAGGCACCTGCGGCGCTCACCGATCTACCCTCGGGCAATCTCACCCCGCGCGTCCGCGACCTCGCCCGGCTCGCAGCGGGCGAAGGCTCCCTCGTCCGCCGGCTGCTCAACGTGCAGAACCACCTGCGCACCACGCTCGGTTACTCGCTGCGCACGGAGAACGCGCGCGATCTCGATCCGATCGAGAACTTCCTCTTCCACGAACAACGCGGGCATTGCGAGTACTTCGCCACGGCCGGCGCGCTGCTCGCGCGGTCGCTCGGCGTGCCGGCGCGCACCGCCTACGGCTGGGCCGGGGGGACCTACTACGAACCCAGTAACATGTTCGTCTTCCGCGCGCGGGAAGCCCACGCGTGGACGGAAGTCTGGCTCGAAGGCGAAGGCTGGGTGGTCATGGACCCCACCCCGCCCGCGGCCATCGGCGGCGACGTGGCGCGCGTCGCTCCGCCCGGCGAACTGCCGCCCACCGCCGATGCGGCCCAAAGTTCTGACGAAAACCCCGCGCACTCCTCGACATCCGGACCCGCCCCGGCGACCGCGGGGCTCGCGCTGATGGCGTGCTTCGGCTTGCCGGCGATGATGGTGCTGGCCGGACGCCGGCTCGCGCGTCGGCCGATGTCGGGAACGAGCGAAGCCGGTTCCGCGGAAATTCTCCCGCCGCCGGATTATCTCATCGCCTGGCGCCGCGCCGCCGCCCGCCGGGGCCGACCGATGACGGCCGGCATGACGCTGCGTCGCCACTTGGCGGAGGTTGCGGACGCGCCCTTCGCCGCCGAGCTGCAGGACTACCACTATCGAACGCGCTACGAGGGCGGCGCACCCGATCCGAAGACCGAGAAGCGCTTGATTGCCGAAATCCGCGCCTGGGAGAATGCCGTCGCTCAAACCTCGAT
>CBFGTW010000134.1:0-12136 GCA_965651855.1 uncultured Verrucomicrobiales bacterium
GTATGCTGGTTATGCAGCGGAAGCGGAAGAGGCCGCCGGTGCACCGCTTACTCTCAGGGAACCAAGTAGATGAATTAAACGCAGATTACGCTGGTTTTTTTGATTTGGTTTCATATACCATTAAATAACAACCTGAACCCGTATTCCAATCTTTATACACCCGCATCGCCAGCCGCTCCGCAGCCGCCTCTTCAAATCTGCGTAATCTGCGTAATCTGCGTAATCTGCGGCATCCCGACGAAGCTCCCCGAGGTCACCGCAGCCCTCTCGAAACCGCCTCATCAGACTCGTCGGCGTCCCGCTCCACTTTCGACTTCTTGGGCTCCCGGAAAGTCCGCAACCTCCGGATCAGCTCATGCCCCGATCTCCCGCTCCACCTTGGCTCTCCGAGCTGCACCGTCGCTGGCATGCGGCGCGCGGCCGTCGGACGCAGCCGGCGACGCGGCCGTTCGGCGTGTTGTGGCAGGAATTGCTGGAAGGCGCGGGTGTTTCCTCCGCAGAAGATGCGGCCGCGGCATTGCGCGAGGCGGAGACTCTGGAGCGGGAGGGGAAGCTGACGCTGAAACGGCACCGGTTCCGGAGATATCTCATCGAGCGAATTTCGGTGCCGCTCGACTCCGAGCCGTGGTTGCGGCGCGAGTTCGGCACATCGGATGCGGCGGAGCTTCGGGACGAATCGCTGGCCGCGGTTCGTGGCGCCCCGGAACACCCGCTTTGGCCTGAGGATTGGGAGAGGCTGCGGGGAGCATTGGAGGCGGCGCTTTCCAACTCCCGCTCGCTGCGGCCGTTCGTGTGGCATCAGCCGGAGAACGTGCGGGTTTTGTTGGAGGCGGTGCATGCGCTCACGAGCCGGGAGTGGGAGCCGGGAACGCCGCTGCGAACCGCGAGCGCGTTGATCGGGTTCGATTCGAAATGGTTGGGACGTCACCGCCGCTCCGTGGAAACCGCGCTGGGCCTGATGTTCGGCGGCGTGACTTCCTTATCCGATCTCGGGCTCGTCACGAGCGAATCGATGCTCCACGTGCATGGCCCGCTCGGGCTGGACTTTGGCGGCGAGTTCCAGCGTTTCGATCGCCTTGAGGCACCTTGGCAAATTTCCTTCGCGGATCTCGAGCGCGCGACCTCTATCACGTCCGAAGCCGCGCGCCTGCTCACCGTGGAAAACCTCGCGACCTTTCGCCACCTGGCCGCCGCGAACCCCGGTGAAACCCTGCTCGTCGCCTCGTCGTTCCCGACGCCGGCGTTGATCGAGCTTCTCCGCAAGCTCCCGCTGGAGATCCCGCACTTCCACTTCGGCGACACCGATCCCTCCGGCTGGCTGATCCTGCGGAAGCTGCGCGAGGTTTCGCCGAAGCCGGTCATGTCGTTTCTGATGAAATGGAGATCGGCCACCGGGGCATCGCCACTGACCGGCCGCGACCGCGCGCTGCTGGCCAATCTGCTGACAGAACCGGAATTGGCGGACGTGCGGGAAGAGATCGAGCCCATGGCAGCCGCCGGTCACCGGGGCAACTTCGAGCAGGAATCGCTCGGTCCGCCCGACCTCCGCGGCTGGCCGTTTTACTCGACGGCGGGTTGATCCCGCGCATGTTCGCGGCATGCCGAAACTGAACACGACTGTCGGCCGGGTGCGCGTCGCCGGCATCGCCGAGGGAATCTCGTTTCTGGTGCTGCTGGGAATCGCGATGCCGCTGAAATACTTCGCGGACCAACCGCTGGCGGTCCGCTACGTCGGGTGGGCGCACGGTTTGTTGTTCATCCTCTACGCGCTCGCGATCCTCCAGGCTTGGGCTGGCAGCGCGCTGCCGTTCCGGCGGGCGGTGATGGCGTTCATCGCGGCGCTGGTGCCGTTCGGGCCGTTCGTGGTGGACAAGAAGCTGGCGGAGGACGAGGCGCGGGAAGGTGGAGCTTGAGTCGACATTTTGAGGCTTCGCTGGAGGGTCAGCCGGATCTATAAACCCCAAATGATGCCGGAACCCCTTGAGGACGCCATCTTCGCTGTTGAGCATGCACGGGCCGACCTTGAAGAGGCGATCCTTCGGATTTCCTCACTCGATCAAGCCGATCATGACGCGCTGCGAAGCGAAGCAGAACGGTTTCTCCTCGGTCTCTGTACCACCGTGCTGATTGCCGATGGCCGGGTCAGTGAGCGGGAAATCCGCTTTCTATCGAGGCTCTTTCCAAAAGCGGCGGCCGATGGCGATGTCCGCGACATCAACAGTTGCGCGCATGGTTGGTCCGCCACGGCAGCCAGAATCCCGCGTTTTTTTGAGGTTGCCGCGGAGCACTGCCCCGAGGACGCACGGCTGATGCTGCGAATGATTCAGATTGTGGGAAACAACGCGACCATCGTAGACTCGGTTCTTCATGTCTCCGAACATGAAGTCGTTCGCGATTGCATTGCACGGATGGAATCGATTCTTCCATGCTGAGGCATGGCGTTGCGGCGGGACGCCGCAACCACGGCTCACCGGCGGCCTTCGCGCCAGTCGGTGAAGGCAGCGCCGAGGTGGTCGGCGACGTCGCGCGGGAGGAGGGATTCCTCCGACTCGCTGGCGGTGATAGCGCGTTCGGCGGCGCGGCCGCAGAGCCAAGCGCCGTGCGCGGCGGCTTCCACCCCGGGCAGTCCCGCGGCGAGCCGGGCGGCGATGACGCCGGTGAGCAGGTCGCCTTGGCCGCCGCAGGCCATGCCGGGGTGGCCGGTGGAGTTGCACCACAAGGTGCCCTCGCCTTGGATGACGAGGGTGCGGCTGCCCTTGAGCAGCAGGGCCGCGGGATGAAGCGCGGCGAAGCGGCGGGCGGATTCCTCACGCGGCAGGTCCGCCAGATCCGGAGCGAGCCGGCGGAACTCGCCGGGGTGCGGGGTGATCACGTGGCTGTCCCTCAGCAGGCCGAGGTTTCCGCCGCGGGCGAGGAGATTCAGGCCGTCGGCATCGATGACGAGGGGCACGTCGGCTTCGGCGATCAGCTCGGCGATGTCGTCGGCGAGCCGGCCGTCGATCTGGCCGAGGCCGGGCCCGATGGCGATGACATCGTAATTTTTCTCCAGCAGGTCCGCGGGATTGTCGCACGGGAGGACGATGGCTTCGGCCGGGGCTTTCGCGGAAACCTCGCGCCAGGCCGGGGAGTGCAGCATCACGAGGCCCGCGCCGCCGCGCAGAGCACCCCAAGCGGTGATCGCCGCGGCTCCGCTGTAGCACGCCGAGCCGGCCACGATGTCGACGCGACCGGCCATGCCCTTGTGGAAATCGAAACGCCGCGGCGTCTTGCCGAAGGAGCAGGTCTGTGGAGAGATCAGCTCGATCGCTCCCGAAGAGCCTGTGGCAAGCGGCTCGACCGGCACCACCGCGAGCGCGCCGACGGCATTGGCGGCCGCCGCGGTGACGAGGCCGCGCTTGGCCGCGCCGATCATGAAGGTGACGTCCGCGATGACGCCACCGCGGTGGATTTCGCCGGTGTCGGGATCGGTGCCGGAAGGCAGATCCACGGCGGCGGTTTTCGCGCCCGCCGTTTCGCGCAGGCGGTTCATTTCCGCGGCCATGGCGGCGAGTGGTTCGCGCAGCGGCCCGCGCGCGCCGATGCCGAGCAGGCCGTCGAGCAAGACCAACGGCCGGGACGAATCGGGGACGGACGGCGGCTCGTGCAAAAGCTCGACCGCCCCGGCCTGCGACCATTTCTTGCCGGTGAGCGGCGCGACTTCCTCCGGCGAAAATGCGGCGCGCAGGCCGACCTCCCAGCCGAAGCGGTCGCGCAGCAGCCGCAAGGCGACCAGCGCGTCGCCGCCGTTGTGGCCTTTCCCGATGCAAGCGATCGCGCGACCTGGCTTCGGGAAATGCGCCGCCAGCGCGTGCGCCAAGCGCTCGCCGGCGAGGTCCATGAGGCGCTCCTCGGTCCAGCCAGCGCGGAACGCCGCTTCCTCGAGCGCCCGCATTTCACCGGCGGTGACCACAGCCATGACCGGATCATCGACCCGCGCGGCGGAAATGAAAACGCCGGAATTCCCGTGATGGGATTCCGGCGCAGGAGGAAATCGAGGCGCGCCTCAACCGCCGCGGCGGTAGCGCTGGATGCCGTCGGCGATGCCGAGGGCGATGGCCTCTCGGAACCAAGCGGTCTTCATCCGCTCGCGCTCCGGACCGTTGCTGACAAAGCCGCCTTCGACGAGGATCGACGGGATGTTCGTGTTCCGGATCACGTAGTAGCGGGCGAACTTCGCGCCGCGGTCCACGGCCTTCACCCGGTTGAGCATGCCCTGCTGGACGTACTGCGCGAGGCGCTGGCTCCGCGGGCTGTGGTAGAACGTCTCGAGGCCCGCGACGTGCTGCTTCCACGTGTAGTTGTAGTGGATGCTGACGAAGATCGCGTTCTTGTAGCGGTTGCCGATGGCGACGCGCTGCGGGAGCGAGATGAACTGATCGCTGCGCCGCGTGAGCACCGTCTGGTAGCCCATTTTCTTCAGGTGGTTCTCCAGCCGCACCGAGGTGTCCAGCGCGAGGTGCTTTTCATAGACCCGGCCCCACTGGCCGCCTTTGTCGTGGCCGCCGTGGCCCGGATCGATCACCACGGTCCGGAAATTCGCGGCCTGCGCGATCGAGCCGAGCGCCAAGGCCAGGCCCAAGGTGAAATAGCGAAAAAGCGAAAGCGCACTCATGGTTGCTTCGGGATGGGAAACAGTCCGGATTTATTGAATATTTTTGAAATTTGTAAAGAAGTTTCGGCTTCGTCCGGCTCCGGTCGGCCTCACTCGTAGAGGAATGCCGGACGGTCCGAGATTTTCCGGACTTGGCTGCGTGCCTCGGCGGCCGCCTCGGGATTGAACGGCACGCTGTTGGAAACGGCGACGGTGCCGTCCGGATAAGCCATCAGCTTCGGATCGCCGACCGGGCCGCGCTGGTGGAACGAGCGCTCCGCGAGTTTCCCGTCGGTGGTGACGGCCGCATGCACCCAAGTGGAGGGATTCGCGAGGTAAAGGACGTGCATGCGCTGCTGCCGGTCGATGGTCACCATCGGCGGGCGCGACATGACGACGGAGCCGAGCGTCAGGGTATTGACCGGCAAGCCGGTGCGGTCGTCGACGACTTGGGCGAAAATGGACGTGCCCTGGCCGTCGCTCGAGCTGAGGACGCGGAATTCGCGGATTTCGCCCGGACGGCTGGCGAGGCCGACCTTTTGGGTCCAGAACCGGCGGCCCGGGACGAGCTGGAAGGCCACGCGGTTGGTGATGGTGGCCTCGGAGACCTGCCCCGGCATCCGGACGACACCGGTGACCGAGAAATTCCCCTGGGTGTAGAGCGGAAACAACGACGTGAGGTTCACCTTGCGCGCCATCGTTTCGCCCGCGGCGATCGACATGGTGCCGAAAGCGGGCTCGCCGCGCGTTGAAATCGGCTGGTTGTGGTGGTCCCGCACCATGAAGTCCAGCCACGAGAGTCGCCCGCTGGAGCCGAAGACAATATCGCGCCCGGAGTGGTTCGTGACGCTGATGGTGGCGGTGACCGACTCGCCGATGACGTATTGGCGTTTGTCGAGCTTGAGGTTGGCGACGAGCTGGGCTTCCGCGGAAACGGCGAGCGCCAGCAAGGGCAGGACAAGTCGGAACGCCAAGGTCATCATTGGCCGCCAGCGGTAGCGGGTTTGGTTCCGGGCGTCAATCTAACCTCCCGGAAACCGGCGACCGGCCGACCCGCCTTCAGTGGACCTCCCCTTCCGGGTAGAGCTGGTGGAACTTGATGGCCTCCACGGCGACGGCGGCGGCGGTGCCGAAAATCGTCTCCACGGTGGCGGTCCGCGGGATCTGCGCGGCGGGGCGCGAGAGGCCGAGGACGAGCTGACCGTAGGTCTGCGCGCCGGCGACGTGCTGGAGCAGCTTGAGCGCGATGTGGCCGGCGTCGAGATTGGGGAAAACCAGGACATCGGCGGTGTGGCGGGTACTGGCCCCCGGGAGCTTGGTTTCCGCGGCAGCGGGATCCAGGGCGACGTCGGCCTGGACTTCGCCCTCGAACTCGATGTCGAGATACTCCTTTTGCGCCAACTCGCGGGCCAGGGTGGTCGCCGCCGCCATGCGCCGGGCCTCGGGCGTGCTGGCGGAGCCTTGGGTCGAGTGGCTGAGCAGGGCGACGAGCGGAGTGCGGCCGAGGAAATGGCGCGCGAGTTTTCCGGTCTCCACGGCGATGGCGGCGAGTTCGGCGATGTCCGGATCGGGGACGAGGCCGCAATCGGCCAGGAAGAGGACGCCGTCGCCTCCGAGGTGCTGGAGGTGCGGACCGAGGATCATGCTCGCGCCGAAGATTTTCGGCACGTTCGGCAGCGGCTTGATCGTGTGGAGAAGCGCGCGGAAATACGAGGCGGGCAGCGCTTGGTTGCCGCCGACCACAGCGTCCGCCTGGCCGTACTGGACCATCAGCGCGCCGAAGTAATGCGGTCGCGACACGAGGTCCGCGGCGGCCCCGCCCTTCACCGAGCGGTAGCGCGCCATGTTCTCGACGCGCTGGCAGAACAATTGGAAATCCGACGCGTGCGGCGGGTCGATGACGTTGACGAAATCCATCGCCACCCCGTTCCGCGCCGCCAGCTCGCGGATCCGCCGGCGGTCGCCCAGCAGGATCGGCGTGACCGCCTGCTCCTTGACCAGCCGCTCGGCCGCCTGGAGCACCCGCAGGTCCTCGCCTTCGGTGAAAACCACCCGCTTGGGATGCCGCCGGAGCTGGTCGAGCAAGTGACGGGTGACGCGATTCTCCGGGGCGGGCTGGTCAGGAAGGTCGGACATGGAAATTCCGGCGCTTGCGCCGTGGCGGCAGCTTAGATTCGCTTTCGCGCTCCGTTCAATCCCCATTCCCCGGGAAAAGCCATGGCCGCCGACTACCACACCCACACCCCGCTCTGCCGCCACGCGGAGGGCGAGCCAGAGACCTGCGTGGAAGCCGCGGTCCGCGCCGGATTGAGCGAATTCGGCGTCTCCGACCACGCGCCGGCCCGCCCCGAGCCGTTCGACGATTGGCGGATGCTGGAAGCGGAATTGCCGGCGTATTTCGACTGGATCGCCCGGGCCCGCACCGCCGCGGCCGGCCGGCTTCCCGTCCGCGCCGGCCTCGAGTGCGATTGGCTGGATGGCTGCGAAAGCTGGATCGAGGACCTCGCGGCGCGCCATGATTGGGACTACCTGATCGGCTCCGTCCACTACCTCGGCGACTGGGATTTCGACAACCCAAAGTGGCTCGGCCGCTGGACGACCGAAGACGTCGACCAAGTCTGGGAGCACTACTGGAAAACCTACGCCCGCATGGCTGACAGCGGACTGTTCGACATCCTCGCCCACCCGGATCTGGTGAAAAAATTCGGTCGCGTCCCGGGCGGCGACCTCGACCGGTTCTACGAGCCGGCGATCGACGCCATCGCCGCGTCCGGTTCTGCGATCGAGCTGAACACCGCCGGCTGGCACAAGCCGTGCGCGGAGGCCTATCCCGCGCCGCGTTTCCTCGAACTCGCGCGCGCCGCGGGGATCCCGCTGGTGATTTCCTCGGACGCGCATCATCCGGACGAGGTGGCGCGGGATTTTCCACGGGCGCGCGATCTGGCGAAAGCCGCCGGCTATGGGGAGACCGCGCTCTTCGAAAAGCGGCGGCGATCGTCCGAGCCGCTCGCATGATTGTCATCCGCCGCCGTTTCCGATGAACTGCGCGGCGATGGCTGACGGCACGCGGCGCTGGACCTTGGAGGATCTCGTGGACTTCGAGGCCGCGTTGGCCGGCGGCGCGAAGGTGCCGCCGACCGCCGCGGATGCGGCTGTTGCCGCCGCACGTGGCATGGAGGGCACGGAAGCCCGCCGCGCCGGATTGCGGGCTTGGCTCGAGGTCGCGCGGGAAGCCGGGGCCGCGGGCAAGCCGGGTGCCGGCCGACGGTTCCGGAGCGGCTTGGCCCTGGCGGCACTGCTGGTGGGAACCCTGGCGTTTCTCGCGGGCGTCTCGGCCGCGGCGGGCATGTTCCGTCCCTCGCGCGGCGGGATCGACGTCACCTTGTTTCTCGCGGTGCTGCTGGGCGGCCAGTGGCTGTTCCTGCTGCTCGCGGGGATGGCTTGGCTTCTCCGCGGGCGGGCGGCGGAAGGCTTCAGCACGTTCCAAGCCGTCCTCGGCAAGCTCGCGCGGCGCTTCGCCGGCGATGCCGGAGGATGGTGGTCTCCGGCGATGGAGTCGCGCACGCGGACCGTGCTGCTGTGGCGCTTCGCCCGCATGGCGCAGGGGGCGGGCGTGGCCTTCAACCTCGGTATTCTCGCCTCGCTCGGTTTTTTCATCCTGCTGCGCCACGTCGGGTTTTTCTGGGAAACGACCACCGAGTCCGCCCTTCGCTCCGGACTGGAAACGGCGGTGCGCGCGCTTTCCGCGCCGTGGGCGGCCTGGTGGCCGGAGGCGGTGCCGCGCGCGGAAACCATCGCCGCGACGCGTTGGCTCCCCGCCACCAACCCGGCCACCGCCCCCGGCGCGGGCGAGTGGTGGCGGTTCCTGTTGATGGCCGTCGCCGTCTGGGGCCTGGGCCCGCGGTTCCTGCTGTGGCTTGCCGCCGGAGCCGCCGGACGCCGGGCGCTGCGTGCGGTGGACTTCCAAGCCCGGCACCACCGCCAGCTCTGGCGCGATCTCACCGGCCCGCGCCGCGCGGATCTGGACGAAAAGCCGCTGGACGGCGTGCTGGTGCTCGACGTCGGCGGCAGCAACGTGAACCGCGAAGCTCTCCGGCCGTTCCTGCTCCGCCGGCTGCGGGCGAACCCGGCGGCTTGGAAGCCGGTGGCGGTGCTCGATCCGGGAGCCGAGCGCGAGGCGGAGCGCGCCTTGGCCGTGGCACCAGCCGGCGTGGTCTTTTTCGCGGAAGGTTGGTCGCTCTCGCCGCCGCGGATGAACGCCCTGCACACCCAAGTCCGCCAAGCCGCGGGACCGGACGTCCCGGTGAAGTTCCTCGTCGCCAACGTGGCGGGAGACGGCCAGCCGGAAGAACCCGCCGCGGAAGAGCGGGCCGAGTGGGAGCGCTTCGCCGACGCCTTGCGCGATCCGGCCGCGGAAGTGTACTTCTACTCGGATGCGGGATGAAACGCCGCCCGCAACCGACATCACGAGCCGGGGTTTACGGCGACGGGTGGCAGGGCGTTACAAAGACACGCATTTGTTTCCATTTTCCCGTTTCATCGTGGCATCCGCGAAAAGATTTCTTTTGCCCGCGGTATGCATGGCCATGCAGGCTCAAGCGTCGAGCCGGACGCCCGACCTCCTTGCACCCCCATCCCCATGAGCGACACCGAATTTGAAGCCCCCAGCCTCGAGTCCTTGGGGGAAAAGCTTCCCGCCTACGACTTCCACGCGTTCATCGCGAAAGGCGGCATGGGCGCGGTCTATCTCGCGCGCCAGCGCAGTCTCGACCGTGACGTGGCGATCAAGGTGTTGCCACGCGAGCTGGGCGAAGATCCGGAGTTCCGCGAATCATTCATCCGCGAAGCCCGGGCAATGGCACGGCTCAACCACCCGAACCTCATCGGCGTGTACGATTCCGGTGACATCGACGGCATGCCCTACATCGTGATGGAGTATGTCGACGGCCAGTCGCTCTATCATTCCTCCTATGGCATCGCCGTCGATCCGGTGCAGGCGGCGGCCATCGTCAAGTCGATCTGCGAAGGCCTCGCCCACGCCCACGAACACGGCATCATCCACCGCGACATCAAGCCGGCGAACATCCTGCTCAACCAGCGCGCCGAGCCGAAGATCGGCGACTTCGGCTTGGCCCGCCCCGCGGGCATCCCGGACGCCCCGGGCAATGTGATGGGCACGCCCGGCTACGTCGCTCCCGAGGTGCTTTCCCATCCGGAATCCGCGGATCACCGCGCGGACATTTTCGCCGTGGGCGTGATCCTCTACCAGCTGCTCACCGGCCACCAGCCGGGGCCGAATCCGCCGCCGCCCTCGCACGCGTGCCAATGCGGGCCGGTGCTCGACCAAATCTGCCTCAAGGCGCTGCATCCGAATCCGGCGTTCCGTTACCACGACGCCGGTGCGGTGGCCGAGGCCCTGCGCCAGTGGCTGGCCAAGCCGACGACCGGCGTCGGCGGCGCGAAGCTGGTGGTGGGCGGAGCCCCGCGCGTCGGCGCGCTGGCGAACCGCCGGCCCGGCGGCACCGGCATCCGACGGCCGAAGCCCAAGCCGCCGCAGACGGCGCGGAACGCCGCCATTGCCGCGATCCTCGTGATCGTGGTGGCCGTGGTCTTCGCCGTGACCTCCGGAAAATCGCAGAAAAACCGGGAGATCCAGGCGCAGAACGAGCACGAGCGGAAGCTGGCGGCGATGGTCGAGACGGATGCGGCCGAGCCAAAACCGGAGCCGCCCCCCGCACCGAGTCCCACAAATGCCGCAACTCCCGCGGAGCCCACGCCGGAACCGCGGCGGGACGAACCGCCGCTCGTCTCGCTTTCGCGGCTCAAGCCGGCGCTCGCCGCCGGGGAGCGGCGCGAGTTCCCGAACGGCGCGCAACGCCGCACCGGCTCGCATTTCATGTTCATCCCCACGGCGATGACGTGGCACGAGGCCGCCCGTTTCGCCGCGGAGCACGGCGCGTTTCTCGCCTCGCCGCGCGCGGACACGGACATCCACTGGCTCGGCGGCTTGATCGACGAGGAATCCGGCGCCGAGATGGCTTGGGTGGGAGCCGGGCGATCCGGCCGGAACGACTGGAGCCTGATGGACGGCAGCAACTGGTCGCTCACCGCCAAGCCCGCCGGCGCCGGCAGCCACGCGGCCGTGAACGCCCTCGGTTCGCTGCGGGCCCGCCAACCGGACGAGGTCCTGCCATTCATCCTCCAATGGAGCGACAATGGCGAAAATCCCGGCGCGCTCGAGGCGATGCTGGCGCGCACCAGCGAATCGCTCGCCGCGGGGTCTCCGCTCTACCCGCCCGGCACCCTCGCCTACGACGCCCGGAATTTCCTCATTCTCCCCGGCTCGTTCAGCCGCGAAAAAGCGGAGACTCTCGCGAAAACCGCCGGCGGCCACCTCGCGGGCCTCGGAACCCGGGCGGAAGCCGAGTGGCTCGCGGAGCGCGTGAAGCCCTTCGGCAACGGAACGTGCTTCTGGCTCGGAGGCGAACACGATGGCGAAGACTGGACCTGGACCTCCGGCGAGGCCTGGGCGAGCCCCGCGTGGGCAAGCGGCGAACCCGCCGCGGACGCGCCGTTGCTGGCGCTCGTCGTCGGCGAAGGCTGGCGGGCGAAATCACCGGGCGAAACCTGCGGGCTCGTCATCGAGTGGAGCGGCGACGCCACGGCGGCGAACTGAGCCGCCGATCGGCCGGGCGGCAGCCGGGGCTTGTCAAACCACCGGGCTCCGCGAAGCATGGCCGCGCCCGGAACGAGGCTTTCCCGGCGCGCTTTCCACCATGCACTTCCTTGGGATCGAGATCGGTCACGGCGGCACCCGCGCGGTGGTGCTCGATCTGGAATCCGCCGCGATCCGCGCCGAGGCGTGGGCCCCCCACGCGTGGGTCGAAGGCCTGCCCGCCGGCTACCGCGAGCAGGACCCGGCCCAGTGGATCGGCGCGGTGGACCAGGTGGTCCGCGAGTGCCTGCAGCCGCTGGGCGAACAGAAGCAGCGTGTCGCGGCGATCGGCGTGGCCGGACCGCAGCGCGGGTTGGTCCTCCTGGACGAGGCGAACCGGATCATCCGGCCCACGAAGCTGGCGGGCGATGTTTCCGTCAAACGTCAGGCCGACGAGATTGGCCGGGCGTTCGGCGGCGCCCCGGGGCTGATCGAGCTGGCCGGCCAAGCGCCGGGCGTGGAGTCCGCCGCCGCCGAGTGTCTGTGGCTCAAGCAACACGAGCCGTATCATTTCCAGCGCGCCGCCGCCCTGCTCACCGCCCAGGATTTCATCGCCTACTGGCTCACCGGCGAGCGCGCCACCGAGCCCGGCAGCGCCTCGGCGACCGGGCTGTTCGACATTCGCGAACGGAAGTGGAGCGAGCCGTTGATCGAATTCCTCGATCCCCGGCTCGCCGAACTCCTGCCGCCCGTCGGCTCCTCGGAACAACCGCGCGGCACGCTCCGCCCCGCCCTCGCCACCCAGTGGGGGCTGCCGGGGCCGGCACACACCTGGAAAGGTCAGGTCCACG
>CBFGTW010000135.1:0-12130 GCA_965651855.1 uncultured Verrucomicrobiales bacterium
ACGCTGTTCACCCCCCACCCCCATGATGTCCCCCCACTCCCCCCGTGGAGGGCGGTTGTTGGCCGGCTCGCTCGCCTGCGGCTTGGTCCTGTCCGCCTTCGGAAATGAATCGGCCCCGCGCGGCACGCTCGGCATCGACCGAGACTTGGTCCGCGTCGGCGCGCGTTCGCAGCTCGCTTGGCAAATCGAGTACCCCTCCACGATCGATGAAATCGTGGACATCGATCCCAAGGGGACGATCCGGCCGAAGAAGAAGGTCCGCCTGCGCGTGCGGGTCCTCGGGATTTCGTTCCAGACGCAGTCCCGCGGCAGCTACGTCAACTTACCCGTTGAACTCTATTGGAGTCGCAGCGGCGGCGGCTGGAAGCGCATCTTCGCCGGCACACAGGACGACGTGAAGCCCTCGAGCCCGATCGTCGATGCCCAGGTGGCGGCGCAGGAAGCGATCAACTTCGGCGCGCGCGGTTATCTCAACTCCTGGCTGCCGCTATACTACTCCGGCTCGTCCACCAAGAACGTCGTCGTCCTGAAAAACGGCGACCTTCCGCCGAGCTACACACCGGCCTTCAACCAAGGGACCATCAACAGTTTCCTCCGGCCGTATCTCGGAGCGGACGGCCGGGTGAAGATCGGCGACCGCGACCTGCTGGTACTCTGGGAACTGTATGCCACGAGCACCTCGAGCACCTACTTCGATCTCCAGGACGCCGTCGTTCTGGCGACCTTCGAGTGAACGACCCTTTTCACGTGCAAATCCCCCCCAACTCCCCCCGACCCCAGTGAAGCGGTGTGGTTGGCGGGTTGTGGGCGGCCTCCGCCGTCCTCGCCGAGCCGGAGCTGCGGGATCGCGTCACACCGGTGGAACTCGAGCGGATCCGGGCGGCGTCACCGTTTGATGCCCTCGTCGATGCCGCCGCCCGCCAAGCCCGCGCCGCGGCCGATCCGCAGGTCCTGGACGAAGGTTCGGAAATCCTGCACGACGGCACCCGCTGGACGCTCGCGCCGAAGGGAGCCGTGCTCCACGTCCCGCCAACGCACGCCACCCGCATCGGCACCGCACCTTCCGGTCGGGGCACGCCGTGGGCCGAGTTTCTGCGGGCAAACATCGCCTGGTTGACCACGGAGGAAGTGACCTTCGCCCAAGCCGCCGGCCGGGAAGCCCTGCCGGAAGAACGGACGCGTGCCTGGACCTCCGGAGACAAGGTGGTTGTCGCCACCTACCAGGGTGGGCCGATCTCGGTCCGCAAGCCGGCCGCCTCCACCGATCCCGAGCCGTGAAATCCGCGTTGTCCATCCTCTTGCTGGCGACGACCGCGGCGCCGGCGTCGAACGAGTTCATCAACTTCGTCCGCCAGACGCAACGCGCCAGCGGCGTGGTCTGGGACATGCCGGTGGACCCGGCCGGAAGTTCGCCTTCCGTCTTTCCCCTCGAGGAAAGCGGCGCGCTCTTCGAGTTGTGGACCGTGCACCGCGAGACCGGAAAGAGCCATCTGCTGGACTGGAAAACCGTCGGCGCCTATCTGCCGCACGCCCAGCTGAAGGTGACCACCGGAGACCCCTGCACCCGCGTCGCGAGGACCCGGGCGGACCAGCCCTTCGCCGTGGCGATCACCATCGGCGGGCTGCTTCCGGGCGGGGATGTCCCGGAGGCCGCGAGGCGCGTTGTCTTCGAACGGCACCTCGCCGTGCGCCCGACGGACGGCGGAGCGATCGATCCGCTCGCCGCTGTCTCCGGAAAGGCCGCCGCGGCCGCATACATCGAGGAAAACGGAACCCGGACCCTGGACTTCCCGGCGACAGCCCTCCCCGCCGCAGATCCGACGAAAGCCGGCGGCGAGGAACACTTTGTGGTCAAAGCTCTTGCCGACGGCGATGCGGCCGAATGCCGGCTGGCCGGGGCGATCGTGGAGATCTGGCCGGTCGCCTCCGGCAGGATCACCGGAATCGCAAACGGCGACCGGGTGCGCTTTTCCCCTCCCCCGCTCCAGATTGTCCTCGAGGATCTCTATCCCGCGAGCGAGACCTACGTTCGTATCCTTCCCGCCGGCGGTGATCCGGCGACGGCTTCGAAGCGCCTCGACGGCTCGGTCCTCGTGCTCGACCAGGATCGCGCCGAGTCGCGCACCCTGACGGTGACCGACTACGGCGCCGCCTTTCCCGCCGACGGCCGCTACGCGATGGAACTGGTCACCATCACTCCCTTCGGCGCCGAGCGGCTCGACCACGTGATCTTCGACGTGGACCGCGAGCTGAACATCCGCGGTCACCTGGTGGATCTCGACCGCGGACGTTGAGAGAATCTCCCCCCAAAGATAGCCGGCCGGCGCGGCCGGAGGATCGCCACCCTCCCCCCGGGTTCAGGCAGGATTCCTCCGGTTCGCCCGGCCGGCGCATCTTCACCGGAAAGGGGAGAAACTCGCCCCCCAAAAGGATGGAGCGTGCACATCCGGCTCGACATGACCGACGGATTTTCAATTCTGCCCGCGCCACCTTCCTGATCCATGCCCGACTATCTCGTTGTTCCCCGCCCCGACCATGACGCGCTTGTTTCCGCCGCCTACCGCGCCCGCGGATACACCGCGGCGGAGGCCGAGGAAGGAACGAAGCTCGCGGCCGAGGCCGCCCGCCATGGAATTCGCACGCACCACGCGCTGAAAGCCCTGCACCTCGACCACCTGTTCGGGTCCCAGGCCGGCGGCTGCCGCCCCGGCGCGGATATCGAGGTGCTGCCGTCACGCTTCGAGGCGTCCGAACGCTGGAACGCGAACAAGAAACTGGGACAGTCCGTCGCCTACCGCGCGATCGAGCGCGGCATCGAGCTGGCGGACCGCTACGGGATCGGCCAAATCGCGGTGGACAACGCCTTCCACTATCTCTGGGGCGGCGGCTACGTGCTCGAGGCGGCTCGCCGCGGCTACATCGCCTACACGAACTGCACCTCCGCATTGGCCGAAGTGGTTCCCTTCGGCGGCAAATTCCCCACCCTCGGAACCAACCCGCACTCGTGGGGCATCCCGCGCGGCGAGGCATTTCCGATCGTGATCGACTGGGCCACCTCGACGATCGCGATGGGCCGCGTGCAGGCGCTCAAGCGCGAGGGCAAGACCCTGCCCCCGGGCGCCGCGGTGGACGCCGAGGGACGACCGACGGACGATCCGGCCAAGGTGGCCGCGCTGCTGCCCTTCGGCGGACACAAGGGATACGCGCTGTCCTTGCTCAACGAGATCTACGGCGGCCTGATCGGTGGCTCGCTTCCCACCATCCGGGGCCGTGCCTTGGTGGACTCGACCGAGAAAAACACCTCGGTCTTTTACTTCCAAGTCGTGCATCCCGACGCGCTCGACTGCGCCGGACATGCCCAAGGGCGCGGCCAAATGGCGAATCTCGCGGCCGTGATCGATGACATCCTCGGCCACGGCAACGAGGCGACGCTGCTGCCGGGACAAATGGAGGAGGAATTCCGCCGCAAGTCCGACGAAGCGGGCGGCCTGCTCTTCACCGCCGCGGAAGTGGGCGAGTTCAACGAGCTTGCCGGAGAGCTTGGAGTTTCCGGCTGGGACTCCGCGGCGCTCCCGGCCGCCTGAGCTTTGCGGTTGCCATTGCCCCGCGGCTTTGCTCCATTCCGTGCGTCATGGCCAATCCGACGAACGTGCTTTCCAGCGGAATCGAGATCACCGGTTCCATCCGCTTTTCCAACGACATGATCATCGACGGCAAGATCGATGGCGAGATCACGTCGGACAAAGGCCGCGTCACCATCGGTGAAAACGCCGCGGTCAAGGGTGACATCGCCGCTGGAGAGGTGAAAGTCTACGGCAAGGTCGAGGGCAAGATCACATCCCAGCGCTGCGAGCTGAAAAACAAGTCCCGCATCAACGGCGATATCAAGTCGAAGGTCTTCTCGATGGAAGAAGGCGCGCAGCTTTCCGGACGGACGGACATCGGCGGCTGAGCGCCGGCCGTCCGGTCAGAACAGCTCGTCTTGCCCCGGCATGACACGGCGGAACGCCCGGAGAGACAGCTCCGGCGGCCTCGGGTCGAGCCCGTGGCGGCGGCAGGTCGCGTGAAACAAGGCGCGCCACTGGAGGGCCGCGGCGCCCGTTCCGCGCATCCGCGCTGACGCTTCGCCGCTGTTGAGCCTGCCACCATGGGTCGCGCGGATGCGGCCCAGGATCTTATCCTTCGCCCCCGGCATGTGGCGTTCCAGCCAGCCGGAAAACACCTCGGCCACCGTACCCGGGAGCCTGACCATCGAGTAGGCCGCAAAGCTGGCGCCGTGCTCCGCCGCCGCAGCCAGAATGGCCGGCATCTCGGCATCATTCAGACCCGGGATCATCGGGGCCGCGCTCACCCCGGCCGGGACGCCGGCTTCCGCCAACGACGCGATGGCACCCAACCGCGCGCGGGGAGACGAAGCCCGCGGCTCGAGAATCCTCGCCAAGCCGGGCTCGAGCGTCGTCAACGAAAGATATACCGCCACCGCCTGGTGCTCGGCCAGGCCGCGCAAAATGTCGATGTCCCGCTCGACCAAAGCGTTCTTCGTGATGAGCGCCACCGGGTTGCGGAACCGGCCGAGCACCTCCAGGCAAGCCCGGGTCAACCGCAGGCGCCGCTCGACGGGCTGATAACAATCCGTCGCACCGGACAGCGAGATTTTTCCGGGACGATAGGACGGCTTGGCCAGCTCGCGCTCGAGAAGACGCGGAGCGTCCCGCTTCACCACGATCTTCGATTCGAAATCCAAACCCGCCGAAAAGCCGAGGTATTCATGATACGTCCGGGCGTAGCAGTACGCGCACCCGTGTTCGCACCCGCGGTATGGATTGAGCCCGTAATCGAAGGACAGATCCTCCGCTTCCACCGGCACGAGCACGCTCCGGGAATCGTCCGACAGATACACCGTTCTCACAGGCGGCGCATCCGCCGCCGCCTCCGAATCCGGCTCGACATGAAACGCCTCGAACCGGTTCCGGGGATTGGTATCCGCGCCTCTGCCTCGTTCTTTCATGCCCGTGGAATCATCGTCCCGCCAAGAGTTCCGCGCCATCCGGAAAACGAAGAGGCCGCCTCCCGCATCGGGAGGCGGCCTTCGGTTCGATGTTGTTTCGGAATCTCAGAGCGAGGCTTTCACCGCATTGAACTTCGCCTTCATCTTGGTGAGTTCCTTCTCCATGCGCTCGATCTCGTTGCCGAGCGTCAGGAGGGTGTTCAGCTTGCTGTTGATGCCGCCGCGACCCGCGCGCGCGCCACCGGAGAGGCCACCGGCGGACTTGAGCCAGCTGGCGATCGTGAGTTGGGAAATGCCGAACTTCTTGGAAGCGGCGCTCTGACCGCCGCGGCCCTTCTCGGCATTCACTTTCTCGACGAAGGAAAGAATTTCCTTCTTCTCGGCGTCCGTGTAGCGCTTGCCCTTCGCGGAACTTTTCTTGGTGTTGGTGCTCATGACGCGAACATCCTAACGCCGACCCGCGGGCAGACAAGACAAAAACTTAAAATCCCCCAAATTTTGTTATGAGGGATTCTACGGGGCAAGTCCGCCGTCCGACGCATCCCCGAGGATTGCCCTAACAGTCACAAAATCGGCCAAATCGTCGAGCCAGTGGTCCGCACCCGCCTTCACGACCGGTCGTGAGACGACCCCTCCGAAGCCGATGAAAACGTCCACATCCGGCTTGGTTTCGAGGTCGGAGACGCCATCGCCGATCATCGCCACCCGCTCCGGAAGCATCGCCCGCTTCCAGTCAAGAATGACGGCGTTTTTACCGAGATTCCGCGTCGTGGGGTAGTCCCGGCCGTAGTCGAGATAGTTGCCATCTTCATCCAGATAAAGAGGAACAGCCTCCACGTGAAGGATTTCGAGAGCGTCGGCGAGCGGCTGGATGAGAGGCTTGAAGCCTCCCGAAAGAATAACGGGAAGCCAGCCCCAGGCCTTGAGTTGGCGGATGAATCCGTGGGCTCCGGGAGTCACGGTTTCGAGATAACGGGCGGCCACCCGGTCGCAGGCCTCCCGCCCGGGCCGGATGATTTCCATCCGCCGCGGGAAAACCTCATCTAACGGCACCTCGCCGTTCATCGCGGCGTTGGTGAGAGCGACGACGCGGTCGAACACCTCCTCGCCTTGGAAACGGGCGAGTTCGTCGATCCCCTCGATGGCGGAAAGAGTCGAGTCGCAGTCGATGAAAACGAGTTTCCCGCGCTCGCGGAGCGGCGGGTGGATGAAAACGCCGGCGCCGGCCGGCACGCGCTCGAAGAGGTCGAGCATGTCGGCGGTGCGCAGGCGGATACATCCGTGGCTGGCGGGTGTGCCGATCTTCTCTTCCTGATTGGTGCCATGGATGTAGATCCGCCGTTGGAAGGTGTTCTCGTTTTCCGGATCGATCCCCGTGAGAGTGAGGATCCGGCCGAGAATCAAGTCGTCGGCTGGATCGTCGGCTCCGGGGTTCCAGACGCCGGCGGGCTTGCGGGTGCGGAAGATGGTATGGGGCGCTTCGTTCGCCCCGATCTTTTCGTCGACCACGAAGCGGCCGGTCGGGGTGCGGAAGCTCTCCGGCTGGAACCCCACCCCTTTCGCGGCGGTGGAAACGGGATAACTCTTCAGGAGGCGGTCGCCGGAAAAAACGTCCAGGCGCTGGTCGTCGACGGATACTTCGAGCCGGATCGAGGAATTCATGGTGGAGCAAGTGCGAGAAGGGCGTTGTGGCCGCCCATGCCGTGGGAGAGTTTGAATATCGGGCCCGCCGCTGGGAGCGACTGGTCCGGAAGGAAAAACCCGTCCGGGGCGTGGAGCGCGGGCAGGTTCGGCGGCAACAGGCCGTCGCGCAGGAACGCGGCGAGAATGACGCTTTCGAGCAGCCCGCTCGCGCCGATGGTGTGACCGGTGAACGGTTTCAGGAGATAAAGCGGAACACGTCCAGGAGGAAGCGCCCGCGCGAGTGCCGCGGGATCGGCCTTCGCCTGGACCGCGGTGCCGGTGGCGTGCGGGCATACGGCGCGCGGCGCGCCGAGCGAGGCGATCGCCGTTTCGATCAACTCCGGCGTCCGCCCCCCGTCGGCGGCAATACCGACGGGATCGCTCGCGTCGGAATTGCAGGCATACCAAGTCACGACGGGACCGCCGGAACCGCCGCCAGCTTCCAATGCCATGGCCGCCGCGCCTTCTCCGGGAATGAACCCGCCGGTGCCGGGTGCGTAAGGGTCCGGCCGGAAACTTTCCGCCAACAATCCCGAGGCGGCGTAGTTGTCGAGCAGCAGTGAGACGAGCGGCAGATCGACCGCCACGACCAGCGCCCGGCTCGCGAGGCCGGCATTCAACATCAGCGCCGCGACGCCGGCGGCGTCGAGCCCGGCCGAGCAGCCGCTGGCGAGCACATGATTCGGCCCGGCGATGCCAAGCTCGATGGAGATCGCCGAAGCGGGCTCGCTGTGGATCGTATTGCTCGCGGCCATCACGCGGAAAGCGCGCCGCCCGGGCCATGGATCGAGCCAGCCCGCGGCGTTGCCACGGCTCGTGCCGACGACGAGCGCCATATCCCGCAGTGCTTCCTTTCCCCACCCGGCATCGGCCACGGCCTGGCGGGCGACGTGGAGCGCGGCCGCGGTGGCGGGACTCCATTTCCGGTGGGTGAGCAGGGCGCGGTCTTCGATCCACGCGCCCGGTCGGTCGGCATGGGGCGAAGCCGCGCCGAGCAGTCCCCGCAACGGGCGGAAGAGAACCCGCCGCTCGTCGAGAGCGCGGCGGTGCGCGGCGACATCGGAACCCAACACGGAAAGCGCACCAAGGCCCTTGATGGAAAGCGCGGTCTGGATGCCCCGGGTTAGCAAGGGAGCGGCAGGTCGCAAATGCAAATCTCGTTCGCCCGCGGCGGAAACCCCGGGATTGCAATGGCTTCCGCCTTGGTCAACGTTCCGGCCGCCGCAAGGGCGCGGCGGACCCCCACGCTTCATGACGACCGTTCTGGAAACCATCGACCGCGGCACGAGCTATCTCGAGAAGCGCAACGTCGAGGACGCGCGGCGCAACATGCAGATGTTGGTGGCCCATCAACTCGACTGCACGCGGATGGATCTCTATCTCCAGTTCGACCGCCCGCTCGAGGAAGCCGATCTCGCGCCGCTGCGCGAGAACCTCAAGAAGCGCGGCGACGGCGTGCCGCTCCAACATCTGCTGGGACACGTGTGGTTCGCCAACCGCGAGTTCAAGTGCGACGCCCGGGCGCTGGTCCCGCGGCCGGAGACCGAAGAACTCGCCGAGCTGCTCCTGAAACTCGAGCTGCCTCGCGAGGCGCGCGTGCTCGATATGGGCTGCGGGTCCGGCGTGCTCGGGTTGACGCTGGCCGCCGCCCGGCCGGCTTGGCAAGTGGTGCTCGCCGATGTTTCCCCGGACGCCCTGGCCCTCGCGCGGGAAAACGCCGATCTCCTGGAAATCCGGAACGTCGAACTTCGCGAGAGTGATCTCTTCACCGCGGTGGCCGGCACCTTCGGCGGCATTGCCGCCAATCTTCCTTATGTCCCGGAGACCGAACGACCGACGCTTTCGCGGGAAGTCTTGCATGATCCGGAGCTGGCGCTCTTCGGCGGGGCGGACGGACTGGACGTGATCCGGCGGTTCGCGCCACAAGCCTACGAGCGGCTCGACACCGGGGGCTGGCTGGCGCTCGAGATCGGGCATGATCAGGCTTCCCTGGTTTCCCAAATCCTCCGAGACTGCGGGTTCGCCCGCGTCGAGGTGGTCTCCGACCTCTCCGGCGTGCCCCGCTTTCCGCTCGCCTGGCGGGATTGAGCGCACCAGCCCCCTCTCCCATCTCTCTACAAACATGGACAAACTTCTCGTTCACGGCGGCGCGGTGTTGCGTGGCTCCGTCAATATCTCCGGCTCGAAAAACGCCTCGCTGCCCATCCTCGCGGCCACCCTGCTCACCGACGAGGAGTGCATCATCCGCCGCGTGCCGGACGTTTCCGACACGAACTACATGGTCCAGATCCTGAGCGCCCTCGGCGCGGAGGTGGAGCGTTCGTCCGGCACCGTCCGCATCCACGCCGGAGAGGTCTCGGACGAGGCGCCCTACGAACTCGTCCGCCGGATGCGCGCCTCCGTCTGCGTGATGGGACCGCTGCTCGCCCGCGAAGGCCGCGCCGTCGTCTCTCTGCCCGGCGGTTGCGTCATCGGCGACCGTCCGGTGGACCTGCACCTGCGGGGACTCGAGGCGCTCGGAGCGAAGGTCGAATTCGCCGGCGGCAACATGATCCTCACCGCGCCCGACGGCCTGCGCGGCGCGAAGATCAACCTGCGCGGCACCCACGGCCCCACCGTCCTCGGCACCGACAACGTGATGATGGCCGCGACCTTGGCCGAAGGCGAGACCATCATCGATTCCGCGGCGGCCGAACCCGAGGTGCTCGATCTCGCGAATTTCCTCAACTCGATGGGAGCGAATATCCGCGGCGCGGGAACACGGCGGATCGTCATCGAAGGCGTGGAGAAGCTCCACGGCACCGAGCACAACGTGATCCCGGACCGCATCGAAGCGGGAACCTTCATGGTCGCCGCCGCGATGGCCGGCGAAGGCGTGACGTTGAACCGCGTCTGCCGCGAGCATCTCAAGGCAGTGACCGAAATCCTCGGAACCATCGGCCACCGGATCGAGTTCAACGAGAAAGGTGACCGCTGCACCATTCACCGCGGCGATTCCTGCCAAGGCTGCGATCTGGAAACCTCTCCCTATCCGGGCTACCCGACGGACATGCAGGCGCAGATGACTGCCCTGCTCGCCACCTCACCCGGGATCAGCGTGGTGCGCGACACCATTTTCCCGCAGCGCTTCATGCATTGCTCGGAACTCAAGCGCATGGGCGCGGACATCAAGGTGGAGAACGGCTCCGCCGTGATCACCGGCGTGGCCGAACTCTCCGCCGCCCCGGTCATGGCTTCCGATCTGCGCGCTTCCGCGGCACTCGTGCTCGCGGCGCTGACCGCTAAAGGATCCACCGAAATCAACCGCCTCTATCACATCGACCGCGGCTACGAGCACATCGACGAAAAGCTGCTCGCGCTCGGCGCCGACGTGGAGCGCGTGCGGGTGTAGCGGCCGGGGGCGTGGCTTCGTCCATGGGGCCCGAGCCGAAACGCGGGTTTTCCTCCCCTCCCCAAAAAAAAAAGCCGCCCGCGAGCGGATCGCGGACGGCTTTTTCGGAGAACGAAGAGCTTTACTCCTTGGCGGCACCGGCCGGCTCGGCGGCTTCCTCCTCGGTCGCGGCGGACGGACGGTCCACCCACTCGATGAAGGCCATCGGCGCGGCGTCGCTCGGACGGGGCCCGAGCTTGGTGATGCGGCAGTAGCCGCCTTGGCGGTCCTTGGCGGCGGGCGCCACTTCCGCGAACAGCTTCTTCACCGTCTCCTTCTGGCGGAGGAACGCGATGGCGAGGCGGCGGGAGTGGAGGTCGTCGCGCTTGGCGAGCGTCACGAGCTTCTCGGCCACCGGGCGGAGAGCCTTGGCTTTCGCGAGGGTGGTCTTGATGCGGCCGTGTTCGATGAGGCTGCACGCGAGGTTGGCGAGCAGCGACCGGCGATGCGCGGCGGTGCGCTTGAGTTTGGTGGTGGAGCGTCGATGTCTCATCGGAGGCGTTAGTCGTTGAGGTTCTGGGCAATGAGGTCGGCAAGGCCGACGGGGGCTTCATCCTCCACACCGAGACGCGGCGCGCGGGATGCGGCGACGGGGCCGGAGAGCAGCGAGGGATCGAAGGTCATGCCAAGGCCGAGGCCGAGCTCGACGAGCTTGTCCTTGATCTCGTTGAGCGACTTCTTGCCGAAGTTGCGGTACTTGAGCATCTCCGCCTCGGACTTCATCGCAAGCTGGCCGACGGTGGTGATGTTCGCGTTGTTCAGGCAGTTCGCCGCGCGGACCGAGAGCTCGATCTCGTTGACGGACATGTTGAGCAGCTTCTTGAGAGCGGCGTTCTCCTCGCTGGATTCCGCCGGAGCTTCCTCGAAGTCCACCGCGTTCTCGTCGTAGTTGACGAACACGTCGAGGTGGTGGCGGAGAATGGCGGACGCTTGGAGCAGCGAGTCCTGCGGGGTGATGCGGCCGTCCGTCCAGATGTCGAGCGTGAGCTTGTCGTAATCGGTCATCTGACCGACGCGGGTGGTGTCCACGGCGTACTTCACGCGGGTCACCGGCGAGAAAATCGAATCGATGGCGATGACGCCGATCGGCTGGTCCTTGCGCTTGTTCTCGTCACCGGTGGAGAATCCGCGGCCGACGCGGACCTCGAACTCGCAGTCGAACTTCACCTTCTTGTCGAGGGTGCAGATGATCTGGTCCTTGTTGACGACCTCGTAGATGTTGTCGTCCTGGATGTCGCCGGCGGTGACGACGCCTTCCTTTTCAATCTTGATCGACAGGATGCGGGGCTCCTTGTCGTGGTGTTTGAACTTCACCTTCTTCAGATTGAGGATGATGTCGGTGACATCTTCCACCACGCCGGGGAGGCTGGAAAATTCATGCTGCACGCCGGCGATGCGGACCGAGGTGATCGACGCGCCTTCCAAGGAGGAAAGCAGGACGCGGCGGAGCGAGTTGCCGATCGTGTGGCCGTATCCTCGCTCGAATGGCTCGGCGGTGAACTGGGCGTAGGTATCGGTGGCGGTTTCCTCGTTGCGAACGAGGCGGTTCGGAAGCTCGAAACGAGCGAGTTTAGCGGTGGCCATGTCAGGTTCGGATTGCCGGGTTTCCCTCCCGCGAGCGGTCCGCCCTGCGGGCGGCGGAGGACCGACGGCGATTCGTTTTGTAACGCTCGCGGCGCGGGACTAAAGGGGGGCGGGGCCCGGTTGCAAAGCATTTTTTTCTGGCTTCTACCCGGGCGAGCGTGGTGCGGGAACTCCGTCGGTGCACGGTCGCACTGTTTGCCTTCTCATTTGGCGCGCGCCCGATCCATCGGGGCTCGCCCCTGAGGTTCACCCGCTGGTGACACCCCGACGAACCCCGGCGCAGACGCTATGCCCGTCCAGAAGCGCTCCGTCGGCGCGTGCTGTCGCAACTCACCCCACGTCCACGCGAAGGTCGCGCAGGCTCCACAGCACGCCCGCCGCCGCACGGCCGTTGCCGCGCAGGCGGCGCGCGCCGTCGCGGCGAC
>CBFGTW010000136.1:0-12061 GCA_965651855.1 uncultured Verrucomicrobiales bacterium
GAATTGACGGTTTTGATCGAAAGGATGAGGTCGAGATACTCCGTGCGCCAGTCCTCGTCGGTGGCCGCGGCGATCTCGGGAAGAATCCGGCGCGTGCGTTCGCAGCCGCGGAGTTCCACGCCCTTCGCCTGGAGGGCAGCGGCGGTTTTCGGCAGAAACGTTTCCGCGACGTCCCGGTGGACCAGAAGCGTCTCGAGCGCGTTGCAGACGCCGGGCTTCTGCGTCTTCGCGTCGATGGTGAGTTTCACCGCCATGTCGATATCGGCCGCGGCATCCACGAAGAGATGGCAGACACCGTCGTAGTGCTTGATCACCGGCATCCGCGCCTGGGAAACGACCGTCTCGATCAGCCCCTTGCCACCGCGCGGGATGATGAGGTCGAGCCACTGGTCCATCTTCGCCAGGACCGAAACGCTTTCGCGATCGGTGAACGGGATGAGCTGGATCGCGTGCTCCGGACCGCCGGCGGAAGCGAGCGCTTCCGCAATGGCGCGGTTCGAGTGGATCGCCTCGCTGCCGCCACGGAGGATCGTGGCATTGCCGGTTTTGAAGCAGAGAACCGCGGCGTCGGCGGTGACGTTCGGCCGGCTCTCGTAAATGATGCCGATGGTGCCGATGGGCACGCGCACCTGCTGGATGCGCATGCCGTTCGGCCGCTCCCACTCGTCCATCACCTGGCCCACCGGATCCGGAAGCCCGGCCACTTGATCGATGCCGGCCGCCATGGCTTCGATCCGCGACTCGTCGAGCCGAAGCCGGTCCACCATCGCGCCGGACAAGCCTTTGTCCTTCGCCGCGGCGAGGTCCCGGGCATTCGCTTCGATCAATTGGGGCGTCCGCTCGCGGATCGCAGCGGCCATCGCGCGGAGGATGGCGTTTTTCTCGTCGCTCGAAAGCTGGGCAAGCCGCCGCGCCGCAGCCCGGGCCTGGCGTCCCATCTGGTGGATCGTCGCTTCGATGGAGTCGGTCATGATCGCATTCCGGCCCTCTGGGCCGGGGCCGCGAAGGTAGTCGGGGCAAGCGCGAAACCAAGGGCGGATTTCTGGATCAGACGACGCGATGCCACGGAACCTTTGGGGCGCCGCCGGAGTGGAAAACCAGATGCAGAACGCGCCGGTGCCGGGGTTCAACAGCGCGCGAGGAAGCATGCAGGAGCAGTGGCTTCATGAGCAAGAGGTCTCCTTCCCGCGCCACGCACGCAACTTCACCGCAGCGGGCGACGAGACCGGAAATCTCATGACTCGCGACGATGCCCGACCGGTGCGACCCCGGGCAAACGCGCAGCGGCCCGTTCTCCGGGCCACAGTCGTCGAGATGAAGTCGGACGGCCAGCAGCTCATCAAGTACCTCGCGCGGCGGTCGCGCGAAGTCGATTCCGTCTTTCCGGGAGTGGAGCGTGTAGCCCTCCCCCTCGACCGGACCGGATACTGGAAACATCAAATCCTGGTGCCACGGAACCTTCCAGTTGGCAGCGGACGACTTGTCGAAAGCGATCGCCTGGATGGCAACGGCGGAATCCGGCACTGTTTCTTCCCGGCAAAGGCTCTTCCGAACTTCCGCAGCGGCAACAGCGACCGCAGGTTCATCAAGCAGACACCGCGTTCCCGGAACTCCAGCTTGGAACAAAGAACCTCGCAGCTCGTCCTTCAACTCGCGACTCAGCCCGGACGGCACGAGAGTCCAGCCGTTCGCCTCGAGATCTTGCTGAATGGTCACACGCACTTCCGTAGGCAAGTGCGACTCCGCGTCAAGCGGCCGAAGGTGGCTGCTCTGCCCGCTCACCAGCCGAGCAGCCGGCCGATGGCGGTGCGGAAGGCAGTTTCGAGCACGGCGGCTTCCGCGTGGGTCAGCGGGATCGCCACTTTGCGGACGGTCTTTGTGTCCACTTCCTGGCGCGACACGACCATGCCGTACGGCGGGCGCGCCGGATCGCTGTTGGCGACGAGGCTGAAGGCGCTGTTCGCCTTCTCGGACTTGTGGAAGAGTTTTGCTTCCGGCTGCCGGCCTTGGAGCACCGCGAGCGCCGCACCGAGGTCGGAGAGCCCCCATTTCATGGTGAGCTTCTGTTCCCAGTCGAACTGCTTTTCGCCGCTCTGGTTCGCGGCATCGACGAAGACGGCGCCTTTGGCGGTGTTCAGGCCGAAGCGGATCACGCCGCCGGTGCCGCGGCCGTTCGGTTTGTAGATGGCATGTTCCGGCACGCGCGGGGATGAGGGAGTGGTGGTGCTCATGGCAGGAGGAATGAGGATTCCTCCGCAGGATTCACATCCTCCGCCGGACGACAAGCCAAAACGTGTTCACGAGAACAACTCAACCCACCGCGAGCCGCGGCGAGAAACGCGTGGAGATGCCATCCCCGGCGATGATGCCGGCCAACCGCTCGGGCCGGCGACCGTGGGCGATGTGGGTCTCGATCCCGGCTTCCACGGAGAATTTCACCGCGGCAAGCTTCGACGCCATGCCGCCCATGGAAAAGCGGCCCTTGTCGTTGCGAACGTGCCGGAAGACTCCATCGATGTCCGAAACCTCGGGAATGAGTTGATCCGTCTCCGGATCGAGCAAGCCGTCCACGCTGGTGAGCAGGATGACCCGTTTGGCACCCGCGAGCTTGGCCACGCGGACGGACAACATGTCATTGTCGCCGAATTTCAACTCTTCCACGGCCACGGAATCGTTCTCGTTGATGATCGGCAGGATGCGTGGCTCGGCGAGCAGGCGGCGCAGCGTATCTTCGACGTATTTCGCGCGCTCCGGCGTTCCGAGGTCGCCGGCGGTGAGAAGCACCTGGGCGATGGTGATGTCGAAGTTGGCGAACAGGTTCCCGTAGGTCTCCATCAGCCGCGCCTGCCCGACCGCCGCGCAGGCCTGGCGCGTGGCGGTGTCCTTGGGATACTCGGAAAGTCCGAGCGCCGAAACGCCCGAGCCCACCGCGCCGGAAGACACGAACAGGCAGCGGTGGCCGGCATTCAGCAACCCGGCGATGGCGGCAACGAGATGCACCAGCGCGGCGCGGTCGAGCGTGCCGTCGGCGGCTTTCGTCAAGACGCCGGTGCCGGCTTTGATGAGGGTGAGGTCGGAGGGAGTCATGGCATCGGCGAACTTGCGGACTGAAGTCCGCGCTCCGATCAATCCTCTTCTTCCTTGGCGCCTTTCACGCGGACTTTGCCGCGGAGCTTGGCCTCGATGAAGGCGTCGATGTCGCCGTCCATCACGTCCTGGATGTTGCCGCTTTCCTCGCCGGTCCGGAGATCGAGGACTTTTTGGTACGGCTGGAAGACATAGGAGCGGATCTGGTTTCCCCAGGAGACGTCGCCCTTTTCGCCGTAGGCGCGCTCGGACTCGGCCTTCTGCTTGTCCTCCTCGATCTGATAGAGCTTCGCCTTGAGAATCTCGAAGGCGAGCTCGCGGTTCGCGCCCTGCGAGCGGGCGGCGGTCGAGCGGATCAGGATGCCGGTGGGAAGGTGGCGCAAGAGCACGGCGGTCTCCACCTTGTTGACGTTCTGGCCGCCCTTGCCGCCGGAGCGCGTGGTCGTGATCTCGATGTCCTTCTCGTTGATCTCGATCTTGATCTCCTTGGAAATCTCCGGCGTGGCGTCGATCGCGGCGAACGAAGTGTGGCGCTTCGCGGCGGCGTCGAAGGGAGAAATGCGGACGAGCCGATGCACGCCGCGCTCGTTTTTCAGGAAGCCGTAAGCGTAGTCGCCGGTGATCTTCAGCGTCGCGGACCGCAGGCCGGCTTCATCGCCGTCCTGCCAGTCGAGCGTCTCGACGGTGTAGCCCTTCCGCTCCGCCCAGCGGGTGTACATGCGGTGGAGCATCTGCGCCCAGTCGCAGGCTTCGGTGCCGCCGGCGCCCGCCTGGATGACCAGGAAGCACGGCGAAGCATCGTTCGGCTGGTCGAGCAAGGTGAGCAGCTCGTACGAGCGGATGTCGCTCTCGAGCGTGCGGGCGTTCTCGATGGCTTCTTTCGCGAGATCGGCATCGTCGAACTCGCGGGCGAGCGAAACGCCCTCCTCGATGTCAGCCACGCGCGACTCGAGCTTGAGAAAGGTCTCGAGCTTCTTTTTCAGACCGGCGGCCTTGGAACTAACGGACTTCGCGTGGTCCGGATCGTTCCAGAACTCGGGGGCGCCCATCGCCTCCTCAAGCGTGTTGATTTCGTTCTGCAGCGTTGGGACGTCAAAGATACCTCCTGAGCTTCGACAGGCGGCTCTTCAGGCCGTCGATGTCGAGCGCCAGGAGGTCGGCGGTAGGAAGTGAAGACATTGGGGCGGGAGAAAAGGACAGAATCGGCGCACGCGCAAGGCGGAAGGTCGGGAAAGCGGGACGCGCTGGAATCACGCGCCGCGCACGGCTATCTCCGCTCCCGTGAGCCAGCGGCGGATGACATCGGGGCTGGCGGTGAGATTTCCCAACATCCGCCAGTGCGAGCGGCGGAGCACCTCGGCCTCGTCGCCGCCTTCATCGACCACACACCATGGCCGCGAGCCCGACGAGTGGATGAAGCGAAAACCGGCCCCATCCGCCACGATGAACGCGACGTGGGTGTCCAAGCCGACGATATAGATGCCGGGCGCCGCGGTCGCGAGATTCGCGGCGAACACGTCGTAGGGCGCGCCGACGCTCAACGTGCAGGCGTTTTTCTTCAGGAAACTCCGGAGGATGTTCTCCGACGGTTGTTGGGCCAGGCGGTAGCGATCCACCTTGAAACCGGCGTCGCGCAAGACCGTGGAAACGAAATAGCCGCACGCGATGCCGGAGTCGCCCGGAGTCTCGGCCGTGCCGTGGAAGTCCCACGGGGTGCCGAGCCAACAGCGCATCATCTCGGGAAGCGCCAGCTCGAGAATCCGGCGGGCGTCTCGCTCGACGGCGGCCTTCTCCTCCGCGGTCCGCGCGGCGCGATGGCGGCCGGCCAGCTCCGCGCGCCAGCGCTCGACCTCCGATGCGAGCGTCGCATAGCGCTCCGCATCCGGCACGGGAGCAGGGGCACCCATCCCCAGAGCCACCGCGTGGCGCGCCTTCCACCACTCCCCGACGGGCACGCGCCAATGCCAACCGGCGGCACCCGCCGCGGCGGCCAGCATCACGAGAACGACGGCGGCTTTTCGCACCCGGAGACCCTACCGCCCCCCCAGCCCCCAGCGCAAGCGGCGGTCATGGGGGCGGGATGGGATCGGACGGAGGTTTGGCGACCGCTTCGGGCCAAAAGATGAACAAGCGGCAGTCCTTCAGAGCCGCATCCCGGCCAGCGCGCGAAGGATGCGCGGCCCGTAGGACGCTGCGAGTCCCCTTTCCGAGGAACACGTCCTGTCGCGGCCCCTTCATCTCGAATTCCCGGCCTGATATTGCCCAAGCCGTGCCATCTTGGTGCAGTGCGATGATCCAGGCGTCGGGCAGCGCACCATCCCTCCACTTGCCGGTCCAAGGCTCCACAGTGCTTGGGCTCCATCTTCTCAGCTCAAGCGTGAACAAACCGGATTCGTCCCGAGAAGGAATGATTTCGAGAAGGCCATTGCCAGGCAACCGGTAGCGGCCACTTTCCAACGCGTCGAGTTCGCCCACCTTGACCAAGCGAAGTATCGGCGAAACGGCCGGTCGCCATACCGCACGCCACCTACTCTTCAGAAACTCCTCGATCGACGGTCGGTGAGGAGCCGGAATCGGAGCCCGGCGAAGCAGGGCCTCATCCACTCGAAAACTGGCGACCGCCAGGGAATTGACTGACATATAAAGCGCACGATCATTTGCTTTAACATGGGGATGCCAGTGGATGAATTCCTGGTGAAGGGGGATGCGACTCCGCAGGGACTCCCATACCACCTTTTCTCCCCACATCTGCTCGCTGGCCCCCTCGCGAGCAAACACCGGCAGCACCGGAGGCCTCCGCTTCTCGCGAAGAGCGGGATCGTCAGGCTTCGGGAGGAGTAGCTCATCCCGCCAGTCTGGGCGCTCCGAGACGAAGCCATACAGTAGTAAAAATTCGTCTTTGGCAGCGCCTTCCACGTCCATCGCCTCATCGATCGGCAACCAGCTTTGTTGCAAAAGCCTCTCCAGCGGAACCGGCTTCCTCTTGATCGAGATCCGCGCTTCCGGCAGCCGCTCAAGTGTCAATTCCGGCTCCTGATACTCACTGGACGAGAACTTTCCGTAGGCGTGGATCCAAGGGAGCGCCGCACCGAGGACCGTTGCCAACACCAGTCCTGCGAATCGCTGGAATTTCGCTGAAATCAACCACCAGATGATCGGGTAGCCCACGGCCGCCGTGATGACTGTCGCTTCCCAAGCCTTCTTCGACGGATGCTGGGGCTCCATCAACCAGTAGCGCAACGTATATGCCGCCACCGGAATCGCGAAGACCGCCAAACAGCCGGTGCTCTTCCAGTGCTGGCGGGATGTCATCAAGCTGAATGCCACGCCGGTCGCACTCATCCACGCCCACAACGGGAGCGTCAGGATGACGATTCCCCAAGTGACATCCCGCCAGCCGAAGTTGACCCGCCAGCCGTAGAGGACCACCGCGGCGGCGATCCCTGCGAGCACCAGCAGGTGGATCGCCAGCACGCGGCGGAAAGCGTGACCCGCGCGAACGGGTAGAGTCCGATGAAACGCGCGGTCGTCAAAGGGTGCCGCCGAAGCAACGGCCGACCACGTCAAGACGGCCGACGCCACCGGCAGCGCCGCCAGGGCCAAGCGGCCCCACTCGTGCGCCTCAGCCGAGGGCCACAGCAGGACCACGAGAAAGCCGGCGACAATCAGCGTGCCCAGAAGCTTCGTGATGGGGGAATGAGGCATAGTCTCGGAAGGTTTCGATGATAACCGAGGGGATGGGGCATGACGGCGGTATGCGGCAGCGCAAGCGGCCTCATGGGGGTGGAATTTCAGTCGGCAGTTCCGCCACGTCTGTCGGCCAGAAGAGAAAAAGGCGCATCTCTTCTAGGTGATGCTTCCACCGCGGCAGATTGGTCAGCGCCGGATCCGCCGCCTCGAGATACGCTGTATCCAGGCTCCCCACGGTCACCGGCTGGGAACGAGCGTGCGTCTTCAGTTCGAACCCCGGAATTGCCCAAGCCGTCCCGTCCGGGAGCAACCCGATCATCCACAGGCCGCTGAGCGAGTCCGACCATCGCGGTCCTCCGAACCAACGATCCTGGATTTTCTCATCAGGTGCCCAGTGCTGGAAACGAACGGCGAATCGCCCGTCCTCAGTTGTCCAAGGCCCGATCTTGATGATGCCGTCGGTTGGCAAGCGGAAGGTCGCTTCGGACCTTGCGGAGAGTTCGCCCAACTTCAGCAGCCGCTTGCTCCGGCTGAACATCGACCACGGGCTTCCCGTCATTTCGCTCTCGCTGAAGGGATTCTCGATTCTCCTCCGCACGCCATGGCGGTCGGGAGAGCCGGTTTCAACCGAGCGTCCGGGACGCAGGAACGAGAGCCGTGTGCGGCTGTTCAGTTCGGGGCTCCGATGCACGAACTCCCGATGCTCCGGAATCTTTCGCCTCAAATGGTCCCAGACCGCCCGTTCGCCCCATTCGACACCGCCATCTGCCTGCCCGACGGCGAAAATCCACGTGCTGGGCAGTTCGGGGTTTCCTCTGACCGCGTGAACGGGTCTTTCATAAGCCCCCATCGCCCGAAGCCGGCGGTCATCCGTCGCAGCCAGGTCACGGATATAGAAGCCGCTGATCCAAACAATTTCCCCTTCCTCAAGCTCCTCCACGGCCAGCACCTCATCCACCGCCAACCAAGGCTCGTCTCCGGGCTGGATGGCCTGCCGGTAAACCCGCACCTCCGAGACCAAAAAGGGCGACCGCTCACCCGGCTCGGCCGGGAAGAAATCCCCCAGCCCAGCCAGCCAAGGGATCAACGCCCCGGTTGCCGCACCCAGCCAGAGGCCAGTCCTCCGCCGGCGCCTGGCGGCCACCAGCCACCAGACGAGCGGAAAGACGAGCGCTGCCAACAGGGTGGCGGTTCGGAGCCCGTCCAGATAGAACAAGTGGCTCGGCTCTGTGGGGAGCTTGTCCTTCGTCCGAAGGAAGGTTCCAAACGAGAACAGCGTCACCCCGAAAACCGAGATATAAGCCCAGCTCCGCCAGTGGACTCGGGACGTCGCCGCGCTCATGGCAATGGCGGCGGCAGCCATGAATCCCCAGATCGGCAGGACCAGCGCGGCGATGCCATAGGTGATCTCCCGCCAGCCGAAGTTCACCATCCAGCAGTAAGTGGTCACAGCGGCCGAGATCCCGGCGAGCACCCACAAGTGGAGGGCCACCACCCTGCCGAAAACCGAGCCGTCTCCCGGAGGAAGCGTCCGGTGGAACGCGCGGTCGTCGAATGGCGCCGCGCCACTGATCGCGTTCCAACTGAAGATCAGCAGCAAAATTGGCAGCCCGAACAAGGCCCGGGCGCCCCACTGGTGCGCTTCGACCGAAGGCCAGAGGAGAAACACGAAGAAGCCCACGACGATCAGAGCTGCCAGTATCCGGGTGGCGGGTGAATGCGGCATGGTCTCACGAGTTTTGGGTTCGGTAACTGCGGGCCAGAGCGACGAAAATTTCCCTCAGCGTCATGCGCCGCGCCTCGTGGCGCTGGCTCCCGGGAAACCGAGCGGCGAGCGAACTACTGGACTCATCGTAGTTCGAGTCGGTGAAGCGCAGAGTCCGGCCGCTCGCCTTCGCGTTCATCCACTCCGGCGGAAAGTCTTCCGGCACCACAACCGGCTCATCGAACCACAGCTCGACGTTGCGGAAGCGCGCTTGCAGCGACTCGACGTCTTCCTGCAAGTCCACGCGCCCGGCGTTCAAAATCGCCACGCGGTCGGCGAAGCGCTCGACTTCCTCGACGTCGTGCGAGGAGATCCAGACGGTCCAGCCTTCCGTTTCCGTCAGCTCGAGCAGGCCGGTGAGAAACTCGTCGCGCACCAGCGGATCGAGGCCCGTGAACGGCTCGTCGAGCACCACGAGCTGCGGGCGGAAGGCGAGCGCGCTGACGAGCTCCGCCTTCATCCGCTGGCCGCGCGAGAGGGATCCGAGCTTCGTTCTCAACGGCAGCTCGAAGTCGGCGATGAGCTTCTTTTCAAAGTCGCGGTCCCAGTGCGCGCCATACATCGGCCGGACGAAGTCGAGGAGCTTCGGGACGGTCAGCCACTCGGGCAGCGTGCGGTTCTCGGAGACATACCCGATCCGCTGCCACTGCTCGCGGCCGAGCTCCCGCGGATCGGTTCCGAGCACGGTGATCTCGCCGGCGTCGCGATCGATGAGATTCATCGCGCACTTGATGGTGGTCGTTTTGCCCGCGCCGTTCGGACCGAGGAAGGCGGTGACTTTTCCCCGCGGAATCTCGAGATCGACGCCGCGCAGCGCCTCGACTCCCCGGAAGCGTTTTCGAAGATCGTTTATCTGGATCATGACGTGAGGGATCAGGTTTCCTGGAGACGGCGGAGCAGTGCTTCGATGTCGCCGGCCGTGAGATGAAGCGCGCGCGCCTCGTCGAGAAATCGCCGCGCCGCCGGCTCCATCAGCGCGAGCCGCTGACCGAGCGGCGGCAACTGCGGGGCTTGGATGACCATGCCGATGCCCGGACGGCTGACGAGAAAACCGAGCTCCTTGAGCTGCTGGATCACCTTGTTGGCCGTCGTCGGGGAAATCTTCAGCTCCTGCGCCACGGCCCGCACCGAAGGAAACAGGTCGCCCTCCCGCAACTCGCCGCTGGCCAAGGCTCGGTGGGCCGCACGGACAATCTGGTCTGATACCGGCTCGCCGTCGCGCAGTTGGAAGGGAAACGGAAGCATGGCTGCTGTCCCGCGTGTTACACTTCGCCTGTAACACCTGCAAGGAGATTTTCCATCGGCTCGATGATGAGCGACCGCTCGACTCATTTCTCAGCTCATTTCTCACCTCCGCGCTTCTCTCCGCGACCTATTGCGCCTCCGCGTTTCGCTCCCGTCCCGGAACCCGACCGTTCTTGCTCCCGGCGACGTCCTCGGGAAAATCCCCGCATGACCAAATCCCAGCGCGCCAGCCACCTCCTGCGCCGGCTCGACGAGCTTTATCCGGAAACCCCGATCCCGCTCGACCACAAGGACGCGTACACGCTGCTGGTGGCAGTGCTGCTTTCCGCCCAATGCACCGACGTCCGCGTGAACCAGATCACGCCAACGCTCTTCGCTCTCGCCGACAATCCGCACGACATGATGAAGGTGCCGGTGGACGAAATCCGCGCGATCATCCGCCCGTGCGGGCTTTCCCCGCGGAAGTCCGCCGCCATTTCAGAGCTGTCGCGGATTCTCGTGGAAAAGCACGGCGGCGAGGTGCCGGCGGATTTCGCTGCGCTCGAGGCACTTCCCGGGGTGGGCCACAAGACGGCGTCGGTGGTGATGGCACAAGCTTTCGGCGTGCCGGCCTTTCCCGTGGACACGCACATCCACCGGCTGGCGAAGCGCTGGAACCTCACCGAGGGGAAGAACGTCGAGCAGACCGAGCGCGACCTGAAGAAGCTTTTTCCGCGCGAGTCGTGGAACCGCCTGCACCTGCAGATCATCTTCTACGGCCGCGAACACTGCACCGCCCGCGGCTGCGACGGGAAGCGCTGCCTGCTCTGCGGCGAGCTGTTCGCGCGCTGACGGCAGCGCTTTTTTGAACTTCCAACGGACCGGGACTTTGTGGAGTTTGGCCGACATGATGAAATCCACCTGCTTCGCCCTCTTCGCGACCGCGACGGCCGCGCTCGCACAGGAGCCATCGATTGAACGGCTCGATCCGGCACTCGACGAACTGCTCGACTCGGACGCACCGATCGAAATGCTGAGTGACGGTTACCAGTGGACCGAAGGGCCGGCATGGAACGCGGAAGCCGGGGAGCTCCTCTTCTCGGATATCCCGAACAATGTCATCCACGCTTGGGATCCGGAGGATGGGATGCGGGTATACATGAAGCCGTCCGGTTACACGGGAATCGCCGACTACGGCCGCGAGCCGGGCTCGAACGGGTTGGCTTTCGACGCGGAAGGCCGGCTGCTGCTCTGCGAGCACGGCGACCGGCGCGTGGCGGTGCTGACGAAGGGCGGCGGGAAAATGACGGTCGCGGACCGCTTCGAAGGCAAGCGGCTCAACAGCCCGAACGACCTCGTCGTCCACTCGAGCGCCGCGCTGTTTTTCACCGACCCCATCTACGGGCTCCCCCAACGCGAGAACGACCCGATGCGCGAGCTGGATTTCTGCGGCGTCTTTCGCGTCGGGACGGACGGCACCGTGACCCTGGTGACGAAGGAAATCGAACGACCGAACGGCATCGGTCTCTCGCCGGATGAGAAGACCCTCTACGTGGCGAACAGCCACGGGCCGCGGCCGCACATCTTTTCCATCGAACTGAAGAACGACGGAAGTTTCGGCGAGCCGCAGACATTTTTCGATGCCAGCGAACTGGACGGCCGCGGTGCCCCGGATGGCATGAAAATCGACGACGCCGGCAACCTCTGGGCCACCGGCCCGGGCGGCTTGCTGATCATTTCGCCGGACGGCAAGCTCCTCGGCCGGGTGCTCACCCACCGCGCCACCGCGAACGTGGCGTTCGGCGGCGAGGACGGAAAATCCGTCTTCCTCACCGCCCACGACCGCATCCTCCGCTTCGAACGGAAATTGCCGGATCAGACTTCCCCGGCGAGGCCCGGGAATCCGCGATAATCTGCAGACTCATCCCAGCTTCCCAAACCTCCGTCGCTCGCAAAGGTATGTCACTCGATCAGCGCCTCCGATCACCGCAGATTACGCAGATTACGCAGATTACGCAGATTTTCAGGTTCGGGGCGAACCGCCGAAGCGGAGTGTTGAAGCTGTGGAATCAGTGGAACCTGCCGCAAGTCGGCGAAGGCCCTTGCACGGATGCTTCAGAACCCGGCCGTGAAGTTTACTCTTCAAATCTGCGTCAATCTGCGAAATTTGCGGAATCACTCCGCCTCCCCAAACAGGACATCGCCCGGACAGAAGAATGGGTTGCCGCAGATTGCACAGCTTAGGCAGTGTGGACAAATAGGAAGTGCTTGAAATCCAGCCCCATGAGTGCAGAA
>CBFGTW010000137.1:0-12050 GCA_965651855.1 uncultured Verrucomicrobiales bacterium
CCGCGGGGCGGTTTCTACCGACAAACAACACAACAACTGAACCAAAACAACATGGCTAGCATCAAACCCCTTGGACAGCGTGTCCTCGTGAAGCGCATCGAAGCTGAAGCGATGAGCGCCGGCGGCATCGTGCTTCCGGACACCGCCAAAGAGAAACCCCAGGAAGCCGAAGTCCTCAGCCTTGGCACCGGCGGCAAGGATGAAGATGGCAAGACCATCGAGTTCAACGTCAAGGTCGGCGACAAGGTCCTGATCTCCAAATACGGCGGCACCGAAGTGAAGGTGGACGGCCAGGAAGTGCTCATCATTTCCGAGTCCGACATCCTCGGCATCGTCTCCTGATCCGCCCCCAGTATCCCAATCACCAATAACCAATCACCATTACAGTTATGGCCAAACAACTCCAATTCGATGAATCCGCCCGGCAGGCCCTCCTCCGCGGCGTCGAGAAACTCGCCCGCGCCGTCAAGGCGACCCTCGGGCCGTCCGGACGCAACGTGATCCTCGACAAGAAGTTCGGCTCCCCCACCATCACCAAGGACGGCGTCTCGGTGGCCAAGGAGATCGAACTCGAAGATCCCTATGAAAACATGGGCGCCCAGCTCATCCGCGAGGTTTCCAGCAAGACCTCGGACACCGCGGGTGACGGCACCACCACCGCCACGGTCCTCGCCGAGGCGATCTACAAGGAAGGCCTCCGCAACGTGACCGCCGGCGCGAACCCGATCTCGCTCCAGCGTGGCATCATGAAGGCCACCGAAGCGATCGTCGCCCAGCTCAAGGAGCTGTCGAAGACGGTTTCGGACACCAAGGAAATCGCGCAGGTCGCCACCGTTTCCGCCAACTGGGACAAGGAAATCGGCAACATCATCGCCGAGGCCATGGACAAGGTCGGCAAGGACGGCACGATCACCGTGGAAGAAGCCAAGGGCATCGAGACCACGCTCGACGTGGTGGAAGGCATGCAGTTCGACAAGGGCTACCTCTCCCCGTACTTCGTGACGAACGCGGAGAGCATGGAGACGCTCCTCGAGAACGCCTACATCCTCATCCACGAGAAGAAGATCAGCTCGCTCAAGGACATGCTGCCGCTGCTTGAAAAGGTGGCGAAGTCCGGCCGCCCGCTGCTCATCATCGCGGAAGACGTGGAAGGCGAAGCGCTGGCGACCCTCGTGGTCAACAAGCTGCGCGGCATCCTCAACATCGCCGCCGTGAAGGCTCCCGGCTTCGGCGACCGCCGCAAGGCCATGCTCGAGGACATCGCGATCCTCACCGGCGGCCGCGTGATCACCGAAGACCTCGGCATCAAGCTCGAGTCGGTTGAACTCAACGACCTCGGCGAAGCCAAGCGCATTTCGATCAGCAAGGAAGACACCACCATCGTCGAAGGCGGCGGCACCTCCGAAGCCATCACCGGCCGGGTCAACCAGATCCGCAAGCAGATCGAGGACACCACCAGCGACTACGACCGCGAGAAGCTCCAGGAGCGCCTCGCCAAGCTCGCCGGCGGCGTGGCCGTCATCAACGTCGGCGCCGCCACGGAAACCGAAATGAAGGAGAAGAAAGCCCGCGTCGAGGACGCCCTTCACGCGACCCGCGCGGCCGTGGAAGAAGGCATCGTCGCCGGCGGTGGCACCGCCCTGATCCGTGCCCAGGCCGCCCTCGGCGACCTCGGACTGGAAGGTGACGAAGCGACCGGCGCCGGCATCGTCGCCCGCGCGGTGGAAGCTCCGCTCCGCCAGCTCGTCGCCAACGCCGGCCGCGAAGGCGCCCTCGTCGTCGAGCGCGTCAAGAACGGCAAGGGTGCCGAAGGTTACAACGTCGCCACCGACAAGTTCGAGGACCTCATCGCCTCGGGCGTGGTCGATCCGACGAAGGTGACCCGCTCCGCCCTGCAGAACGCGGCCTCCATCGCCGGCCTGTTGCTCACCACCGAGGCGCTCATCACCGAGCTGCCCGAGAAGGAGCCCGCCGGCGCCGGCCATGGCCACGACCACGGCATGGGTGGCATGGGCGGCATGATGTAAGCCCGTGGCGGCGGTTTGAAACCGCCATGCCCACACATTCCAAGAGCCGGACGGGGAAACCTGTCCGGCTCTTCTTTTGTCTCCGGCCCGGCGGCCAAGTGGCGTAGCCTCTCCGAATGCAGCCCGAAGACGACGCTCCCGTCGAGATCCCCATCAACGGCGAACTCGACCTGCACACCTTCCGTCCATCCGAGTTGAAAGACCTGCTCCCGGAATACTTCGCCGAGTGCCGCAAGCGCGGCCTCCTCGACGTGCGCGTGATCCATGGCAAAGGCACCGGTGCCCTGCGCGAAGGCGTCCACCGCCTGCTCGAACGCCTGCCCGAAGTCGAGGCGTGGCAACATCCCGCCGGCGCTGGCTCCGGCTCGTGGGGCGCGACCTGGGTGCGGCTGAAGCCGGCGTGACGGCGATCTTGGACTGCCTCCCGGCGAAGAGGGATTTCTTGACAGGGAAAGGCCGGGAGGATGGAGTTACGAGTTGTGACGAAACATCTCCCGCTTGTTTTTCTGCTATCTATCGGGACCGGTGTGCTTGCTGGTTGGCGCAGCAGGAGCGAGAGCGGCGAAGTGGCCGCCGCCGGGAGATCCAGCGGCCGGCCGGGCGAAGTGGATCGCCCGCGCCCCACCCGCGAGAGCCTGCTGACCTTGCAACGCGAGCGATCGACGGAGAACGGCTTTTCGCCGCTGTCGGACGAGTTGCGCGATTGGACGGATGGGGAGCTGCTCGCCGCGCTGGAAGCGAGCTTGAGCGACCGACTGTCACGGCTCCACGGCGAGCCGCAATACAACGTGCTGGACGGCCTCCTGGCCGAATGGATGCGCCGGGATTTCCCTGCGGCGCTGGCTGGGCTCGAGAAGATGGAGCCCGGCGCCATCCAGAATCGCGTGGCTCGCGCGGTGGCGAGTCACTGGCCTGTCGAGCGCGGAGAGGAGGCCTTGGAGTTCGCAATCGCCAACCGGGAGCGCTTCCCGGAGATCATCTCGACTCTGATCCTCACGGCCACCAAGGCGGCCGCGGCGGACGGCGCCACCGTTTACATCGAGCACATGCGACGACTGCGGGAGTCTGGATTCGAACACGTGAACGGCCTGATGGAGGTCGACTATCCCGCCGGTTTCGATTTCGGGATGTTATGCCGCAGCGAAGAGTTCGCGAATCTCTGGAAACCCGAAGACCACGGCTCCGGCATCTTTGGCCCCGCCTATGGCATCGTCACGGCCTGGCACGCGCAGGATCGGGAAGCCGCGTTCGCGTGGACGCTGGAGAACCGCGGCATGGACGGCATCGGCATGCTCGCCGGCAGCCCGTTGGTCGACTCGAAGGACAACCTCGCGTGGATTGGAGCGAAGTTCGAACAGATGACCGAGGGACAGCGTGCCGAGTTCCACTCGGAGGTCATCCAGAAGTGGATCCGATTCCCAAGTCGGCTCGTTGATTTCGCCGCCGGCATTGAGAATCCGGCCCTGCTCGATGACCTTCGGAAAACCGCCGTGCAATCGATCTTTGCCGGCGAAGGGCACGACGCCATGCCGCTCTTGGACGAGACCGAGCCCGCGCGGCGGATCGAGTTGCTCAAGAACGCGGAGATGGGTCCGGCGTTCTCGACGGGCGAGCCGGGTTACCGGCCCCATCATAACTTCACGGAAAATCACGAGGCACTGCTCCGCACGAAGCTCGCCGAGTGGGATGTGGGACAGGAAGACACGGAGGAGATCATCTCACGCTTCAAGCCATGAATGCCGTCATCACCACTCTGCTCGCCGCTGGCGCCGGACTCGGTCTCGGTTTCGCCGGAGCGCGTCATTTTTCCGCGCCCGCAACGGCCGGGGAATCCCCGCCGACCGCATCGGAAGTATCGCGTCCGGATCGGCATGGGAGTCCGGGCGTGGCCGATCCAGCGGGTGGGCGTGAGTTGCCAAACCTGATCCGGCTGGCGCGGAACCACAAGGAACACGGCGATCCGACGGTGCTTCGCGAGATTGAACGACTCGGCACCGCGGATCTGGAGAAGCTGATCGTGGATTTCCTGGAAACAGGACCCAAGAATGCCTCTCCGGAAGCCAAGCCTTTCCATGAGGTACTGAAGATGGCGGTGCGCGAATGGTTCCGCCGCGAGGGCGAAGATGCTTTTCACGAAGCGGAGGCGCAGGAGAATCCGGAGACCCGTCGTTTGCTCCTTTACCGAGTGTTGGAAGCCGCCGCGGAGAACGATCCCCGCCTCGCGAAGAAGTGGGCGGACCGGATGAGCCTGGAGGTGGGGGAAGGCCCGGATCGGATCGCAGCCCACACCGCTATCTGGTCGGCTTTCGGCCGCAGCGCCGATGCCTATCTCGAAGCCGCGAGACTTTTCCCAAATTGGGGAAGTACGGTGAGCGCAAGCACCGGCAGCACATTTGCCGATAACTTTGATTTCAGGAAAGCGCTTGAAGGTTCCGGCTCGCCGACACTGGTAGCCGCGTGGGCGGCCCGAGAGCCGGAACCCGCCTGGCGGGCCACCAAGGGCTGGATCGACGAGAAGGGAAAGCCGGCGGCAAGCTACGTCGGCCAGGTGTTCAGTGGCATTGCCATGGTCGAAGGCGAGGAAGCGGCCGTTGGTTGGCTGGGTGATAAGATCACAGAAGTCCCCAAGGAGCTGAGGGCGGACGCGCTGCGCTCCGTCCGAAACACCGGTGGCTTGCTCCGATCGGAACGCGCCGCCGCGATGCTCGCCAAAATGGAGGCGACGCACGATCCCGCAGGGAGCCAGTAGCGGAATACCTTGGACCGCCTGCAGCCTGCTGGCGCTTTTCTCTTCGCCAGCCTGCTGGCGAACGGCCGCCGCCGGTGATGACGGGTTTTCTGTCCACCACCGCTACGAGCGGAGCCCGGCAACTTCGACCGCCTGATGGAGCAGATAATCGAACCGACTCTTGATCACCTGAGAGCTGAGTCGCTTCGCGTGTTTGGGATTGCCATCCTGCGATGTCCGCCAGTAGCTGATCGCTGTGAAAGCTCGGTCATGGCATCTCGTTCCGGCAGTGGCGGTTGGACTCGTGGCGGGCTGGTCGATTCCCAAGAGCGATCCTATTGCGGACGAAGGGGTGTCCGCGGACGACCGGGATCAGGTGCGCTGGAACGCGGGCCGTCGGGAAAACCTGGCGCGCCCCTCTCCGCGGTTCTCCTCACGCTCCATGCAACTGCGGGAAGATCTGAAGCAGGCCAGCCCGGACCACATCCCTCGGTTGCTCCACCGCGCGCTTCAAGAAGCCGACCAAGCCCAGCGCATGGCGCTGCTTCTGGAATCTTTTCAGCCGTGGATGATCGCAATGTGGTCGAGACGCTGGACACCTTCGCGCTGACGATGCGCGAAATCGGCGGAGACTATCCCCACGAATGGGGGCTGGCGACTTATCTGGCCGGGCAACGGGCGGGCGATACGATGATGGCGGCGTGGCTTGAGCGGGGCCTCGCCATGAACTATCGCGATGCCCACGAAACCTTCTGGGGGTGGTGCACGGTGGATCCAGCTGCCGCGCAGGCTTGGCTGGACCGCATCAAAGACGAGCACCCGCACGAGAGCGCCAACCTGATGCGGGCCGTGATCGGCGGACTCGCGATCCACGATCCCGAACAGGCCATCAAACGGATGACACAACTCGAGGAACCGACGCGGAGCAACTGCATCGGAGACCTCGGCCACCACTTGGTCCAGGGACAAGGCTTGGAGCGCGGTATCGACTGGATGCTGGAGGTCAATCGCACGGCCGGTCCCGGCGACGAGGAATATGCCAACCGCGTGACCGACTGGATGTTCATGAAAGTGAACCGAGCTGGCGCGGGAGGGAAAAGCGGAGAGGAAACCGCACGCCGGCTGGAGAAGATCCACGCCGAGCTGCCCATCAACGAAGCGCGGGTCGCCCAATCGATCGGGAGTTTGCCCGGTCTCCAAGCCCTGGAGCTGGTGGAACACCTCGCGGACGGCCCCGTTCTCGAGGATGCCGCTGTCCGCGACCGCATGGTGCAATTCGCGCTCGGCAAGGCCATGGCGGCCGATCCTTCGACGACCGCCGATTGGATCTCCGAGCGGCCGGAGTCTCCGTTCGCGGGCGTCCGGCTCGTCCAGCCCGGCGAGTGAGCCGGAGGCCTTCGACTGCGCGCAGCCTGCTGCAGTCCAAGGCCGACAACGAAAAAAGCCGGGCAGGTTTCCCTGCCCGGCCTTCTTGAACTTCGCGAACGAAGGGAGGATCAATCCTCGTCGCTCGGGCGCCACTCTTCGGAGGCGGCGGCGGCGAGGTTGAACGCTTGCTCGAGACCGACCATCTCGGAGGACGGGCGGAGGCTCTCGAAGCTGGCGCTCTCTTTCTTGAGCTGCTCTTCGTTGTAGTTGACCGCCTTGATCGAGAGGCCGATGCGGCGCTCGACCTTGTCGACCTTGATGACGCGGGCTTCGACTTCGTCGCCGACCTTGATGACGTCCTTCACCTTCTCCACGTGGTCCTCGCTGAGCTGGGAGATGTGGATGAGGCCGTCGATGTCGCCATCGAGGTTCACGAACGCGCCGAACGACGCGATCTTCGCGACGGTGCCCTTGACCAGGTCGCCCACCTTGAAGCGCTGGTCGATGAGGCTCCACGGATCGTCCTCGGTCTGCTTGATGCCGAGCGAGACGCGCTGGTTCGCCTTGTCGATCGCGAGGACCACGGCTTCCACCTCGTCGTTCTTTTTGAGAACTTCGGAGGGGTGGTTGATCTTGCGCGTCCACGACATGTCGGAGACGTGGATCATGCCATCGATGCCTTCTTCCAGTTCGACGAAGGCGCCGTAGGCGGTGAGGTTGCGGACCGGGCCCTTGATGGTGGCGCCGACCGGGTAGCGGAGTTCGATTTCGTCCCACGGGTTCGCGTCGAGCTGGCGGACGCCGAGGGAGATCTTCTGCTCCTCGATGCTGATGCCGAGGACGACGGCCTCGATTTCCTGGCCGAGTTCGAGAACGTCGGACGGGCGGGTGATGCGCTTGACCCAGGAGAGTTCGGAGACGTGCACCAGACCTTCGACACCGCGCTCGATCTCGACGAACGCGCCGTAGGGCAGGAGCTTGGTGACGCGGCCGCGGACCTGCTGGCCGATCGGGTATTTCCGCTCGATGTCTTCCCACGGATTGTCGGACATCTGCTTGAGGCCGAGGGAGACGCGCTCCTTCTCGCGGTCCACGTCGAGGATGACCACCTCGACGCTCTGGCCGATGTGGAGCAGCTCGGACGGATGGTTGATGCGGCCCCACGACATGTCGGTGATGTGGAGCAGGCCGTCCATGCCCTGGAGATCGACGAAGGCGCCGAAATCGGTGAGGTTCTTGACCGCGCCGGTGACCTTGTCGCCGACCTTGACGGTCTGGAGGAAACGCTGGCGGAGCTCGGAGCGCTCGGCCTCGATGACCTCGCGGCGGGAGAGGACGATGTTCTTCCGCTCGTCGTTGACCTTGACGATCTTGAATTCGTAGACGTTGCCGACGTATTCGTTGAGGTCCTTCGGCGGGATGATGTCCACCTGCGAGCCGGGAAGGAACGCTTCCACACCGACGTTGACGGTGAGGCCGCCCTTGACGACCGACTTGACCTTGCCGCGGACGAGGCCGCCTTCGTGGAAGACCTTGACGATCTTCTCCCAGTTCTGCTTGTGGGCGGCTTTTTCCTTCGAGAGGACGACCATGCCCTCGTCGTTTTCGAGGCGCTCGAGGAGCACTTCGATCTCGTCGCCGACTTCGATCTCCTCGTCCTCGAATTCGTTGGACGGGATCGCGCCTTCGGACTTGTAGCCGATGTCGACGAGAACGACCTGCGGGCGGATGTCGAGAATCGTGCCCTTGACGATCGATCCTTCGCGGAATTCGCGGAATTTGGAGTCGATCAGGTCGCTCAGTTCTTGGTTCTTGGGTTCCGCGATGGCGGTACTCATGTGGGGTTGATGGTTTGGTTGTTTGGTTCGTTTTCCTTCCGGCATTGCCCCGTGGAATGACCCTTGCCGGCACCGGGGCTCCAACCGCCGGCAGGGAGAAAGAAAAACGGGTGGCGAAACTAGCGCCGCGGCGGCCGGTGGCAAGCCAAACCGCCGGAAAACCAACAACTCACCGCCAGCCCGCGCGAGGAGTTGCGCCGGCCGCGTGCCCGGCTAGCATGCGCTTCATGCTCGCGAAGCCCCTGCTCGTTTTCCTCGCCGCCGCCCTTCCCTGCTCCGCCGCGATCGGCGTCCGCAAGGTCGCCGACGGCTTCGAACGGCCGGTCTGGGCCGGCGTGCCCAAGGGGGTGGACGGCAAATTGTGGGTGATGGAGCAGGCCGGCCGCGTGTGGATCGTGGACCTCGAAAGCGGCGAGCGCTCCAGCGAGCCGTTCCTCGACGTACGGGACCAAGTGACCCGCCGCAACAACGAGGAAGGGCTGCTCGGACTGGCCTTCGCGCCGGATTTCGAGAAATCCGGGCGCTATTACGTGAACTTCACCGACAACGAGCACCACACGCGGATCGTGCGCTTCGTTTCGGAAAACCGGACGACGACGAACGCCGGCGAGGGCGAGACGTTGATGCGCTACAAGCAGGACTTCGGCAACCACAACGGCGGCTGGGTCGGCTTCGGCCCGGACGGCATGCTCTACATCGGCAACGGCGACGGCGGGTCGGCGAACGATCCGAAACAGCGAGCGCAGGACCTCTCCACTCCGCTCGGGAAAATGCTGCGCATCGATGTCTCGCCGGAAAGCGGCTACGAGGTGCCGGAGGACAACCCGTTCGTGAAGGAGGATGGCGCTGTTCCGGAAATCTGGGCCTACGGCGTGCGCAATCCCTGGCGCTGCTCGTTCGACCGAGAAACGGGCGATTTCTGGATGGGCGACGTGGGGCAGAACCACTGGGAGGAGATCAACTTCATGCCGAAGGGCGAAGGAGCGGGCGCGAACTACGGCTGGCGGCTTCGCGAAGGCGACGAGGCGACCCCGGCCGACGGCGTGGGCGGCCGCAAGCCGAAGGGAAACGTCGATCCGATCTACGTCTACGATCACGGGAATGGACGCGACGAAGGACTCTCGGTCACCGGCGGCTACGTCTACCGCGGCCCCGTCGAGGAGCTGCGCGGGCGCTACATTTTCGGCGACTACCAGAACCCGCGGATCTGGTCGTTCGTCGAGAACAACGGCCGGGCGCGGGATTTCAAGGACCACACCAGCGAGCTGCAGCCGGAGGGCGGCCGCATCAACCTGATCGCGTCGTTCGCCGAGGACAACGACGGCCACGTCTACATCGTCGACCACACCGGCGCGGTCTATCAGATCGTGGAGCGGTGAAGGCGGCCATCGGAAGAATCCTGCTGGCGGCGCTGCTCGCGGCCGCCGGCCCGGCCGCAGCCCAGGAAGAAGTGGCGAAGAAAAAGCCGGCGCGCACCCTGCGCCTGCTGCCGCTGGGGGATGCGCCGCCGTTTCTCCAGGAAATCCGGGACGGCGTGCGCTACGAGCTCGAGCCGCCCGCCGGCAGCATCCCGCCGCGGCAGGTGAGCGCTGGCGCGGGCGAGTCGGCGGCCAACGTCCGCCTGAATCTGGGACGGATTTCCGACACGATCCCGCTGCCGGAGGGCGCGGTGGCGTTTCCGCTGCACGCCGGAGAAGGTGAAGCCCCGTGGTTGCGGCTCGAGCTGCCGGAGCAAGGCGATCTGCTGGCGTTGTTCTGGCGACCGAGAGGCGCGGCATGGACCGAGCCCCGGGTGAAATTGCTGCCGGATTCTCCCGAGGCATTTCCCGCCGGGACGGTTCGGCTGGTCAACTTGACGAGGGCGGCCGTCGCAGCGGTGGTCGGCAAACAATCGGTCGCCCTCGCGGCGGGCGACGCGCGATCGGTGAAGCTGCCGGCCGGCGAGGACGTGCCGCTGCAACTGGCCGTGCGGCAGCCGACCGGCGAACCGCGGACGTTCTTCTCATCCGCCGTCTTGCTCAACCCGGGCGAGCGCGGGCACGTCATCGTCTACCTCGCGGACGGGGAAAAGCCGCGCCAGCCGGTGAAGGTGTTCACCTTGAACGAGCCCGTCGCTGCACCCTGACCGTCACGGCTCCTCCGGCGGCGCGAGGAGATCCGGCCGGTTCGCGCGCGTCCGCGCCACGGCCTGCTCCGCTTTCCAAGCGGCGATCTTCGAATGGTGGCCCGACAGCAGGACGTCCGGCACTTTCATCCCGCGGAACTCGATCGGCCGCGTGTAAGCCGGCGCCTCGAGCCGCTTGGGGTCGGAAAACGACTCGTCCACGCACGATCGCTCGTCACCCAAGGCGCCGGGGAGCAGGCGGATGATGGCGTCGCACACGACCGCGGCGGCCAGCGCGCCGTTGGTCAGCACGTAGTCGCCGATCGAAAGCTCGAGGTCCACCAAGGCCTCGATCACGCGGTGGTCCACGCCTTCATAGTGGCCGCACAGGATGAGGAGGTGTTTTTCCGCGGAAAGTTCCCGCGCCAGCGACTGCTTGAAGGGCACGCCCTGGGGCGTCATCAGGATCACCTTGGTATCGGCGGTCCGGAGATCTTCGACCGCGGCGAAGATCGGCTCGGGCTTCAGCAGCATCCCCTGCCCGCCGCCGCACAAGGTGTCGTCCACGCGCCGGTGCTTGTCCTGCGACCAATCACGCAACTGGTGCGCGCGCACGTCCGCGAGACCCGCGTCGCGCGCGCGGCGGATGATGGAGTCGCTCAGAGGAGCGAGCACCACATCGGGAAAAAGCGTGACCACATCGATGCGCATGAGCGCCGCAGCATGGGGAAATCCGCCGCCGCCGGCAATCCTCACGCCGCCCCGGTGAACAGCGCGGGTTCATCATGCACCAGCCGCCGCAGCGCCCGATGCGGGCCGGCGAGTTCCGGATCCTTGGCCAGCACTTGGTCGGCGAGGGCGCGCGCCTCGCGCAGCAAGGCGGTGTCCGCGAGGAACGCGGCGAACTTGAGGTCGGACAAGCCGCTCTGCGCGGTGCCGAGCACGTCGCCCGGTCCCCGCAGCCGGAGGTCCGCTTCGGCGACCTCGAAGCCGTCGTTCGTCCGTTCGAGGACCTTGAGTTTCTCGAGCGCTTCGGGCGAGCCGCCATCGGCCAGAAGCACGCAGTAGCCCTTCTCGCCCCCGCGGCCGATGCGGCCGCGCAGCTGGTGGATCTGGGCCAGCCCGAAGCGCTCGGCATGGTGGACGATCATCACCGTCGCATTGGGAACATCGACGCCCACCTCGATGACCGTCGTGGCCACCAGCGCGGCGATCTCGCCATCGCGGAAGCGGCGCATCACCTCCTCTTTCTCCTCGGGGCGTAGCTTGCCGTGCAGCAGGCCCACCTCGTGGCGCGGCAGGCGTTTCCGCCATTTTTCCCACGCCGCCGTGGCGGACTCGGCTTTGCCGGTGGCGGCATCCTCGACCAGCGGATAGACGAGATAAGCCTGCCGCCCCTGCGCCAACTGCTCTTTGACGAACTTCGTCACGTCCGTCTGCTTCGCGTCCGTGCGCAGGGCGGTGACGACTTTCCCCCGGCCGGGCGGCTTCTCGTCGAGGATGGAAACGTCGAGGTCGCCGTAGAGCGTCATCGTCAGGGTCCGCGGGATCGGGGTGGCGGTCATGACCAGCACGTCGGGGACGTTCCCCTGCTTCACCAAGGCCGCGCGCTGGGCGACGCCGAACTTGTGCTGCTCGTCGATCACCACCAGCCCGAGGTCCTCGAACGCGCCGCGGTCGTGGAGCAGGGCGTGCGTGCCGATCACGATTTCCGGGCGGCCTTCGAGCGGCAGGTGGTTCGCCTCGTCCTTCGCCGAGGTCCGGAGGGATAGCCGCAGGCCGAGCGGGCCGAGCCATTTGGAGAAGGTGAGGTAGTGCTGCTCGGCGAGAATCTGCGTGGGCGCCATCATCGCGGCCTGGCAGCCGGAGTCCGCGGCCAGGAGCATCGCGGCCATGGCGACGAAGGTCTTCCCCGCGCCGACGTCTCCTTGGAGCAGCCGGTTCATCGGCTGTTGGTTCGGGTGGCTCCGGCGCACGGCGACGCG
>CBFGTW010000138.1:0-12024 GCA_965651855.1 uncultured Verrucomicrobiales bacterium
AATCAAACGAGTGTTTCGTACAAGCGCGGTTTGGTACCAAAATGAGGGGGCCCTGGTCAAGGGGGGCATTTCGATTGCGGATTTCGGATTGCGGAGTGGAAGAAGTGCCGAGTAATCAGAGCGAAGTGCGAAGCTGTTCCATTATTCACTCATCATTCATCATTCATCACTCTGCAATCGTGCTTCCCCCGCGATCCGTCTTCTGAAAGGAACCCCCGGCTTCCATGAACTCCCCAAAGCGACACGAGATCCCCGGAAAGCTGACGCTTTCCGAAGGCAACGGCGGCCTGCCGGTCGTCCACGTGGACACCGTATGGAGCACGGCGGAGATCTACCTGCATGGCGCGCACGTCACCCGCTTCCAAAAGAAGGGCGGCTTGCCGCTCCTGTTCCTGAGCGGCGCGAGCGAGTTCGCGCCCGGCAAGGCCATCCGTGGTGGCGTGCCGTTGATATTCCCCTGGTTCGGCCCGCGCGAAGGTGGGCCCGCCCATGGTGTCGCGCGGGTCGCGGCGTGGGAACTCGTGGAGACCACGGTCCTGCCCGGCGGCTCGGTGCGGGTTTGCCTCCGGATGCCCGGCACCGACCCAGCCGCGCTGCACTACCGCGTGACCGTCGGCGAGTCGCTGACGCTGGAACTCGTCGTCCGGAACGATGGCGGCGCGGATTTCACCTTCGAGAATTGCCTCCACACCTACTTTGAGATTGGCTCGATCGACCGGATTCGCATCGTCGGACTCCAGGGTGCCCGGTATTTCGACAAAGTCGCCGGCGTGGAGCACATCGAGACCCGCGAGCGGCTGGACATCGCTTCTGAAGTGGACCGCGTCTTCTTCGACACCGAGTCCACCGTGGAGATCCTCGACCCGGAACTTCAGCGCGTCATCCGTGTCGGCAAATCCGGCTCGCGTTCGACCGTCGTCTGGAACCCGTGGATCGACAAGTCGAAGCGCATGGCGGACTTCGGCGACGATGAATACCGGCACATGGTCTGCGTCGAGTCCGGCAACATCGGTCGCAATGCCATCACGCTGGAGCCCGGAGCCTCGTCCATTCTCAAAGTGGAGATCGACAGCGAGCCGTTCGAATGAAGTAGGAAGGCCATGGAGGGGCGGTGTCAGGTCGATGCATCACATGATCCGCGAGAACCATGAGCGGGGCAACTTCCAGCTTTCCCTCGAGGTCAAATCATGATGGGCTCTGGAAAAGCCCCTTGAGATGAATTGGATTCTGATAGCCTATCTCGTCGTTTTGGTTTTCCTGTCGACGCGGCAGGCGGCGCTCCCGCGGGACGCTTCGTTGCGGACCGCATGGAAATGGTTCGCCGTCATTCCGCTCAGCGAATTCTTCTTCACGCTGGTGAGAGCCGGGAATTCCAGGGATTCGCAGGACTTGTTGCTGGTCGAGATTTGGGCGACGGGGTTCGCCTGGTTGTTGCTCGGGATCAGCTTGTTCTGTCTTCGGGGGATTTTCCCGCGCCCGCGGGAGCCGGATGAAGGCGGAGCGACGGACAGCGAGTGAGGAGTGATCGAAGCGCCCGCCGGGTGTTTCAACGCTTCAGCAAACGGTCCCGCTCATCGGCCTCGAAGGGCCCTTCGAGGATCCATTGTTCCGCTGCGCTGGCGTCGGCGTTGAGCTATGTCTCCGCCAAATGTTGTCGGAAGCCGGCCATGGCTTCCTCTCCACCGATCACGTCGGACGATGTGCAGTGGGCTTCGACTTTTTCGCGGACTTCGGACCACGGAGCATCGGCGTGGAGCCCCGAGAAATAGCCTTCGATCGCAACTTTCCACGCGTTTTGCATCAAGGGATGGCGAATGAGAACTTGCCACGCCGCCTCAGGGTCGGACGCGGCCCAACCTGCCATCAGGGGGCCGAGAGCGACCTCTTGATATGCCGAAAAGCGAGACATGGCATCGAGCGTTTCGAATGCATGCCGCCCTTCGGTCATGGCCCCGCCTTTGAAGAGATGCGCGGTCGGGCTCCAGACTTCGTCATAGTCGCCGGAGCCTCCGGATGGGTAACCGAAAGAGCCCATCGTGCTCAGTCTGGCGAAGGCTCCGTCGAAATCCAGTTCGCCCCATAAGGGCGCTTTGCCTCGGGCGGGAAGGGACTCCAGCCGAAGCCGGATGATGGAGCAGGTCGAGGATGGATGCAGTGGCATCTGGGGCGGGGAGGCTCCCCCAAGGCAGGCAGGTGATTGGATCGTCATCCACGCGAGTAGTCCGGCTCCAAGTATCAAGACACCCGCCAGTCACCGTTGATGCTCCTGATTTGTAAATGCCATACAAGCGGCGAACTTGAATATATCAACCGGGCCTGGAGTTTGGAGGCGGGAAGTGAACGGGGCACCGCGGGTCGGGGAGCAGGATGCTCCCCCAACGGACTGGAGCAAGACGCTCCAGCCACGTGTAGGCGAGACGCCTGCGCTCCTTGGAAGTCACCACCAGCCGCTGGCGTGGTAGCGGTGATTGAAGATCCACTTGCGGTAGATGGTCTCGAGGCGGAAGTGGTTCTGATAGCTCCGCAGGAGGCCGAACCAGCCGGCGTTGAAGACATAGAGGTCCTCCCAGCCGGCGCTGCCGCGGAAGTCGCAGACGGCGAAGAGATCCGCAGAGCCGAGGTTCCAGCCGTTCACCCAATCGGCCTGCCAGCTTCCGGTGACGGAGAAGCTGGTGCCGGCGCTGCTGCGGATGATGCCGAGATACTGGGTGCTCCAGTTGTCCTTGTTGTAGACGACGAGGTCGTCGCGGCCGTCGCCATTCACGTCCGCGGGATGCCAGCGGTCGCGACGCTGCATTTGCCAGCCGGGCAGGTGGTTCTGCGAGTTGTCATATCTCCTCCGGCCGACGAGCTTGCCGTCGTCGCTCTGGAGGTAGCCGAGATAGACCGGACCCCAGTCGAGGCCGTTGAAGATCGCGAAGTCGTCGTGGTCGTCGCCGGTGAAGTCGAGCACGTGGAGCTTGTCGTTGCGCCGCATCTGCCAGAAGCCGGGGATGGTCCCGTAGTGGCGGTCGCGCAGGGAGAGCTGGGTGCCGGTGGAGGAAAAGACCATGAAGTGCACCTGCGACCAGCTCTGGGTGTTGAACGAGGCGACTTCCTCGCGGCCGTCGCCGTCGAAGTCTCCCACGTGGAATTTCTCGTGGCGGCCCATTTCCCAGCCGGGGAGGAACTTGTCGTAGCGGCGCGACATCTGGAGGCTGGTGCCGGTGGAGCGCAGCATGCCGAAGTAGGGGATGCTCCAGTTGCTGCCGTTGAAGACGAGCAGATCGTCGCGGCCGTCGCCGGTGAAGTCGCAGACGTAGAACTCGTCGCCGGAGCGCGTTTGCCAGCCGGGCAGGTCGCCGTCGTATCGGCGGACCGGCTCGAAGCGGTCGCCGAAGGACTTGAGCAGGCAAACATAAGGTTTGTTCCAAGCGTTCAGGTTGATGATATAAAGATCATCCATCCCGTCGCCGTCGAAGTCCCCCACGCGGAGGATGTCGGTGCCGCGGATTTGCCAGGAACGCGTTTCCGCGGCGTTGCGGAGGAAATCCGTGACATACCACGTCGGCTCGAGCACGCCGGTCACGCCGCGGGGCGGCGAGCCGCGGACGGGGTCGTTCGCGCCCACATCGCGATCGCGGGCGAGGAAGAGCGAGAGCTGGCGGTCGTCGAGGAAGACGGCGTCCGTGCGGCCGTCGCCGTCGAAGTCGCCCACGACATTGCGCCGGAAGTCCGCCTTTTGATACGGGCGGAATTGTTCGCGGACGTTGGTGTAGCCCACCGGGTTGTGCACCGGGTTGTTGTTGTTCATCCGGCCGACCGAGCTGGGCCGGAAGATGCAGCTCGTCCATTGGCCGGAGCCGATGGTGGCACCGGGGAAAAGGCCGACGTCCTGGGTGTTGTCCGCGATGTGCGCGGTGGTGGTGGGCAGGGGACGCCAGGAGGGCACCCATTGTTTCCACTTCAGGGTGGACCGGCTGGTGTTGCGCGTGAGGTTTCCCGCGCCGGGCTCGCCGCCGCCGTAGCAGCCGCAGGTCGTGCCGCAGGTGTATTCGTCGCCGAGCGTGCCGGGCCGGTGGCCGAACTCGTGGGCGACGACGCCCCAGCCGGCGCCGCGGGTGACGGTGAAGCGGTTCCCGCCGGCGCAGCCGCCGAAGCTGGTGGTGTTGAGGACGAGCACGACGAAGTCCGCCTGCGGGCAGAAATTGTCGACCACCGCGTCGATCAAGGCCTGGCTGTTCGGGCCGGGCTCCATCCAGCAGCGGTTCCAGTTTCCGCTGAACCGGTATTCGAGCGCCGTGCTGCGCGGGGTGGTGACGTTGCCGTTCGAATCGACGAGCGTGATCCCGCTCTGCTCGGAAAACGTGTTCACGCGGAAGATGTTGATGCCGTTGAGTACCGCGGGGTGGATGTCGCGGTTCCGCATCGCGTCCATGATGATGTCTTCCACGTAGGTGTTGAAGAGCGCTTGGTCGCCGGCGATGTCGCGGAAGCCGTCGCCCATGATGGCGACGTTGAACTTGCTGCCGTTCGAGCCGCTGCGGTGGAGGGTGCTGACTTCGGGATCGCGTGTGGCGGCGCGGCCTTGGCGCGGCGGCTGTTTCGCCAGAAGCTCGGCGATCTGCCCGCCGGTGGCCGCACCCACGAGCGGGAAGTCGTTCGCGTGACGCGCGACGAAATCCGGCGTCAGCAGCGTGCCGCCATCGTCCGGCCGGCGGAGCACCTCGAGAATCTCGATCTGCAAGCCCTCGAGCGCCTTGTCCACGTTGTCGTCCAGCAGCGGCAGGGTGAGGCGCAGCGAGCCTTCCGGGGCGGTCTCGTTGCCGTGCGAGCCGCCGTCCGGGGGATCGTAGGCGCGCTCCTTGCGGGGATCTTCGAAGGGCAGGACGTGGTAGATGCCGTTCGGATTGCGCACCACGAGGAGGAAACTCCCTTCCGCGGGGGTGACGAACGGCTTGTCGAGCAGGCCGTTGCCGGTGTCCTGCTCGACGGCGTGCTCGAAGAAAAAGTTCACGCCATCGTAGCGGAGGCGCAGGCGGACGTGCTTGCCGGGATCGAGGACCAGCGGGTCGGCCTGGCCGTCCTTGTCCTCGTCGGGCACTTCGAGGATGTAGGGCATGTCGTCCTTGCCGGGCTCGGGCGGATCGTCCACGCGCCCGGGTTCCTCGCGGATGTTGTCGCCGTTCCAGCCGGCCTCCATCGGCTCCTCGCCGCCGTCACCCGGGAGGTTGATCGGGTTTCCTTGGTCGCGGACGAGCGGCTTGTAACTTTCGGCCACTTTTTCGTCGTCTTCCTTCGGCGGCGGTTCCCAGACGCGGAAGCCGAGCTGCTCGCTCAGGTGCGTGAGGTCCGCGCCGCGGAACTGGCCTTTCTGGACAGCGGGCAGCAGCAGGCCGGCGGGGTCGGTCTCCTCGGAGCCGGGATCGTAGGGCAGGAGGTGGAACGGCACCTCGCCAAGCTCGTGCGAGAGGCCGATGAGGATCTCGTCGAGACTCACGTCGTCGCCCAGCACGTTGAGCACCAGTTCGCCTTGCTCACGAAAAACCGAGACCTGCGGCGGTTCCACCACCGCTCGGTAGAAGCCGCGCGGCTGGTCTTCGGTGAGCGGCACGGACATCGGCGTGAGCGAATCCATCGCCACCACGGAGGGCGCGACGGTTTCCCAGTCGCCGCCCAGAGCCGCGCTGAAGTCGATCCGGATGCGGGACAGCGGCGGGCTGGACACGTCGAACTCGAAGCGCCCCGGCTCGCGGCCGTCGCGACCGGTGTGATGCGGACCCGCCACGCTGGGATCCTGTGCTCCCACGGGCAGGGCGGCGGCGGAAACGGCGAGCGCCCCTAGGGCGCGGAAAGTGAGGGCGGGGCGGAGGTTCCAGCCGGCGCGCCGACCTTTTGCAATATCGGGACGAGCTGAGGTTTTCACCTCATAAGATTTTGAAATTCCCGTGGGAATGTCACTCCCGATCGCGAGTTGATTTTATAATTCAACTTTGGCAACGGATGAACAGCGGCATGATCCGCGGTGCGGGAAAGGCGGCCCGACCGATCATCCTCAGGGAAAACCCATAAACCCCGGGGCATCTCGCTCGGGCCGCCTGTGTGTCGCGACATCCGGGGTAAAGCACCTGCCGTGCCAAGTTCTCGAGGTCGCAGTCCTGCCTTTCCGATCGTCCGGCGGTGCGCCCGGAGAACGAAGATCGAGACCACGAAAACGGCCGCGGACGTTCCATCCGCGGCCGTTTGGATCTGGAACCTGGAATCCCGGCTCCGTGGCTCAGCCGATGACTTCCGGCCACTCGGTGTGGAAGAACTCGCCGCGCGGCTTGTCGGTGCGCTCGTAGGTGTGCGCGCCGAAGAAGTCGCGCTGGGCTTGGAGCAGGTTCGCCGGCAGGACGGCGCTACGATAGCTGTCGTAGTAACCGAGCGAAGCGCTGAAGGCGGGCACCGGAATGCCGGCCACGGTGGCCATGGCGACAACCTCGCGCCAGTTCTGTTGGAAGCCGTTGAGCAGGTCCTTGAAGTAGGGCGCCAGCATCAGGTTGCTCAGCTCGGGATTCGCGCGGTAGCTGTCCGTGATGTGATTGAGGAATCGGGCGCGGATGATGCAACCGCCGCGCCAGATGGCGGCGATCTTGCCGAGGTCGAGGCCCCAGTTCTTCTCCTTGCCCATGGTGGCAATCAGGTCGAGGCCCTGGGCGTAGGAGATGATCTTCGAGGCGAAGAGCGCGTCGTGCACCTTCTTCACCAACTCCTTTTTCTCGGCGGAGATCTTCGGCTCCGGGCCATTCAGCTCGCTGCTGGCGGCCACGCGCTTGTCCTTCATCGAGGAGAGGATGCGGGCTTCCACGGCGGCGTTGATGGTGGAGATGACGACGGCGTTTTCCACCGCGTTCATGATCGTCCACTTGCCGGTGCCTTTCTGGCCGGCGGTGTCGAGGATCACGTCCACGAGCGCCTTGCCGCTTTCCGGATCCTTCTGTTTGAAGATCTCCGAGGTGATCTGGATCAGGTAGCTTTCGAGATCGCCGTTGTTCCAGTCTGTGAAAACTTCGGCCAGCTCGTCGGTGGTGAAGCCGGCGGCCTTGAAGATGTTGTATGCCTCGCAGATGAGCTGCATGTCGCCGTACTCGATCCCGTTGTGGATCATCTTCACATAGTGGCCGGCGCCGCCCGGGCCGATGTGGGTGACGCACGGCTCGCCGTCCACCTTCGCGGCGATGCTTTCGAAGATCGGCTTCATCACGTCCCAGGTGCTGGCAGGGCCGCCGGGCATGATCGACGGGCCCTTGCGCGCGCCTTCCTCACCGCCGGAAACGCCGGCGCCGATGAAACGCAGCTTCAGGCCGCCGAGCCACTCGTCGCGGCGCTCGGTGTCGGTGTAGAGCGAGTTGCCGCCGTCGATGACGATGTCGCCTTCCTCGAGCAGCGGGATGAGGGATTCGATCACCGCGTCCACCGGTCCACCGGCCTTGACCATGATCATGATTTTCCGCGGGCGGGCGAGCGACTTGACGAACTCCTCGAGGCTCTTCGCGCCGACCAGTTTCTTGTCCGGATGCTTCGCGACGAACTCGTCGGTGACCGAGGTGGTGCGGTTGTAAACCGACACCTGGAATCCGCGCGATTCCACGTTGAGAACGAGATTCTGGCCCATGACGGCCAGTCCGATTAGTCCGAAGTCGCTATTGCTCATGAGGTGCTGCCGGGATTGGGGCAGGCGCGGTGTAGGGGACCGGGCGGACGGGCGCAACCCCTTGTTGCCATCGGCGCATGCATTTCCCACATTCGCCGCGTGAACCTGCCGAATGCCATCACCCTCTCGCGGCTCGTCATGACGGCCGCTTTCGTGGTGGCGGTCTCGCAACGCTCGCCGGTCGGCTATGGTACCGGGCTCACGCTGTTCGTCGTCGCCGCGCTCAGCGACTTCCTGGACGGTTGGCTCGCGCGGAAAATGGGACTCGTCACGCCCTTGGGCAAGCTGATGGACCCGCTCGCCGACAAGATCCTGGTCAGCGCGGCCTTCGTTTTTCTCACCGCCCGGGAACTTTGCCCCGTCTGGGTCACGGCGCTCATCATCGGCCGGGAGTTTCTTGTCACCGGCCTGCGGCAGATCGCGATCGAAGCCGGACAAGTCCTCGCGGCCGACCGGCTCGGAAAGTGGAAGACCACCTTCCAGCTCACGTTCTGCATCACCGGCCTCGTCTGGCTGACGCTGCGCCGGCACGACGACCCGGGACCGCTGCTCGGGTTTTTCAAATCGCTCGCCCGGCCCGCCGCGGAAGGTGGCTGGCTGATGCCGGTCTCGCTCTGGCTGGCCGTGGCCCTCACCGTGATCTCCGGCTGGAACTACGTCTGGAGCGGCCGCAACCTGCTGCGGAAGCCGGCGGCGGGATAGGCGGAAATCACGACGATCCGCCGAAAATCTTTGCCGCCCGCCCGGCCGCCTGTGTCTGGAGTTTTGCCCGTCGGGCGGCGATCGATTGCCACAACTCCGGCACCAGCGCCTCGCGGAATCCCTGCGCCTCGAGCCACGCCGCAAGCGTCGCCAGATCGTTCTCCTCGCCGAGGATGCCCGCGAGTTTCTTCAATCCGCGGGGGACTTCGGCGGCTCCCTCCGGCAGGCAGTCCACCGCGCCCAACCACGCCTTGATCGCCTTCCTCGCTTCATGGAAATCCTCGTCCCGGCCACGCGACATCCGGAGGCTGCGCTTCGCCATCCTCCGCCGCAACCGGTCGGTCGCCTTGGGAATCCGGTGCTCCGCTTCGGACCGATCGAGGCCCGCCAGGATCGCCTGGGTCGCCTTCACCCGCTCCCGGCACCACGACAAGGCGCGCGCCGGTGGCTTCCGGATGCACGTCCGCCGTTGCTGGTCGAGGAGCGCCCGGATCGCGCGAGCCGTGGACGCGTCCTCTTCCCATCCCAGCAGTTCCCACGTTTCGCAGCGCGAGACCGCGTCGCGGTATCCGCCCAGCAGCCGGCCGACCGCCTGGATCTCGCGCCCCGCGCTCTTGCCCAGGCCGAGGAGCCCCAGCCCGCCGCGGAGGGCCTTCCCCAGTTTCCGCACCCGCTTCACCTGTGCCGGCACGTCGTCCCGCGTCTTGGACAGCGCCGCGAGTTCTATGCCGAGGGTCCCGCAGCACCGCTCGATCCGCGCGATCGTCTGCTCATGGCTGTCTTCCGCTCCGGACTTCATGGACGCTGCGATTCAAGGCCCTCATCGCATTGTTATCCATGCCAAAACGCCAGAGGGCCGAGAGCAGCCTTCGCGCCTCTTCGGTCAACTCTTCCTCAGGAGACGAGATGGGCGCCGCGCGAGGGTCTCGAAGCGAAGATCTGGGGCTCGATGCCGGTTTGCCGTTCGTATTCGGCTGCCATTTTCTCGGCGATCTCCGCGGCGCGCTTGGATTCGCAAAGGGTGACGGTGGAGCCTCCGAAGCCGCCGCCGGTCATGCGGGCGCCGATGACGCCTCCGCTGCGGCCGATCTTGCGGGCAATCTCGACCATGATGTCGAGTTCCTTGCAGGAGACTTCGTAGTCGTCGCGAAGCGAGTCGTGGCTGGCGGCCATGAGCGGGCCGAGGGTCTCGAAGTCGTTGCGCCCGAGCGCGGAAGCGGCGGCGATCGTGCGGGCAATCTCGCCGACGACATGGCGGGCGCGGCGGTTCACCGGATCGCCGAGCTTTTCCCAGTGGCTGAGGACGTCGGCCTCGGTGACGTCCCGCCAAGTGGATTTCTCGAGAATGGCGAGGCCGTCTTCCGTGTTCTTGCGGCGCGCGGCGTAGCCGCCGTCCGACAACTCGTGGTGGACCATGGTGTTCGCGATGAGCACGGTGAGGTCCGGGTTTTCGAAGGGGACGAGCTCCGGTTCGCCGCTGCGGCAGTCGATCAGGACGAGCTTGTTCTTCTGGCCGAAGGCCGAGGCGAACTGGTCCATGATACCGCAGGGAACGTTGGCGAAATCGTGCTCCGCCTTCTGGCAGAGGAGGGCCTTTTCCTTGGTGTCCAGGACGGTGTCGAGCAGCCCTTCGAGGAAGGTGGCGACGGCGCACTCGAGGGCGGCCGAGGAGGAAAGGCCGGCGCCGCCGGGGACGGACGAGACGATGAAGGCGTCGAAGCCGGGGACGTGGTGGCCTCGGTCCTGGAAGCCGCGGATCACGCCGCGGATGTAGTTCGCCCACTTGGGCTCGCCGGGTTCTTGCAGCCGGGAAACATCGAAGCTGCCGATGCCCTCGCACGCGGCGGACGTGATCCGGACCTCGCTGGTGTCGTTCGCCCGACCGGCGATGACGATGTAGCGGTCGATCGCGAAGGGCATGACGAATCCGTCGCAGTAGTCGATGTGCTCGCCGATGAGATTCACGCGGCCGGGGGCGGCGGCGGTGATGGTGGCGTCGGCATCGAAGCGCTGGCGCAGGCCGGCGGCGGCGTCGGACACGAGGTCGGCGAGGTTCGGATTCAGTTGGAGCATGGGGTCGGTCGGAAGAAGCAGGGCGGAAACCGCCCGGCGCAGATTCCCCGGCGTGGGGGAGATGTGCAATCCCCATTTCCCGGCGGGGATTCCGGTAGGATTCGTAATCAGGAGGCCAGGGGTTGCTGGAGGCGGCGGCGGTAGCTGTCGACCGCTTGAGTCCAAGTGGCGTGGATCCCCTCGCCGGGCCGCAGCCAGACGGCGCGGTGCATGAGAAGCATGGCGGGTCCGAGGTACAGCAGCTCCGCCCACTCCTGCGGAGAAAGCGCGCCCGGTCCCTCGGCGAGGCAGCGCTCGGCGGTGGCGCGCTGGGCGTCGGAAATCTCGGCGGGATCGAGCAGGGAGACGTGCACGCCGTTGACGTAGGGATCCACCACGGCGGCGATGATCCCGCGGCGTTGCTCGACCGCGGCGTCCAGCGCCGGGTCCACGGCGGCGGTGGCTTCGTCGGCGAGGCGGAGGATTTCCGGCGGATCGAGTTCTTCGGGAATCGCGAGCACCTTGCGGCGGGCGAGCGCCCGGCCACGGCGGGCGCGGCTGGTGAGCACGGAGACCGGCACCGAGAGCACCAGCCCGAGCAGGATCGGCGACATCCAGAGGGTGAATCCCCAGCCGATCTGGAAGGCGACCGCCGTCCAGACGAGGCCGAGCGCGGTGGGCAGGGCGTGGAATTTCAAGGCATCGCTCCAGGCCGTGCCGTCGGCCTCGCGGTTCTGGCTGCCCCAGCCGACGGCGCGGCCGAGGATGATGCTGAGCACCATGAACGAATGCGCCGCCATGATGCAGGGCGCGAGCAACAGCGAGACGACGCTCTCGAGCGAGGTGCCGGCGAGCAGTGGCAGGGCGCCGCCGAACGAGCGCCGGACGTGCGGGACGGCCAGCGCCCCGAGCAGGGCCAGGATTTTCGGCAGGAACAGCAGGGTGAAGACCGTGCCGATCAGGATCAGCCCGTGGGTTGCGCCGTCGATGCCGAGCCAGCGCTGCAGCAGGCTGTCGAACGGGAGCTGGCTCAGGCCGCTGATCTCGAAGTCCCAGGCGAGCCACGTGCCGAGCAACAGGAAGAGAAACCACAGCGGGCTGCCGAGGTAGGCCATGATGCCCATGAAAAGGTGCATGCGCACCGTGGCCGGCAGCTTGCGGGCGAAGATGAGCCAGAGATGCTGGAGATTCCCCTGACACCAGCGGCGGTCACGCTTCAGGTGGTCCACCAGCGTCGGCGGGGCTTCCTCGTAGGTGCCCTCGATGTCCCAGGCGAGCCAGACTTCCCAGCCTTCGGAAACCATGAGGGCGGCCTCGACGAAGTCGTGGCTCAGGATCTTTCCGCCGAACGGCTCGCGGCCGGGCAAGGCGGGGAGTTCGCAGAATTCCGAGAACGGCTTCACCCGGATCAGCGCGTTGTGGCCCCAGTAGCTGCCGCCGCCGAGTTGCCAGAAATTCAGCCCGCGGATGAAAAGCGGCCCGTAGAGCCGCATCGCAAACTGCTGCAGCCGTGTGAAAACCGACGCGCCGCGGATCTGCTTCGGCGGCGTCTGGAGGATGCCGAGCCGCGGGTAGGCCTCCATCACGCGCGCCAT
>CBFGTW010000139.1:0-11978 GCA_965651855.1 uncultured Verrucomicrobiales bacterium
CCGTCCGACCCGTCCGACCGGTCGGATCAAGGAGATTGGCGACCGCTCCCGTTTTCTTGGCCGAGGGCTTCGGCGAGGGCGGCGTGATACTCCCGGCGGGAAAGCTCGTACCCGCCGAACTGCCGGAGATGGTTCGTCATCCACTGCGTGTCGAGCAGGCGAAACCCGCTTTGGCGGAGTTCGTCGACGAGGGCGACGAGGGCAATCTTGGAGGCGTCCGGCTTCCTCGAGAACATGCTCTCGCCGAAGAACGCGCCGACCAGCGCCACGCCGTAAAGCCCGCCTTGAAGCCCCTCGGCATCCCAACATTCGACCGAATGGGCGTAGCCGAGTTCGTGGAGATGGCAGTAGCTCTCGAGGATCACCTCGTCGATCCAGGTCTCGTCGCGTGCGGCGCAGCCGAGCATCACCTCGCGGAACGCCGAATTCCATCGCACCTCGAATGGTTCGCGCTTCATCGCGCGGCGCAGCCCGTGCGGGATGTGGAACCGGTCGTCGAGAGGAATCAAGCCGCGCCGCTCGGGTGAGAACCAGAGAATCTCCCCTTCCTCGGCCATCGGGAAAACGCCGCGGGCGTAGGCGTTCAGAAGGACCTCGGGTGGAATCGGCTCCGCCATTCGGCGAAAGCTTAACCCCGCCAAACCGCTTGCCAAGGAAACGGATCAACCGCGCTTCTGCCGGCGCCCGAAGAGCAGGATCGTCCCAAACGAAACCAGCAGCAGGACCGCTGGTTCCGGAATCACCTCCCCGAGGCCGATCGTGAGCGAGTCCCCCGTGCCGGGCGCGAATCCGTCGGGCACCGTCAGGCGCACCCGCGCGTTCGTCCCCTCGATCGGCGCGATATTGAAAAACGCGATCTTCGACTGGCCTTCCGCCGTGGCTGCCGGCGAGAGCGTGCCGCTCGTCTCGTCCCACTCGAGGTCCTGGTTGAACAGCTGGAGGCCGTTGTCCCAGCCGACCATCTTGAGAATCTCGGTGGGAATCGAACCGGAATCCGACTCCACCGCGATTTCCACGCCCGCGGTGGCCGCGCCCGAGTCGCGGTACAACTCGCCGACGGCCAGCACCAACGGCACGCCGCTCGGCACGGAAAACTCGAGCACATAACTGGCCGGATCCCCGAGACCGGCGACGCGGATTTCGAACGCATCGACCAGCGAATCTCCCGTCCGCGTGTTGGTGATCCCGGGGTCCTCGCTCCAATAGCTGCCGCCGAGTTCCCGGTTCCACGGCAAACCGGGGAATGCGACGCCCGCGGTGACGCTCAGAGCCCCGGTGGCCGCCGCCGAGCCGTCGTCGCGAATCAGCGTGAATCCAGCCGGGGTGCCTTCGACTTGCAGCTCCAGCCAGTCCACGATCGTGGCGGCGGACGAGGACTGCCCGAGCACCGCACCCGCCGCCAACAGCATTGCCCTAAATGTCGTGTTCATCGCAAGGAGGTGAAAACCCTTCATCCGCTGCCGGTTATTTCCGCTTGGACTCGATCTGATAGAAATGATTGTCCGGCACGCCGTCGGGATAATACCGGAAGATATTGAACTCCAGCGCCTCCGTTTCCGGACGTCCGTCGTCGTCGCCGTCGCGCTCCACCCAAGTGGAAAGATCGGTCGGCGCGACGGGCAACCATTCGCCGTCCAGGCTGTCGGACGATTTCACGCCGAGGTTCACGAACGCGTGGGAACCGACGCGCCGGTGGAGTTTCAGATGAACGATGGCGAACGGATCGTTGATGTCGGCGGTGATCGCCATGGGCACGGTGTCCGGCGTGAGCGGGTCGGTGAGCAAGGCCATCTCGTGGACGTTGCCGCGGTTGTCTCCGTCCGGATCGGCGTCGAGATCGAGCATGGAAAGGTCGAAGTCGTCGCCGAGTTCGCCGAAGGCCTCCCGCACCCACGACCAGTAGAGGTCGTCCTCTTCGATCCGGATTCTCACCGTGCCGTTGGCCGTCGCCCCATTGGCGGTGGCGGTGACCGGAATCTGGTAGATCCCGCTGTCGGCCGAGGTGGTGTCCCACGAGATCCGGCCGCTGCCGCCGCCGAGGTCGGCGAAGGTCGCTCCGGGGGCGCCGGTCACGTTCGCGGCGAGCGTGATCGGATCGCCGTCCGGATCGGTGGCGGTGACCGTGAGCATGTGGGTCTGGCCCTTCGCCCAGAGGACGACCGGGACGCTGGTAAACGCCGGCGGGCTGTTCTCCGGCGTCACCACGGAAACGGCGAAGCTCATCTCCGTGGTGCGCGGCGCCGGCGAGCCATTGTCGCTGACGGCGACCCTGAACTCGTGGTTGGCGCCAGCCTGCTGCGGCGTAGGCGTCCAGGTGATCACGCCGTTCCCCGGGTTGATCGCCGCTCCCGCGGGCGCGGCGGCGAGCGCGTAGCTGAGCGTCTGCGCCGGGGAATCGCCGTCGCTGGCATCCACGTCCACGATGAGCACGCCACCCTCCTCGATCGTCTGCGGGCCGACCTGCGCGACGACCGGGGCGTTGTTCACCTCGTTCACCGAAATTTGGAACGAGGCGTTGCCGACGGCCGGCGGCGACCCCGCGTCGGTGGCGACCACCACGACGTTGGCGACCTTGCCGCCGTCGCTCTCACCGGTGGTCCAGCGGATCACGCCGGTGACCGGGTCAATGACGATGCCGGGGAAACTCGAGCCGATCGAGTAGCGGATCTCGCCCGCGCTGCCATCGGGGTCGGTGGCGCTGACGCGGTAGGTGAAGATGCCGCCCTCGTCGATGTTCTGGTCCGGGATCGCGGCGATCACCGGCGGCTGGTTGGTCACGCCGACGACGGTGGTGGCTTCGGCGGCGGCGGATTTCTCCTCCACGTTGCCGGCGTTGTCGGTGGCGCGGCTGTAGAACGCGTAGGTGGTACCGGTGGTGCCGGGGTAGACGCCGCCAGTCTCCCGACTCTGGGATTTCCAGATCTCGAACGGTCCGCCATCCACCGAGACGAAGACGTCGTAGAACGCCACGCTCTGGTCGTCGTCCCCGCTCCAGAAGACCGGGATGTCCTGCGGGCTCTCGGCGGGCAGGGCCACCACCGAGCTGCTCGGCGGCGTGTTGTCCGCCGGACCAACGGGCGCGTAGTTCAGCGTGTAGGAGCCGCCGCTGTCACGGTCCGCGAGATGAAGGATGCGCTCGTAGCGCGGGCGCCGGCCGCCGCCGATGAACGTACGGTCGGTCTGCCAAGCGTTGAAATCGAGCGGCAGCTCGCGGCCGTCGGAGCGGACCACGGAGACGAGGCGGAAGGCTCCGGCCGCCGGGTCGGGCAGGCGGATGTAGGCCCAGCCGTCGAACGGCTCGACCGTCAGCTCGACCGTCGGGTTCCCGATCGTCGGCGCGCCGGAGAACGTGCCGGTTTCCTTCACGGTGACGAGATCGGTGCCTCCGTGGCTGTAGTGGATCGTGTCCGGGTAGTCGTTCACGTCCGGCACGTCGTTGACGAGGAAGTCCGGAGCGCTGTCCGCCCCGGGGCCTTGGTCGCGGACCATGCGGATCATCTCGTGGATCTCGACGCTGTTCATCAGCGAGAGCCGCGGATCGCCCAGGCCGGTGACGTGCTCGAAGGTCGCGGAGTATTCCGTGAAGAGTCCCTGCAAGGTCGAGGTCATCAGCCAGGTCGCGATCTTCCGCTGGCCGGGCGCGACGTTCCCGAAGTTCGCCGTGAGCGAGGGGCTGAGCGGTTGGCCGTCCACCTCCGTGCCGATGATCTTGAAGTCGATGAACAGGCCTTTCTCGTTCTCCACGATCTTCGGCTGGCCGGAGATGATCTTCAGGTTCCGAGCTTCCCCGTGACCGTTGTTTTCGACCATGACCGCCAGTTTGTAGGGGATCGAAGGCTCGATGGCGTCGGTGTGCGGGTCGTCCGCGAAGACGTCGCGCTGGTGGAAATACTTCAGGTCGAGCGAGGCGTCCGGGCGCACGGTGATCGGAACATTCGAGACCGGAATGGTGAACTGCGTGGTGCCCTGGATGTAGCGGATCACGCCGCCCACGGTGTAGCCGGTCGGCTGCTCGAGCGCCGCGGTGTCGCGCGGGATGAGCGTCCACTGGACGGTGCCGGTGCCCTTCGGGGTGAGTTCGCCGGTGCCGTCCACGGCGTCCATGCCGGTGAGCTTGGTGATCTGGATGTTGAACAAATCCTCCGCCGGCTGGCCGAACTCATCGCGGATCTGGAGATCGAAGCCGACCTCGGTGATCGTTTCGTCGCGCTGGTTCTCGAGCTGCAGCGTGGCGCGGAAGGCCGTGCGGGTCATCATCACGTCCTGGCTGAGCTGGATTTTCACGCGGGCGCACGCGCCGCCTTGGTCGCCCTCGAGCGTCTCGCGCAGCGTCACATAGCTGGCCGCCATTTCCTGGACCGGATCGACGAAGCCCTTGGCGCGGCTTTCTTCGAAGGCGGCGAGCACCTCCTCCGCTTTCTCGCGGAAAACATCGCGCGGTATGAAGTCGGTGCTTTGCCCGTCAGGGACGTCTTCCAGCGTGAAGATGCCGACGGCATAGTAGGCCATCGTCCGGTTCCAACGGTCGATGATCGCCTGGATGACTTCCCAGTCAATTTCATGACTGGTGGCGATCGCCTGGATCGCGGCGACCTCGGTTTCATCGATGGTGGTGCCCGCGGGGCTGTCGCCGCGGGATGCGCCCGCGAGTTCGGCGATGATTTCCTCCATACCGCCTTCGCCCTGGAGCAGGACGGCGTCCTTCGAGCCGAGGATGAGTTCGTGCATCCGCAGGATCGTTTCGATGCGGCTCCACGGGCCGGCCACCTCCGGCGCGAACTCGCGCGCCTCGGTCGTCAGGATGTAGCCTGGTTCGTCGTCCTTGCCCGCGCGGGAGCCAAAGATCGGTCCGCTGGTGCCAGTGTAGCAGTTGATATAACCCAGGACACAGAAGCCTCCGTTGACCACCGGACCCGCCCAGCAGAACGCGGCTCCGGCGCAGGTGAGGGCGTCGAAGTTCGAGGCCGCGCAGTTCGCGATGGCGTACGGACATCCGGCCGGGGTGAAGCCGACGAGGCAGTCGAGGGTCGCGCGGGCGAGGCAAAGCGGCAGGCAGGGATCCGGCGGCGAGAAATTCATCGATCCACCGCTGGCTCCGCCGCCACCACCGCCGCCGCCGCCTCCTCCGCCGCCGCCGTAAAAGCCGCCGATGAAGCCGCCGTAGCCGCCGCCACCGCCACTGCCGCCGCAGCTTCCCTGGACGCCGCTGACGGCGAGTGCCACGACGCGGTCGACGAGGTGCGGGCCGCACGGGTAGTTGTAGTCCACCGCACCCCCGGCGCCACAGGGCACCGAGCTGCGCGGGAAGTTTTTCACCACTTCCTTCCCGTCGCGGAGCGTGACGATCGTCGAGCCGTCGTCGCCGAAAACGCCGATCCGCGTGATGGTGACCGGCACCACCAGCGAGCTCTTCGCGGGAATCGTCCCGATATTGGTCACCAGCGGCGTGAACTCGTAGAACGGGTGGTCCGAGAAGCGGAACATGCTGTTCTGCGCGGCGATGAAACCGTGGTTGGTGAGCGTGATGTTCACCACCTTCGTCTGCCCGAGCGCCACGAGGTCCTCGACGTCGATCCGCGAAGGCGTGGCGGTGACCACGGGCGCGGGAACGTTCGTCTCGAAGGTCGTCTCGATCGTGACGCGGTAAACGTCCTCGATCTCCACTTCCTCGACGGTCCAGGTGTATTTGACGAGCTGTTTGGATACGAAGATCTGCTGACGGTTGGTCTCGCCCGCGTTGATATAATAGTTGCCCGTGTGGTTATCATGCTCCGGGGCGACGACCTCGATCCGGTACCAGCCTTCGTTGACGTCCGGGAAGATCGCGAGGCCGTCGGCACCGGTCTCCACCGCCGCGATCTGCTGGGAGGAAATCGCGTCGCGCAGGGTCACGCGCGCGCCGGCGAGTTTCGGCGCCTCGCTGGTGAAGAAGAAGGCCTCGTCCACCACCTCGACCTCGAGATCGCCCTTGAGATCGGTGACGACCCGGAAGCGGTATGGCACCGTCTTGCTGCCGCCGTTCGCGGCGTTGAGCGCGAGGTTTCCGGTGTAGAGCGTGAGCGGCACCGTTTCATCCGGTGCAAGGTGGATCGAGACGGAGGCCGAGCCGCCCGGCGGGATCGACGGGATCGGGTTCGCGGAGGCCAGCGACATCCATGGAACGTTCGGCAGCAGCACCTGGATCTGTCCCGTCTCAAGGCCGCCGGTGTTGGTGATCGTGAGGTTCTGGGACTTCGTCTGGCCGCGCAGCACCGAGGTGGTGAGGCTGGTCGGGTCCAGCGTGAGCACGGGCTTGAGCAACTCCGCGCGGAGGCTCATCAGAGCCTGCATCATGACGCCCTCCGCGGTTTCCACGGTGAGGACGAACGAACCGGAGCCGGAGAAACCCGCCGCGGCGGAAACCGTGAGCGGCACCGCCATTTCGCCGCCGGCTTCGAGAGTCGACACCGGCACCTGCGGCGTGATCGTCAGTCCATCCGGGAGGTCGCCCACCGTCATCGTGATCCCGGTCAGCGGCCGGCCGTTCGGATTGCGCAGCGTTGCCTCGACCACCACGGTCTCGGCTTCGTTGAGGGTCAGCGACGGTGGCGGGCTGAAGCCGAGCGTGAGGATCTCGAACGAGTCCTGGACGGGCGCGGTTTCCTCGCCGGGATGGGACGCGCCGATGCTGTAGACGCCGCCCTCGTTGCGCAACGGCGTCCAGGTGGTGGTGAACTGGCCGACGGAATTGGTGATGGCGGAGATCACCCGCTTGCTGTCGCGCAGGGTGATGTGGATGTTCACCATCGAGTGCGCCGCGGGCTGGCCGCCATCCTTGGTGGCGGAACCGGTGAAAACGATCGGCGTGTTCGCCGGGACGATCTCCGCGGCGGTCTGGACCGTGGCGCCGTATGCCGGCCGCACTTCGATCGGCTGGACGAGCACGGTGGTGTTGTTCGTTTCATCGATCTCCCGGACGACGTCGCCGGGGTCCACGGTGACAATCAGATAATAGATTCCCGTCTGGCGCGGCGTGAGGATGGTGACGTTGCGACCGTATGATCCGCCGGCGGCGGTTTCGCCGGTCTGCTCGATCTGGCGGACGAGGATGTCGTCGGCGCCGGGCGACGGATCGCGCGAGAGGAAAATCCGTTCGTGGAACGGCCCCACCGCCGGAGCGGCACCGTAGTTGTGCACCTGGTAGCCCACGGAGGCGTACTGCTCGCTCAGCACCGAGGAAGGCGCGGAAAGCGACCTCACCGCCAGCTCCGGCAGCCCCTGGTCGCTGATGGTCAGCGGCACCAAGCCGTCGGTGTAGCCCGCGGCCGATGCGCGCAGCGTGACAGTGCGGGTGCCATTGACCGCGGCGGAAACCGGCGCGGATATATTGAGCGGAACGAACGTCTGCCCGACCGGGATGGTGACGCTGGAAGCCATCGTCAGCTGGCCACCCGGGTCTTGGCTCAAGTTCACGGTCAGCGCGCTGGAGGTGTCCGATCCGGCGCGGCGGACTTGGCCGGTGAGGGTCGCGCCTTCCGCGATGAACGGCTTGGCCAACTCGAACGTGAGCAGCGGTCCTTCGTTGTCGCGCACCTCGAGCTGCACTTCCGGCGTGGCCGAGACGACCGTGCCGCTCACCCTCACCTCGCCTTTCAGCACGACGAGTTGGTTGCCGTCGTTCACGACGTCGTCGATCACGGAGATGGTGAACGTCTTCGACGTGGCGTTCGCCGGGATATCGACGAAGGCCGGCGTGCTTGCCTCGGTCGGATTGGAGTTGAGGAGGTCCACCCGCAGCGAGCGGTCGGTGGCCACCGCACGGCGCACCGTCGCGACGAGCGCGCCGTGGTTTTCCGAAACCGAGTGGCTTTCCAGCTCGAGCGTGATGTCCGGGTAGTCGTCGTCCGCGAGGAACAACTCGACCGTCCGTCCCTGGAATTCCGTGGCCGAAGCGCTGACCTGCACGGTGGTGAGCAGCTCGATGATCGAGTCCTGCCGCGCCACCAGCGAGAACTGCGCGCTGGTGCTGCCAGGTGGGATGACCACCGGCGCTACCTGCTCGAACTGGCTCGCCTTGTTCGTGGAAATCGAGACCGAGAGCGCCGTGCCACGCGCCGCGGGAATGGTCACCGTTCCCTGCACCGGCGCGCCTTCGGCCACCGTGTTGTTGTCGAACGAAAGCCCGAGCTGCGGGAACTCGCGGACGCGGATGACGCCGACGAGGTTCGACGCCGGGCTCGGCCCCGCGCGGTTCTGAGCCACCGCCTTGAACACACTGGTGCCCGTCGGCAAGGAGGCGTTGTAATTGAAAACTCCCGCCGCCGAGGCATATCCCGAGAAGATGAATGCATCGTCGCGGAAGATGCGGACATTCGCGTTCGGCAAGGTCGCCACGCTCAGCGCCACCGTCGGGTCCTGGACGCTGGAACCGGTCGCCGGCTGCGTGATCTCCGGAGCCGGTGGCACGGCCAGCGTGACCGTGATCGTCCGCGTGGTCTCGGACCAAGTGCCCGCGGTGTCGAACACCCGCACGATCAAGGTGTAGCCACCATCGGGGATTGACTCGATGTTCCAATCCGCCGTCAGCCCGTTGCCCGGGGTGGTGTCGCGGCCGATCAGGACCCGCGTCGAGCCGGCGGCCGGCTGGTAGAAGAACTCGGCGCTGGCGATGCCTTGGTTGTCGGTCGCGGTGGCGCTGAGCGTGCCGCGGCGGATGAAGACTGCGCCGTTCGTGATGGCATCGCCGTTCCACGCGAAGCCGGTGATCGACGGCGGTTCGGCGTCGATTTGATACGTCCGGCTGGCGATCGGGCTCGGGTGGTGGCCGGCCTTGAAGGCGCGGGCTTTCACCGTGGCGGTGGCGCCGATGGTGATCGGGCCGCCATAGACCTGCGAGTTCGTGTCCGGGTCGCTGCCATCGGTCGTGTAGTAGATCGTCGCGCCGGTGGCGACGTTGCTCATGGTGACTTCCACGGCCGCGGTGAACGTCCCGCCCGCCGGCGAAATGACCGGAGCCGCGAGCGGCAGCAGCGGATCGACCGTGAAGGCGAAGGGCGAGGCCGGATCCATCACCCGGCCATCGGCGGCCGCGGCGGAAACGTTCAGCGTGTAGTCGCCGCCGTTCTGCGCGGTGAAAACGATGGCGCCGGACCGCCAGGTGCGGTTGTCCGTCCACGAACCCTCCGGAACCGAGGGAACCGCCGAGGCATTCGCGCTGGAAAGCGAGAGCGCTGGATTCACCGCCTGGTCCATCGGCCGGTCGAAGGTCACCGTGAAGCGCGTCTCGGCGTTGATCGGGAGGGTCGTCGTCGGATGGTTCGTCACGACCGTCTGGACCACCGGCTTGAACGGCCGCGCGGTGTAGACGGCGACGTAGTTCATGGTCGCCGGATCGACGGTCGAGACGGTCTTGAGCAGGTGGTTCCCGCCGCTGACGGCCACGCCGTTGAGGCGGAAGGTCTGGAAGACATACTCGGTGTCTCCATCCACGACAGACGCCGGAGCGGTGGTATCAATGATATCTCCGTTGTTGTATTCTCCCGCTCCGGAGATGACCGCGAGGTCTGGCGGATCGGTCGCGAAGCTGACTTGGTGGACGAGGTTCGCTTCGGCGAAGACCGCCGTGATGTTGCGGTTCGAGGAAGCCGTGAAGACCAAGGGCGAAACGTCGGAAATTTCGGTGTCGTTCTCGCGCCAGTGGTCGAAGAGGTAACCGGTGCCTGCGTTCGCCGTGAGCGTGACCGTCGAGCCAAGCGAGTGCGTTCCGCCGCCGGTGACCGTGCCGGAGCCCGCCGGGCTGACCGAAGTGGCCACGAGGAACTGCGGGAGGGTGAAGACCGCAACGAGATTCCGGTCGCGGTCCGGGACGAAGGTATAGTTTGCCTGGTTGCTGACAAAGCTGCCGTTCTCCGTCCAGTTGACGAAGGTGTAGGGCAGCGACGAGGTGTCGGCCGTCGCGGTGACCGTGACCGGCAGCCCTTCGCGGATCGAGCCGCCACCGGTGACCGTTCCGCCCTCCGGCGGCGAAGCGGAGACCTGGACTTGGAAGAAGCGGTGGATCTGGAAGTTCGTCTGCGCGCTGTTCTGCTCGGCCGCGGCGTGGCCGTCGAAGCCATACTCGAAGATCGCATTCCCTGAGTCGCCGGTAACGGTGATGACGTAGAAACCCGGAGTGGTGGTCGTGACCTGGTGCGTCTGGGCCAGCGTCGCCTCGGGAGCGAGCGCGCTTTCGACCTCCTGCGTGATGTCGGAGAGCACCTGGCCGGTGCTGACGTTGGTCACCTGGACGCGGGTCGTGTGGCCCGCGGCCGCGGAGCCGGCGCCGCGGTTGGCGAGATCCCAGGAAATGTCGTAGTTGCCGCTCCCGTCCGGCTCGCTCACGTCGAGATTTTCGATCACGAGATCGGCGTAATCGCGCAGCGCCACGTTGAAAGGAGCGTTCGTGCTGGTGACATTGTCGCCCTCGAACAGCGCTTCATCCACGGCGTTCGAGGAATCCGTCCGCACCATGAGATAGTACGATCCGGGCAAGCCGTGGGGCAGCGTGACGTTGTGGTTGACGGTATAACTGCCGCCCGCTGCCAGGGCGCCGGCCCGGGGGATCAGGGCCAGCTGGATGTCGTCGCCGTCGCCGAACACCGCGTTCGGCGAGATGACGACGCGATCGTTCCAAGCGGACACGCCGGTGCCCAAGGTGCCGACGTTGGTGACGTCATAGCTGATGGCCAAGGTGTCGCCGGTCTTCAGGTTCGGCTGGGTGATCTCGTCGAGCCGCGTGACCCGCAGGTTCGGGAAATTGATCGCCGAGGTGAGCACGCGGCGGATGTCCAGGATGTAGTCGCCGTTGATTCCGTGGGTGCCGAGGCTCGCCCGGATGAGGGCGAAGTAGCGGCCGGTGTTCGTGATCTGGACTTCCGCGGTGTCGTCGCCCGCCACGCCGTTCACCTCCGTCATGAGCTGGCCGCTCTCGGAGTAGAGCGAAACGATGGGGCCCAGGATGCTGCCCGACGGGCGCCGGACGGTGAGGAACACGGTGTGGCCGGCCTCGACGGTCCCTATATCGAAGTAGTCGAGCTGGCCGCTGGTGCTGACAAATCCGGCGACGCTCGCCGTCGGGATCTCGTTGATCGTTTCGAAAGAGACCGGACTGGCGGTGCCGATCGTTCCGTTCGGTTCGGTCTCGTAGTCGAGATCGCGGACCAGCGTGACGCGGAACCGGTGTTCGGTGCGGACGCTGTGCCAGTCGTCGATCCGGAGAAGATAGGTGCCGGTCTTGGTCAGGGAAATCGGAGCGTTCGCCTCGAGGTCGTCGGTGCCCATGGCCCGGTCGAAGACGACGGAGCCATCGGGATCGGTGAGCCGCCAGGAGAGATTGGTGCCGGCGCTTTCGAAGGGCAGGTGGGTTTCAAAGACCAGCAGATCGCCAGCCTCGACCTCGAAGGTCCAGTATTCGATGTCGGGATTGGAAACGAGCACCCCACGAGCGTTCGCGGTGAGATAACCCGGAATGTCGGTGTTGAAGACCAGCGGCGTCGCCGTGCCGGCGCTGTCGTTCGGCTCGACCTCCGTGGCGTAGCCGCCCGGGCTGGTGAGCGTGAACTCGCGGACGTAGGCGACGGGCAGGTGATTGCCGGACTTGTCCATCAAGCCGGTGCCCGCCGTGAAGCGATAGTTGCCAGGTTGCAACGGAGCACCCTGGATCGAGTAGCTGTTGCTCAAGCCGCTCGAATAGCTGCTCGGAACAATGGCGATCGTGGCGTCGTCGCCGGTGGAGAAAGTGCCGTCCGGGCCGGCCCATTGCAGCGTGTAATTGCCGGCGTCGTTGATCGTCGATGCCAGCATGTCCTTGTTGAAATTCAGCGTGAAGCCGCTGATCATCGTCGGGCTCGAGCCGCTCGGCAGCGTGGACGAATGAATGGCGGGCGGAACGGTGTCCACCAGGGCGAGATCCATCAGATACTCCGCCATCAGGCCGCGGCCGGAGCCGGTGACCCGGACGT
>CBFGTW010000140.1:0-11958 GCA_965651855.1 uncultured Verrucomicrobiales bacterium
GCGTCGATGATGTCGAACTCCATGTTGCGGAGCCGCTCCATGATCGCCTCGACGTCATCGGGATCGACGAGGTCGTTCGGCAGCACCTCGTTGATGTCGTCGTAGGTGAGGTAGTCCTGCTCCTTGGCGAGCTTGATGAGCTCGCGGATTTTTTCCTGGATCTCCGGGGTGTCGATCCGGCGCTTCGGATCGGCGGCCTTCGGTTCCTTCGCCGGCTTGGATCTGCCTTCCTTCGCGGGCGCGGCGGTTTCAGCGGCAGGTTTGGCGGCCTTCGGTTCCTTCGCGGGCTTCGAGCTCTTGGCCGGCTTGGGTTCCTTGGCGGCCTTGGCTTCCTTGGCGGCGGGCGCGGCTTTGGAAGTCTTGCTCTTCTCGGGAGCTGCGGCTGGCTTTTGCGATTTGGCGGCCTTCGGCTTTTCCGCCTTCGTCTTCGCCTTCGGCTGCCCGCTCTCCGCCGGCTTGGAACTCTTCGCTCCGGCCGCGGTCGCCGTGGTGCCGCCCTTCTTGCCGGACGCGCCGGAGGACTTCTTCGGTTTTTCGTCCGGAGTGGGGGCGGGAACTTTGGATTTGGCCATGGAGTCGTTCGGTTGGATCGGAGAATCTGGATACACCTCGCCCATTATAGGGCAACCGCGGCACGCCGCGAGCGGGGCGGAATGAAACGACCTGATTTTCCCTCGTCAAGGGAATTTCCGCGCCGGGATTTCCCGTCGCCGCCGGCGGCCGGATCGTGCGCCGGATTTCCATTTCCCATCCGGCCGGTGCCGCGGTATCCGTGGGTCGTCCGCCAATGATCACACTGACCGAAAGAGCCGCCCGCGAACTCGGAGCCTTGCTGGCCTCCCGCGCCTCCAGCGAGCGCGCCGGGCTGAGGCTCGCCGTCCGCCGCGGTGGCTGCGCCGGCTGGCAGTATGAAATGCAGGTGGCCGAACCCGCGGGAGACGACGTGGTGGTGGAATCCGGCCCCGCCCGCGTGATCGTGGCCGCGGATTCGGTCGACCGCCTGCGCGGCTGCGAGATCGACTTTTCCGACGATCTGACGGACGCGGGCTTCAAGGTGCACAATCCGAACGCCTCGCGCTCATGTGGCTGCGGCACGTCCTTCGAGGCGTCCGACGAACCGCCGGGCGCGCACGCGGTTCCGGACGGCGAGGCTTGCGGAGACGCGGATTAAAACGGTAAGCCCGCACGTGCCACGGACCATCGAGGAACCGCCGCCGAGCCGGCCCGCCTATTTCTGGTGGTTGCTGGCCAACGCGCTCGCGCTGTGCTTCGCCATCGTCAGTTGGGCGGTGTGCCTCCACGTCTTCGGCAGCCCCGAGGTTCCACGGAACTACGCGATCCTCCGGAAACTCGGCCGCATTCCGGAACTCGAGCGTTACACGGCGCTGGACGTGCCCCAGGGCAACGCGATGGGGCCGCGCGAACTCTACCGCCGCTTCATCGCGGAGGAGAATCCCGAGCGCCTCAACGCGCTGCTGATGCGGAACTACCTGACGAACTTCGACCGCTCGCTGCTCGTCACCTACGTCGAGGGAGACTATGTGGTGAAGGATGTGCGCCGGCTCAGCGAGGACGATTTCTTCGACCCCGGCTTCGTCATCCGGGCGCAGGCGATGGTGAAGCCGGACGATTTCACCGCGCCGGCGCCGTATCCCGTGTTCATCGAGTACGCGTTTCCCACGGCGGAGACCGGCGCGGCGGGCTTGTTCCAGCCCGGCGACATCCTGAGCGTGAAGCAGAGCCCGAACTGCGCCGCGATCGTCCATGTCTCGCGCATCGAGGTGGACGACGAGCCGGCGCTTTTTCTCACCGCCATCCCGATCGCCTACGGCCCCTACAAGGTGGGTGAAGAGCACTCGTTCGACATCGAGCCGCCAACCGGGCTGCGACCGGGAGCCGGCCTGCCGTTCATGGACCCCTGACGGGCTCCGCAGGCTTTTCGAAGACCAGGAAATGCTGCCAAGGCAGGTGGCGACGGTTTTCGACATGGCGGAAACCGGCGGACTCCAGCTCGAGTCGCGCCTGGGCCGCGGTCATCTTGTGCAGCGGTTTGATCGGCACCCGCGGATCTTCGGCCCGGTATTCGAGGAGAAAAATCCGCCCGCCGGGTTTCAGGGCGCGGAACAGCGAGCCGAGCATCTCCGCCGGGTGCGAGAATTCGTGGTAGGCGTCCACCATCAGCGCGGCGTCGAGCGATGCGGGCGGAAGATCCACGGAATCTTCCGCTCCAAGGTGCGGCTCGACGTTCTCCAGCCCGGCCTCCGCGGCCCGCTTGCGGAGATGGGCCAGCATTTCCGGCTGGATGTCCACGGCAACGACTTTCCCCTCCGGCACGCGCCGCGCGATCCGGAGCGAATAGTAGCCGGAACCCGCGCCGATGTCCGCGATGACGGCGTCCGGCGCGAGAGCGAGCGCGGCGATCGCCTTCGACGGGGCTTCCTCGCGCTCCCGCTCGTCGCGCTCCAGCCAGCCGATCCCGGGGTGGCCCATGACCTTCGCGATCTCCCGGCCGTGGAAGATTTTCCCGATGCCGTCCGCCGACGCCTCACGGTACTCGTAGGCGGGCGGAGCGGCGGGCGCGGCAGGCGCGCCGGGTTCCGCTCCCGTGGCCGGCTCCTCGCGAAGCACCCAGACGACCGCCATGGAGGCGAGCGCCAGCAACAGGACCAAGGGGAATCGTCGCATCCGCCCATGCTACCCCGCGTTCCTGCCCGCGGAAAGCCGCCTCTTCCCTTGCGGCCGGCCGGTCCCGGTGAGACGCTCCGCCAGCCGCCGTGTCCGATCTTTTTTCCTCACCCGCCGCCGCGGCGGACAAGCCACAGTCGGCCGAGCCGCTGGCCGCGCGGATGCGCCCGCGCTCGATCGACGAGGTGGCCGGCCAGCAACACATCCTCGCGCCGGGAAAACTCCTGCGCCGCGCGATCGAGTCGGACCGCTTCACTTCGCTGATCTTCTACGGCCCGCCCGGCACCGGCAAAACCACGCTCGCCAGCGTGATCGCCCGCACCACCGGCTCGCGCTTCGAATCGCTCAATGGCGTGGAGTCGAACGTCGCCGAAATCCGGGCGAAGATCGACCAGGCCCGCACCTGGCGCGACCTCCGCGGCGAGACGACGATCCTTTTCATCGACGAGATCCACCGCTTCAACAAGGCGCAGCAGGATGTGCTGCTGCCGCACATCGAGCGCGGCGTGGTCCGCTTCATCGGCGCGACGACCCACAACCCGTACTTCCACGTCAATTCGCCGTTGGTCTCGCGCTCGCAGATTTTCCAGCTCGAGCCGGTGCCCGTCGAGGATGTCGTCACGGTGCTCCACCGCGCGCTGGACGATCCGGAGCGCGGCTTGGGCGGCCGGAAGGTGGTCGCGGAGGAGGCCGCGCTGAAGCACCTCGCGGAAAAGTCGGACGGCGACGTCCGCAAGGCGCTGACCGCGCTCGAGCTGGCGGTGCTCACCACGCCGCCGGACGCGACGGACTCGATCCACCTGACGATGGAAGTCGCCGAGGAATCGATCCAGCGGAAGGCGGTGGTTTACGATGCGGACGGCGACGCGCACTACGACACCGCCTCGGCCTTCATCAAGTCGATCCGGGGCTCCGATCCCGACGCGGCGCTCTACTGGCTGGCGAAGATGCTCCACGCCGGGGAGGATCCTCGGTTTATCTCGAGGAGATTGGTGATCGCGGCCTCGGAAGATGTCGGGTTGGCCGATTCCGGAGCGCTTCGTGTGGCGCTCGACGCGCACCATGCGCTCGAATTCGTCGGCATGCCGGAAGGCCGGATCCCGCTGGCCCACGCGACGGTTTATCTGGCCACGGCGCCGAAATCCAACACCGCCTACGCCGCGCTCGGCCGCGCGATGGCGGACGTGGCCGGAGGGCGGACGCTGGCCGTGCCACCGCACCTGCGGACGAAGACCCGCAAGAAGCTCGCCGCCGCTTCCGGGGAGAGCGAGGAGGCGCTGCGATATCACTATTCCCATGACTTCGAAGGAGCCTATGTCCCACAGGCCTATCTTCCAGAAGGGCGGGTCTATTACCAGCCCGGCGAGCAGGGGCTGGAGAAGCGCATCAAGGAGCGACTCGAGCACTGGCGCGCCCGGCTATAACTGGAGCACGGCGCCCGCCGTCGTGAAGTAGATCAACATTCCCGACACATCCACGGTGGACGCCAACGACGGCGCCGAAACCACCGCGGGATCCAGTTTGATCGCCCGGGCGAAGATCGGGAGCATCGCGCCCAGGATCGTCGCCGAGAACACCTGGAAGGTCAGGGCCACCGCCACCGCCAGCGCAAGCTGGGGAAAATCAAAGCCGGCGCCCGTCTGCGGCTGGAGCCGGGGGAGAAAGAAGGCGATGAACGCGGCGATCGCCAGGCCGAGGGCGAGCCCGAGCAGCAGACCGGTCCGCGCTTCTTTCCAGGCGATCCGGAGCGCGGTCCCCGGCCGGACCTCGCCGAGCGCCATGGCGCGGATGACCATCGTCGCGGCCTGCCCCCCGGAATTGCCTCCCGCGGCGACCACCATCGGCAGGAACAAGGCCAGGACGAACGCTTGCTCGAGCACCTCGCTGAAGCGGAACATCACGTAACCCGAGGCGATCGACAGAAACGCCAGGCCCACCAGCCACCCGGCCCGGCGGCGGAATTGCAGCGCGACGCTGGTGTTCACGTAGGAAACCTCGGTCTGCTCGCCGCCGATACCCGCCAGCTTCTCGATGTCCTCGGTGGACTCTTCCTGGAGAATCTCCAGGGCGTCGTCGTAGGTGATGACGCCGAGAAGGTGGTGGAACTCATCCACCACGGGCAGCACGACGAGGTCGTAGCGCGAAAGCGTGCGCGCCGCTTCCTCCTGGTCGGCGTTGGCAAGGATGTATTCGCCGGCCTCTTCCATGATGTCGCGGATCGGCGTGTCCCACGTGTTGAAGGCAAGATCCCGGAGACGCACCTTGCCGACCAAGCGGCCGTCGGCGTCCACCACGAAGATGCGGGCGAGCGTTTCCGTATCCTCGCGGTCGCGGCGCAGGATGCCGATCGCCTGTTTCACCGTCATGTCCGCGGTGATGCGGCCGACGCGCGTCGTCATCCGCCCGCCGGCCGAGTCTTCGCTGTATCTCAGCAGGCTGCGGGTCAGCTCCTTGTCGCGCGGTCCGAGCAGGCCGAAGAACCGCCGCTGCGCTCCCTCGCTCACGACTTGGAAGACGTCGACGCGGTCGTCGTCGGAGAGGTTGGCGAGCAGCACCCGGAGCTGCGCCGGCTTGAAGTGGTTGAGCGCCTCTTCGATCAGCGTGTCCGGCAGCTCGGCGACCACGTCCGTCGCCAGTTCCGGGCCGATGGTCTTGAGGAGAAAGTCGCGGTTGTCCTCGTCGAGGTTCTCGTAAAGCGAGGCGAGGTCCGCGTAGTGCGCCTCTTCCGCGGCGGCCAGCAGGGCGGAGGCGTCGCCGGCATCCAGCGCCCGCTTGAGCTCTTCCAAGGCATGGATTTCCCGCTCGTCCGGCACGGCGGCACCGTGCGCGGCATGCCGGCCTCGGGCAAGGAAAACGACCGCGCCCGATCCGGGGACGGTACAAAAAAAGGCGGACGATCCGGCAGATCGCCCGCCTGCTTGCCGGCGCCTCAGACGCCTTCGCCGGTGCCCGGCAGGAAGCGGTAGTAAACCTCGAGCGTGAGGATCGCCAGGCAGGTCCGGTAGTGGACGCTCATCCGGCCGTTGCCGACGAATTGAGGAGCGACGGCGCGGATGCCGCTGCCTTCCTGAGCCTTGCCCTGCGCCGGGTTCTTCCACGAGCCATCCTCGTTCTGGTTGTTGACGAGTTGGTCGCGGAAGATGGCGTTGTATTTCCTCCACTGCTGGCCGCCGCGATTCATCATCGCCTGGGCTTCATAGTAGTGGCCGTAGAGGTCGGCGAAGCGGGTGTTGTAGTCGAAGCGGGTGTTCTGCTCGATGTAGCGTGCTCCGTTGCGGACGGCGGAAGTGTTGCCCTTGTCCCACATCTGGAGGCTGAGGACGCCGCCGCCGGTCATGGTGAAGTAGTCCAGTCCGCCCGCCGGCGCATCCGGCCTGTCATAGCCAAAGCCTCCCTCGCGGTTCTGCATGTTTTCCACGTAGTCGATCGCCCGGTTGCCCGCGCGCTCGAGACCCTTGAACTCGATGCCGGTGTGCCGGCAAGCCTTGAGCGCCTGCACGTGCCAGGCTGTGATCGAGAGGTCGCCGCCGCGGCCGCCGCCGGTGGCGTAGGAATAATCCCAGCCGCCCGATTTGTTCTGGTTGTCGATGATCAACTGGCCGGCCCGCTGGGTCACTTCCATGAGCTGCGGGACGTTGATGTTGAGCTGTTTGCAGAACGTCGCCGCCTCGGCCAGCGCGTAGGTGGCGATGGAGTGCTCGTAAGGCCAGAACTTCTGTGAGGCATTGGTTGTGAGGCGACCGTCCTTGGCGCCGAGGTTCACCAGGTAAGTGATCGCCTTCAGGCACGACTCGCCATATTCCTCGGACAGGGGAGTTTCGCAGTGGCCGAGGTAAGCAAGTAGCGCCAGGCCGGTCATCGCGGCTTGGTTGCGGTCGGCCCACGAACCATCTCCGTTTTGCGTCGCCTTGAGCCATTGCAGGCCCTTCACGACGGCGTCTTCGCATTCCTTGGTGCCGCCGGATTCCAGCAGCCGCTGCATGCGGTCTTCCGGTGAGCAGCGCTTCCGCATCGTGGCGGGGATGTTGCCGAAACCGCCGCCGCCACCCGCTTCACCGCCGGAGCCCCAGCCTTCGCCGAAGTCGTCGCCGTCGCCGAAATCAAGCGAGGGTTCCGGGACCATGATCTCCGGCACGGGCACCGCGGTGGGCGAGGCGGTGTTCGCCGCGATCACCTTGGCCATGGAAGACGCCGGGGCGGACGGTTTCCGCTCGAGCGCGTTGTTCAGCTTCTTCTGCTCCACCTGCTGCTCGTCCACGGCCGTGCCTTGGTAGGTGACGATCGTGGGGGACTCCTGGACGAATGCCGGCAGCAGGATGAAGGCGAAAATCAGCGCGATCAGGACGATCATCAGCAATGCGATGATCACGGACGAAATCGTGGAGTTCCTCCTCTGCGCTTGAAGGCGCGCCAAGGCTTCGGGGCTGAGGTCGGCATGAAGGCTCATGAACGGTGCGTGGTTGGAAAAACGGTAGCTCGCGGCTTCCGGGTGGCCAGTGGAAAATGGGCTCCGGGCGTGGGCGGAACGTCCCGCGGCATGGGTTTCTTAGTCCACCTGCGGATTTTCACGCGCGTCCCGGATTTTTTTCCGCCGGGGAGTGGACACGTGCAAATCACCCTCCTAGGCTTCCCGTTGTGAATCCGCTTCGCCAAACCCAAGGCCCCGTCCGCACCGCGCCCGCCTTCACGCTCATCGAGCTGCTGGTCGTCATCACCATCATCGCCGTGCTCGCGGCGCTCGCCTTCGTGGGCGTGGGGAAATTCACCGAGCGCGCGAGGAGTGTCCAGGCCCTCTCGCAGTTCCGCGACCTCGAGGTCGGCATGCGCCAGTTTTCCACGGAATACAACCGCCCGCTGGTGCCGCCGCAGGAGCGCGCCATGGGACGGGACACGGTCTACGGCGACTCGGGCGGGCAGTATTCGAACGATTTCGTCGTCGCCGTCCTCGCCGGATCCGCCGAGACGCCATGGCGCGGGGGCGAGACGGACATTTCCCAGGTCAATCCCCGCGAGGAGACTTACGTCGTGCTCCCCTTCGAGCCGAAGAAGCGCAACGGCGTGGGCAACGACGGCGTTTTCTATGATCCTTGGGGCCGCGAGGTGATGATCGGGGTCAACGCCTACAAGGGCACCCAGAACGACGCGCCCTTGCGCGACGAGGCGGGCGGCGAAAACGACCGCATCCTCGAGACCTACCGCATCGGCGAGTACGAGGACACCAAGCCGCGCGAAATCGAATACGCGTTCTGGTCTTTCGGAGCCGACGGCAAGAAAGGCGATGGCGGGGCCACCAAGACCTCCATCGTCCGCTATGCCGGCTCGGACGACGTCATTTCCTGGAAGTGACCGCGGCGCTTGCCCGGGGAGCCTTCCCCGGGGTAAGCCCTCCGCATGCCAAGACTTCGTGCCGGTGTGGCGGGGGCGGGAGCCATGGGGCGGAACCACGCCCGGATTTACTCGCTGTTGGAGAATGCGGACCTGACGGCCGTTTATGACGCCGACCCCGCGCGGGCCGAGGCCATTGCCGCCGAGTTCGGCGGTCGGGCGGTCGGCACGCTCGAGGAACTCGCCGGCGCGTGCGACCTCGCCAGCGTCGCCGTTCCCACCGTGGCTCACCGGGAAGTCGGCTGCCGGCTGATGGAGCTGGGCGTCCACGTCTTGATGGAAAAGCCGATCGCGCCCAGCGTGGAAGATGCCCGCGAACTTGTGGAAACCGCCACCCGCACCGGCCGGGTCCTCCAGGTCGGCCACGTCGAACGCTTCAATCCGGTCATGCGGGAACTCGAGAAAAAGCTCACTCATCCGCGCTTCATCGAGGCCCACCGGCTCTCACCGTTCCCGAACCGCAGCATGGACATCGGCGTGGTGCTCGACCTGATGATCCACGACCTCGAGATCATCCTCCATCTCGTCCGCTCGCCGATCGTCAGCATCGATGCCGTCGGCGTTCCTGTCCTCACCGCCAGCGAAGACATCGCCAACGCCCGCCTCCGGTTTGAGAACGGCTGCGTCGCCAACGTCACCTCCAGCCGCATCAGCCCGGACCGCATGCGCAAGCTCCGGGTTTTCCAGGAAGACTGCTACCTGTCGCTCGACTACCAAGGCCAGAGCGGGAACATCCACTGGCGCGAGGGCATGGAAATCAAGCGCGCCGAGGTGGAGGTCGAGCCCGGCGAGCCGCTCCGGCTCGAACTCGAAGCCTTCGTCAACAGCGCCGCCGAAGGGGCCCTTCCCGCCGTCAGCGGCCAACAGGGCACGGCCGCCCTCGCCGTTGCCCTGGAGATCACGCGGCTGGTCAACGAGGGAAGGTGAGCGCCGCGCATCGGAACGGTGCGGCAAACTTGAACTTCGCGCCGGCGGCAATCCGTCCACAAGCGCATTGCCGCACCGGCCCTGTCTGCTAGAAACGCGGTGTGGCGCAGCAAAGTGACGTTCGGGCGGTCCTGCAATACATCCCGCAGTTCCGCGGCAAGATCTTCCTCGTTCTCATCGAAGCCGGGCTGCTGCCCGAACCGGCCGTCGCCGAGACGCTGCTCGACCTCGCCGCCCTCGAAGACCTCGGCGTGAAACTCGTGCTCGGCGTGCTCGGCGGCGACCTGACGGACCTCTACGACTGGACGCTCGAGTGCGAAATCATGGCCGCCCGCGTTTCCCGCCCGATCACGGACGGAGCTGCCGTCCGCGAAGCCAAGGACATCCTCGGCCGCGGCCAATCCGCGGTGATCGACGCCTCCGGCGCCGGTCCGCTGGATCCGCCGGTGGTCGACTTCGCGAAGGGCCTCGGCGTCTCGAAAATCATCGCGCTGCTCGAGGAGGCGATTCTCGTGGACGGCGAGCCGGTCCACGCGATCCGCGCGGCGGGCGCGGCCGCGATCGCCTCGCGCTCCGATGAAAAAGGCGCCGCACTCCTCGCCGCCGCCGCCGAAGCCTGCCAGCGCGGCGTGCCCCGCGTCCACGTCCTCAACGGCCGCCGCCAAGGCGTGCTGGTGGACGAGCTTTTCTCGAACGAGGGCGTCGGCACCATGGTCCACGCCGACAGCTACCTCGTGATCCGTGAGCTGCGCGAGGAGGACATTCCCGAACTGCTCGGCATGATCGGCCGTTCGGTCCGGCGCACCAAGCTGGTCGCGCGGAACTACGAGGACATCCTCGAAAAAATCCACGACTACCGCGTGATGACCATCGACGACAACGTGGTCGGCTGCGTCGCGCTGCACGAATACCGGGCCGAGGATTGCGCCGAGGTCGCCTGTCTCTATGTCAAGCAATCCCACGAGGGCAGGGGATATGGCATCGAGTTGGTTCGGTACGCGGAAGATATGGCAAGAAAACGCGGTATCTCACGCGTCTTCGCCTTGACGAACCGGGCGGCCGACTTCTTTTCCACCAAGCTCGGCTACCGCGCCGCCGGCATCGACGAGCTACCCCGCAAACGCCGCGAACAATTCGAAGCCAGCGGCCGCGACTCGCTCGTCTTCTCGCTCGATCTCAAACAAGACCCATGAAGCTGAAATTCTGCGGTGCCGCCGGCACCACCACCGGCTCGCAGCACCTGCTCGAAGTCAACGGCAAGCGCATCCTCCTCGACTGCGGCCTCTATCAAGGCAGCCGCAAGCGCGCCTACGAGGTGAACTGCCGGTTTCCCTACTTCGACCCCGCCTCCATCGATGCCGTGATCCTCTCGCACGCGCACATCGACCACAGCGGCAACCTGCCGAACCTCACCCGCAGCGGCTTCAAGGGAAACATCTATTCCACCCACGCCACCCGCGACCTCTGCCAGATCATGCTCGCCGACTCCGCGCGCATCCAGGAGCACGACATCGACTGGCTCAACAAACACCGCAAGCGCGAGGGCCTCGAGCCCGCCGCGCCGCTCTACAACGAACAGGACGCCGAGCGCTGCCTGCGCCAGTTCGTCACCTTGGGCTACGAGCGGCCGCTTTATGTCGCCGATGGCGTTTCCCTCACCTTTTTCGACGCCGGGCATATCCTGGGCAGCGCCCAGGTCCTGCTCGAGGTGCACGACCGCTCCGACAAGCAAACCAAGCGCTTCCTGTTCTCGGGCGACGTCGGCCGCGGCGAGAATGAAGTTCTCCGCGATCCCGTGACCGTGCCGGACATCGACTTCCTGTTGATGGAATCCACCTACGGCGGCCGCGAGCACGAAGCGCCGCCCGGCGTGGGTGCACACTTCGCCGCGACCATCCGCCGCGCCACCGAACGCGGCGGGAAGATCCTGATTCCCGCATTCGCCGTCGAGCGCACCCAGCAGATCCTCTACGTCCTCCACGACCTGCTCCAGGCGGGCGAAATTCCCGCGCTGCCGGTCTACGTCGACAGCCCGCTCGCCGTGAGCGCCACCGAGATCTACCGCCTGCACCCGGACGCATTCAACGAGGAGGTTTATCAAACACTGTTCGAGCGCCAGAACCCGTTTGGTTTCGACGACCTCACGCTGATCCGATCCGTGAAGGGCTCGAAGGCGCTCAACGACATCGAAGGCCCGGCCATCATCATCTCCGCCTCCGGCATGTGCGAGGCGGGCCGGATTCTCCACCACCTGAAAAACCACATCGGGGATCCGCGCACCACCGTCCTGTTCGTCGGCTACTGCGCCGAAAATACCCTCGGCCGGCGCATCCGCGACGGCGAGAAGGAAGTCCCCATCCTCGGCGATCGCTACCAAGTGCGCGCGAAAATCGAAGCCATCGATTCCTTCTCCGGCCACGCCGACCACTCGGAGCTGCTCGAGTACTTCGACCGCATCACCGGCCCGAAGCAGCGCGTCTGGCTCGTCCACGGCGAGCCCGAACCCGCCGCGATCCTCCGCGAAGCCCTCGCCGCCCGGCACAACGGCTCCATCGAAGTCGCCGAACTCGGGCAGGAAGTGGAATTCTGAGGAGAGCGACGAATAGGGATCGGTCTCCACCCGGCCGGCGGGCACTCGCTTTTCTTGTTGAAACGGGTTCTCAATTAGCGAAAGTCACCGGCGTGCAAAGCGGCTGTGCGGCGGAACTTGGAACGGGAAGCGCGATGACGCTCAACGAGGTCGCGGTGGGGCGGGACGTCCGCATCCGCGTGATCGACGGTCCCGGCTGCGAACGGCTGCGCGACATGGGATTTTGCGAGCAGTTGCAGGTGCGCAAGCTTTCGGGCGGCCGGAATTTGGTCTGCTCGGTGTGCGGCACGCGGATGGCGATCAGCCGTGAGCTGGCCGAGCAAGTCCTGGTGGCTCCGCTTTGAACGGCCGGTTCGCTCCCGTCATGGCCA
>CBFGTW010000141.1:0-11757 GCA_965651855.1 uncultured Verrucomicrobiales bacterium
GACGCCGCCACCGAAGTTCTCGATGACGACATCGGCCATGGCGGCGAGTTCCATTTCAAGGAAGCCGCGGCGAAGATCCCCGCCGAGCCGACGCCCCCTCACCCGTCGCCATGGTATGGGCATTACTGGGTGAACGTGGTGAAGTGGCTCGGCGAAAACAGCATCCGGTGGCATCGCGACAAGCTCGCCGGCCGCGCGAAGGCCGCGTCCGCCAAGCCGGGCGAGATGCTGCCGGTCGCCGCCGAAGTGCTGGCGGTGACGAAGCTCGACGACTTGCTCGCGCTCGACGTCGGCGCGCGGCTCGACATTCCCGGCACGCCGCGGGTGCGGCTGGAATACGATCGCGACGCGCGCGAATTCGTCGGCGAGCTGCCGGTGCCCGCGGCGGTGGACGGCGAGCGGGTCACGGTGTTTTTCGATGCCACGGCGGACGGCTCGGCCTACACGGATGCGGTGGCCGTCGGCCTGCGCCGCGCGAACCGGGAATTCACGGACGCGAAGCCGGACGCGGCCTTCATGGAAGAACTCGCGGACGCCGGGGCGGGCCGCGTTCTCGAAACGCCGCAGGACGCCGCGGCGTGGCTCGCGGAGGTGGCGGCGGAGCGCCGGAAACAGGCGGCCGTCGCATGGAACCGCCCGCTTTGGCCGCGCTGGCCGCTGCTGGCGGCGATTCTCGCGCTGCTGTGCCTCGAGTGGTTGCTCCGCCGGCGGTCGATGGCGCCGGTCGCGGCGGTGTTCGCATTTCTCGGCTCGGCGGACAATTCCCGCGCCCAAAGCGAGCCGGACGTGCCCGCGTTGATCGAGCGGCTCGGCGCGCGGAAAGTCCGGGAGCGCGACGAGGCGGAAGACCGCCTGCGCAAGATGCCGGAGGCGCTGCCGGCGTTGAAAATCGCGGCGGAATCGGCGGACTCGCTCGAGGTCCGGCTCCGCGCGCAGGGCCTGCTTGGCTCGATCAAGGGCGAGCGCTGGGTCCAGACCGCCGCGCTTTCCGGCCACACCACGGGCAGCTACCGCCGGATCTGGGCGATGGTCGTGGACGAGGCCGGCGGCAAGATCTACACGCGCTCGCAGGACTGCGTCCGCCAGTGGGACATCGCCACACTCGAGCCGGGGCCGAAGCTCGGCACCAGCATCCCCGCCAGCAACTATTGGGCCTACGACTGCCCGATGCTCGCGCTCGCGCTCACTCCGGACGGCGGGTCGCTGGTCTCCACGGACATGACGGGCACGCTCATTTTCAGCGGCACCGCTGACGGCGTTACGGAGCGGAGCTTCCAGACCATCGAGCCCAAGCCCGAGACGATGAGGATGGCGGACGGCACCGTTCGCGAAGTGCTCGCGTATTCGCAGGAGCCGATCGTTCACATCGGCTTCGCGCCGGACGGGCGGCTGCTGACGAGTGGCACGGACCGTCGCGCGAAATTCTGGAATTTTCCGGATCTGGAGGAACTCCCGGAATCCTTCGATCTCCCGCACCTCGGGCACGCGTTCGCTTTCGCCCACGACGGGAAGCACTTGGCCATCTCGCTCGACAAGAGCGGCGAGCCGGACTTCATCCAGGTGCGGAACCTGGAAACCGGCGCGACCACCTGCGAGATCACCGTTCCCGACCGGCCGAACACCCTGCGGCTCAGCCCCGACGGCAGGCTGCTCCTCGCCTCGAATCGCAACGGCTGGACCCACCTCTGGACGCTCCAAAACGGCCAGCTCGCCGACGAGCGCGTCCTCATGCGCGCCGCGAAGAGCACGAACTGCGCGATCTTTTCGCCCGACGGCACGCGCGTCTTCGTGGCGAGCGACGATCCGGAGTGCTGCGTCAGCGAATACGATCTCCAGACGGGCGAGACGCTCTGGATCCATCCACGCTCCGGCTTCGGCGTGCACACGATCGCACTGCTGCCCGACGGCCGCCTCGCCGGCACCTGCTCGGACATGAAGCTCCGGATCTGGGAAATGCGGAGCGAGTGATCCCCCCGAAAATGGTGGCGCGACTTGATTCGCCCGCCGAGGGTTCAGGCGGGTAGCTTTCCGCTGCGGGTGCAGGGCGATCCTGCCGGGCCAGCCGCGGCGGGATGCTCTTCGCTAAGGTTTTCGCTCCAGCCCGCATCGAACCACAGGGCTGGCGGCGCGACCGACCCGCTCCCGAACCGACCGAAACCCATGCCGATGCTTCCGTTCCCGCGCGCCGGGCTTGTACTGGCGGCGCTTTTCGCTTTCGCCGCCACCGCCGGCGCTTTGACGCTCGATCACGAAAAGGCGACCCATGCGACGCTGTCTTCGACGGTCGTCACCCTGACCGGTCACTCCGAGCTGCACGTCACCGGGGGCGGCGATCCGATTCCCGGCTGCACGATCCACCTGAACTCGGAAGACGGCTGGGTGTTTTTCCACAACGTCCTGCCCTCGGCGACGGTCTCCAACCTGCTGCCAAAGTTCCGCGTCAACGGCACGCAGGCGGTGGTGGATTCGAATGTTCGCGTGGTCCAGCACCTGCGCGGCTCGGTGGTGATTCCGCACCCGGCGGACTACCGGCCGCTGCGGGTTTTCACCGGCCGGCACATGGGCGGCGCGAGCACCGGCCTGGCGACCTACACGGCCTACAACAACGCTTCGCTCGGGGTTTTCGCCGACAACATCCGCTCGTTCATTCTCAAGCGCGGCTACACCGCCACCTTCGCCCGCAATGAGAACGGCACCGGTGGCAGCCGGAATTTCGTCGCCCAGGACAGCGACTTGGAGATCTCGGTGATGCCGTCCGCGCTCGATGGCGACGTCAGCTTCGTCCGCGTCTTCCCGTGGCGTTGGGTGAGCAAGAAAGGCTCGTGCGACGTGAGCGCCGGCGCCCTGAACGCCACTTGGCACTACAACTGGAACATCAGCATGAATTCCCCGCGGGATTGGGAATACGTCGCCATCAAGCAGCAGCCGAACTGGCCGAGCCTCAACCAGGACTGGCGCGCCCGGGGCGTCAACCACCTGCTCGGTTTCAACGAGCCGGACAATCCGGTGGAGGATGCCTACAAGAACCTCACGCCGCAGGGCTCGACCGCGGATGCGGTGAACCGCTGGCCCGAGCTGTTCGGCACCGGCTTGCGCGTCGGCGCGCCGGCTGTGACGGATGGCGGCTACAACTGGATCGCGGATTTCATGAACCGCGCGAACAACGCCGGCCACCGCGTCGACTACGTGCCGGTCCACTATTACCGCAGTTACGCCAACAACAACGATCCGCAGGGAGCCGCGAACCAGATGTACAATTTCCTCAAGGGGATTCACGACATGGCCCGGCGGCCGATCTGGGTGACGGAGTTCAACAACGGCGCGAACTGGACGAACAACGCCCACGATCCGAACACGACGCAGAACCGCAACGTGATCCAGGCGATGATCCAGATGATGGACAACACGCCGTGGATCGAACGATACGCGATCTACAGCCGGGTCGAGTGGTTCCGCCAGACGCATTACGACGATGGCGGCATCACGCCGATGGGCCAGATGTACCGCGACCACAACGCGCCGATGGCCTATCTCCAGGAAGTGCCGAACACCGGCACCTCCGGCAACGCCTTGTATCTCTTCGACGGCCACCTGCGCGACTCGCTCAGCGGCAACAATCCGCTCGTCTACGGCACGCCGAAACCCGTGCCCGGCCGGCATGGAGACGCGCTTTCGTTCGACGGCACCGACGACTGGCTCGTCCTGCCCGGGCGGCTCGGTGACAGCTCGGATTTCTCCTTCGCCGCGTGGGTGAAGTGGAACGGCGGCCCGAACTGGCAGCGGATCTTCGATCTCGGCAACGGCACCAGCAGTTATCTCTACCTGACGCCGAAGTCCGCGGACAACACCCTGCGCTTCGGCCTGCGTGTGGACGGTTCGCAGCACCAGCTCAATGGACCGGCGCTCACGCCGGGCGAGTGGGTGCACGTGGCGGTCACGAAAAACGGCACCACCGGCAAGCTGTTCGTGAACGGCAGCGTGGTGGCCACCAACTCCGGCATCACCCTCACGCCGTCCCAGGTGAACACGGAGACAAACTTCCTCGGCAAGAGCCAGTGGTCGTCCGACCCGCTGTTCAGCGGCCTGCTCGACGACGTGCGCTTTTTCAACAGCGGCCTGAGCGATGCGCAGGTCGCCGCCTTGGCCGCTTCGGTTGCTCCGCAGTTCGTCGCCTCGCCGGCGCTGCCGGAGGCGCGGGTGGATATGGCTTGGTCCGCGGATCTGAACACGCAGATCGCCCAGGCGGACGGGGCGCTCACATTCGCCAAGGTCAGCGGCCCGGCATGGCTCGCCGTGGCGGCGGACGGTTCGGTGATGGGCGTGCCGACGCTGGCGGACGCAGGCATGGCCGAGCTGCGGGTCAGCGCCGCGGCTCCCGGCGGCGCGATGAGCCTCGCGACCATTCCGGTCGTCGTGAATGCCGGCGATTTCGCCGCGCGCTATCCTTTCGACGGCTCGGTCGCCGCGGCGGTCGGCAAGGCGGACGGCACGCCGGCCGGCGGCGCGACTTTTGGCGCGGGGCGGAACGGGCAGGCGCTCGTGCTCGATGGCGTGGACGACCACGTGGTCCTGCCGCCGGGCGTCGCTTCGGCCGACGAATTCACTTTCGCCGCCTGGGTGAACTGGAACGGCGGCGGCCAGTGGCAGCGGATCTTCGACTTCGGCAACGGCACGAACAGCTACCTTTTCCTTTCGCCGCGGTCGGGAGGGGACACGCTGCGCTTCGCCATCAAAAACGGCGGCAGCGAGCAGATCGTCCAGGCCGGCCAGCTCCAGGCCGGGAGCTGGAAACACGTCGCCGTCACGCTCGGCGGCGGAATCGGCCGCTTGTATGTGGACGGCGTGCTCGTCGCGACGAACGCCGCGATGACGCTCAAGCCTTCCGATTTCCGGCCCGCGGTCAATTTCCTCGGTCGCAGCCAATTTCCCGATCCGTATTTCAACGGCCGGATCGATGACGTGCATATCTTCCACCGCGCGTTGGACGCCGCGGAGATCGAGACGCTCCGCGCGTCCGCTCCGCCAGAGGTTTCAGCGGACCCGCTGGTGTTTGCGCCCGCGGAGCCCGGCCAATCCTGGGCGCGGTACGTCGGTGGCAACGTCCCCGCGGAAGGCGCCACTTTCACCAAGGTCGGCGGACCGACGTGGCTGCAAGTCGAGCCGGACGGCCGCATCTCCGGCACGCCGGTCGCGGCCGATGCCGGCGTGGCGCCGGTGCGCGTGCGGGCGCTTTCCGGCGGCTCGGTGGTCCTGGCGCGTGATTTCGACGTGCGCGTGCCCGTTTCTCCGCACCCCGACCTGCTGGCGCACTTCGAGTTCGACGGCCACGTGCAGAACTCCGTCGGGACCGCGCACGGCACGGCCTTCGGCGGGCCGGGCTACGCCGGCGGCTGGTTCGACCGCGCGATCGATCTGGATGGCAGCGACGACTACGTCCAGCTTCCGGCGAACGTCATTCCGGCGCTGACGGACGCCACTTTCGCGACCCGCTTCCGCTGGGACGGCGGCGGCGCATGGCAGCGGATCTTCGATTTCGGCAACAACACGACGCAGTATTTCTTTCTCACGCCCTCGTCCGGATCCGGCACCCTGCGCTTCGCCATCACCCTCGGCGGCAACGCGACGCAGCAGTTCATCGAAACCGAACCCGCGCCCATAGGCGAATGGACGCATGTGGCGGTGGTGCTCGAAGGAAACACCGGCACGCTTTACGTGAACGGCGCGCCCGCCACCAGCGGCAGCATCACCCTCGATCCGGCTCAGGTGGCGCCGACGCTGAACTACCTCGGCAAGAGCCAGTGGCCGGACCCGGCGTTCAATGGCGCGATCGACGACTTCCGCGTCATCGGCCGGGCCCTGACCGCGGCCGAGGTGAAGGCGCTCGCCGTGCCGGTGGCCGGGGAAGTCGTGCCCCGTCCCGTAGGCTACGCGGCTTGGGTGGAAATGCTGGGCTCCCCCGCTGGACTGGCATCCGCCGATGCCGATGCGGACGGCGACGGGCTGGCCAACGTGCTCGAGTGGCTCTTCGGCGGCGACCCGCTCGATTCATCCGATCGTCCCATGCCGCTGGCGGAAATCCTGCCGGCGGAGGTTCTCGGCCTCGAGGATGGGAAAACGTATCTCTCCTTCACTGCCCGCATCCGCAAGGACCGCCCCGGCGTCGTCCTCGTGCCGGAAGCCGCCGCGACGCTCGATCTGCTCGGTACCGCGGAAGCCGCCGCCAGCGTCATCCAAGCCGGCGCCCCCGGCGACGAGGGCGAGTTCGAGGTTTTCACTTGGTATTACAACGTGCCGCTTGAGGACGCCCGTGCCGGGTTCATGAGGCTGCGGGTGGTCGTCGAGGGAGAGTCCTGAGCTTTTTTGGAATCAGGTGCCAGGATCCGGGAATTTTTTCCGTTTGGAAATCCACGCCCCGGATTTAGACCTTCATCCCATGCGCTCCCTCTTCGCCGCAATCCTCGTCGCGCTCGGCGCGCCCTTCAGCGCCGCCACCACCATCATGGTCGTGCCGGTTTACGAGCCGCTTAGCCTGCATGGCTCGGACGGCGACGACGCGATCTTTGAAATCGGCGAGGCCCTTCAGGCCACCGTCATGGCCCGGCCGATGGCGCTGACCGGGGCGTTCCCCGAGGTGATCGTCGACGCCATCGCGACGCCCCACAAGATCCCGACGAACAACCCGAACTACGAGGTGGAGGAAGCCAACTTGCTGGTGCTCTGCGGCGTGAAGATCTCCGGAGAACTGACCGAGGAGGGGCTCTTGGTGCGCTTCGATCTGGAAAACCTCTCGATCCCGCAGGAGGTGGACCTGACGAGCCGGCAGCTTCTCAAGCTGGCCTTGGTGGCCCTGCGCAAGACGCTCGAGATCTACCAGCAGCCGCAGCCCGAGCCTCTCGCGGTGAAGGTCGTCGTCACCGGCACGCACGAGAACAACGAATCGCTGAAGGATCTCGGGGTCGAGTTCATGCTCGGCGCCCCCGCGGGGAACTGAGCCGGTCTTTGTCCTTTGCAAATCCGGGGCTCATCGGCTTTGATCCGCCGAGCCACGACCGCATGACCGCCGCCGCCCGAGAACCCCGCCAATTCAAACGTGCCATTCTCAAGCTCAGCGGCGAGGCGCTGCGGGAAAAGGGCTCCACGGACAATATTTCGCCGGAGATCGTGGACCGCATCGCGCTCGAGATCCGGGAGGCGGTGCGCGACGGCCTGCAACTCGGCATCGTCGTCGGCGGCGGAAACTTCTGGCGCGGAGCCGCTGCCTCGGCCCGCGGCATGGATCGCGCCACGGCCGACTACGTCGGGATGCTGGCCACGGTGATGAACGCCCTGGCGCTCGAAGGCGCGCTCGAGCACCACGGCGTCCGCTGCGCCGTTCAGTCGGCCATCGAGATGAAGAACGTCGCCGAGACGTTCATCCGCCGGAAGGCCGAGCGACTGATGGACCAAGGGAAGGTCGTCATTTTCGCCGCCGGCACCGGCAGCCCGTTTTTCTCGACGGACACCACCGCCGCCCTGCGCGCCAGCGAGATGGGTGCGGACGTGATTCTCAAGGCGACGATGGTGGACGGGGTCTACAACGCCGATCCGAAGAAGAGCCCGGACGCGGTCCGCTACGAGACCGTCTCGTTCCACGAGTGCCTGTCCAAGCGCCTGAACGTCATGGACGCCACGGCCTTCAGCCTGTGCATGGACAACCACATTCCGATCGTCGTGTTCGATCTCGGCCCGAACGGCAATCTCTCGGCGGCCTTGCGCGGTGAACCGATCGGCACCTTGGTGGACGGCGAGGAAAGCCTGCTGCGGTAGCCGCCCGCCACTCTCGAACCCCGAAGCACGAATCATGGATCCCGAAACCGCTATCCTCGAAGTTGAAGACACGATGGAAAAGGCCGTGGAGCACCTCGTCCACGAGTTCGCCACCGTCCGCACCGGCAAGGCCTCGCCCGGCTTGATCGAAAACATCGACGTGCACGTTTCCAGCTACGGCAGCGTGATGAAGCTCAAGCAGCTCGCCGTGATTTCCACGCCCGAGCCGCGGCTGCTCGAGGTGAAGGCCTTCGATCCCTCGACCACGCCGGACATCGAGCGCGCGATCCGCGAGTCCCGCCTCGGCCTGAACCCGGCCGCCGGCAGCAGCTCGCTCCGCGTTCCCATCCCCGAGCTTTCCGAAGAACGCCGGCGCGAGATGGTGAAGCTCATCAAGCAGCTCGCCGAAGAAGGAAAAGTCCGCCTCCGTGCCGCGCGCAAGGAAGGCATGGACGCCGCCAAGAAAATGAAGGCGGACAACCTCCTCACCGAGGACGGCCAGAAGGACTTCGAAAAGGATGTGCAGGAACTCACCAACAAGTACGTCAAGAAAGTGGACGACCTCGCCGCGGCGAAGGAAGAAGAGCTCATGAAAGTCTGAGCCTCATGCGCGACAAGGCGATCTCCCTGCTGCGCGAGCTGACCGAAGCGCACGCCGTGCCCGGCCACGAGGACGAGGTGCGCGCGATCTTCCTCGATGAACTCGAAAGTTGCGGGGAGCTCTCGACCGACCGCAACGGCTCGGTGTTCTGCGAGACCGGCGGCGACGGCCCGCGCGTGCTGGTGGCCGGCCACATGGACGAGATCGGCCTGATGGTGCAGAACATCACCACCGAGGGCTTCATCCAGTTCGTCCCGCTCGGCGGTTGGTGGGAGCACACGCTCGTCAGCCAGCGCGTCGAGATCCTGACCCGCTCCGGCGAGAAGGTGCTCGGCGTGGTCTCCTCGAAGCCGCCGCATTTCCTCGCGCCGAACCAGCGCAAGCAGCTCATGTCGATCGACCAGATGTTCATCGACGTCGGCGCGGCGTCGCGCGCCGAGGCGATGGACGGCTTCGGCATTTCCCTCGGCGATCCGATCGCGCCGGCGGTGCCATTCACGCCGATGGCGCGCGAGGACTGGTTCGTGGCCAAGGCCTTCGACAACCGCGTCGGCATGGCCTGCGCGATCCAAGCCGGCCAGATCCTCTCCGGCTCCGCGCACCCGAACCGCCTGATCGCCTGCGGCACCGTGCAGGAGGAAGTCGGCACCCGCGGCGCGCGCACCGCCGCCCGCCATGCGAATCCGGATGTCGCCATCGTCCTCGAAGGACCGCCGGCCGACGACGCGCCGGGATTCTCCCGCGCCGACAGCCAAGGCCGGCTCGGTGGCGGCGTGCAGATCCGGATGTTCGATCCCTCGGCGATTTCGAACCCGCGGCTCGCGCGCTTGGCCATCGACGTGGCCCGCGAGGAAAAAATACCGCACCAAATCACCGTCCGCCGCGGCGGCGGCACCGACGCGGCTGCCTTCCACCTCTCCAACAAGGGAATCCCGTCGGTCGTCCTCGGCGTTCCCGCCCGCTACATCCACTCGCACAACGCCATCATCGACGTGAACGACTACCTCCACATGGTCAGCCTCACGCTCGCCCTCGTCCGCCGCCTCGACGAGCGGACGGTCGATGAGCTGACGGCGTATCTCTGAGCGGAAATTTCGAGCGGCGGTTTTGAATCGCCGGGGCGTGAGGCGAAGTCGGGAAAATCCCAAGTCACCTCGCCGCACCATCCCGGGCGATTCGGGAGATCGCCGCTCCGGAACCGCTTATTCCGCGAGCGCTTCCGCGATTTCCATCCACTCGTCTTCGAGCGGCTTGTTCCGCGGTGTGGCCGGCTTGCCCGCGCGGTCGTACCAATAGCAGGCGTTGCCGTAATCGCCTTCCTCGCGGTGGAGCCAAGCATGGATCCACGCGCCGGGAGTGCCGGGAATTTCTTGGCAGAGGTCGTGGGCTTCGTCCCAGCGACCGGCCTTCGCCAGCCACAGCGCGCGCAGGGCGGGGGAGAGGTCTTCCGGCGGGGCGTCGTCGGTGCGGGCGGAGCGGGCGAGTTCGGGGGCTGTCATGAATTTCGAGATATGGGATTCGGGATTCGGCTTGTCTTGAGGCGTGGCGTTCGCTTGCTTAGTTGCCATGAGGGCGACGGCGCTGCAATTCGGGATTTTTCTGGCCGCGGGCGTCGCCATGCTTTCGGGCCGCGTGGGGGCGCAGCTTCCTTCGCTGGATGTCCGGGAGTGGGTGGGGTATTTCCTGGCCTTGGAGTTCCGGGATTTCCAGTTCGCGCTCACCACTCACGGCGAGGGAAAGATTATTCCGTTCGGCCGGACGGGCAAGCCAGTGGGCCGTTCGATCCAGCCGTCCGTCAGCTTTTTCATCGAGGAAACGCTGCCGGACGGTCGCGTGGTGGCGCGCAAGATCCAGCCGGAGTCGCTGGAGTCCGCGAGCGAGGCGGCGACCGCTCTGGAAGCGGTGACTCTCCTTGGGGAAGCGACGGGCGGCGCCCGCTTCGAGGTGTATCTCGAAGCGGACCGCGACGTGATCTCCATCGGCGGACGCGTGACCGATCCGGGAACACTCAACCCGGAGGACCTGCGCTTCACGGTGCGGGTGTCGTTCCCGAGCGCGTACCGAAGCTACTCGAAGGCCAAACAGGAGGAGCGGACGTTCCAGCGGCGCGTGAAGGGGGACCGCCTCGTCTTGCAGTGGGCTGATGGCAAGCGCGCGCGACACGGCACCGCCGAACCGGTCCGCCTCGCCGAAGGCGCGCTCGACGGCCCCGGCATCGCCGAAATGAAGCTGTCGGTGGATGCTTACCAGGAGCGGGTCTTCGTCCTTGCCGCGACGGAGGGTTCGGCCATCAAGCTCTGGAATCGCGGCGAGCGCCCGCTGCATGCCGGCTTTTCCGCCAACTGGCAGCCGGATCCCGCGGCCGACCCGGAAGGGAAGGCGCGGCTCGTCTTCACGGTGAAGTAGCCGGGAGAGGACCGCGGAACTCGGGGATTCGTCCGTGCCGGCTGGCTCGGATCCTCCGGTGGGGCGGTCCTCAAGTACACCGGCTTGAAAAATGCCGTGGGCAAAGTACACCAGGGCCGCATCCTAGTCTCTGCGGCAGCCTCAACGGCAGCATCTTTTCCAAAATTCGTGGAAATTTCGGTGAGGTGGCAAGCCGTGGCGCCCGGGAACAGAGGGTTTACGGGATCACAAGTGACTGAGTTGGAATGGACTAAAATTTTGTTCGAGGTTCTTTAGTTTCGCGTTGACCGGCTCGGTGTTTCTTGGTGTACTTTCGGGCACTGAAGCGAACTTCAGCCTCCCTCCGTGTCTCTTTTCGGTCAGAACTACCGGGGCTTCAGCCCCTACAAGATGGATGCGAAGTATCGCGTGTCCGTCCCGACCGATTGGCGCCCGGAGCCCGGATCGAAGCTGTTTCTCTTGTTTTCCCGCACCCACGACATGCCGCTCGTCAAAGTTCTCACCCAGGAAGCGTACGACCAGCGGGTCGCGACGGTGGAGAACAGCGACCTGAGCCCGGCGAAGAAGAGCGCGAAGCTCGGCAGCTTGGCGATGCTCTGCCGGGACGCGGGGATCAACGAGCAGGGCAAGCTGCTGGTTCCAAAGGACCTCAGCGAGAAGGCCGGTCTGGCGGCGGACAGCGAGGTGATGCTGGCCGGGCGGGGCATGCACTTCGAGATCTGGAACAAGGAGAACTTCGAGCGCGCGCTCGAGATCGAGATGAATCAGGACGACGAGGACGAACTCGGGATCCTCTGACGGACGAAATTTTTCCCACGACACACCCACGGCAGACAATGCTGCTCAACCCACCAACTCCGGCGCAAGAAGCGGTCCACCCGTCGGTGGCCGCGGCCGCCCTCGCTTCGGCGCCGGGGTTGGGCGTTTTTTTCACAGCTTTTCCG
>CBFGTW010000142.1:0-11650 GCA_965651855.1 uncultured Verrucomicrobiales bacterium
TCAAGCCCTTCCTGAAAATCGGCAGCTGGGTCGGCGGCGACATGGACGGCAACCCCAACGTCAACGCCGAGGTGCTGAGCGCCGCCTTCCGCACCCAGTCCCGCGCAGTACTGGCCCATTACATGGATCAGGTGCACGCGCTCCGGGATCAGTACGGAGCGGACATGGTCGCCCTGATTGTGGAGGATGGATCGGCCTGCGGAATTGCGTACCTGATGACCAATCTCGACAACGGGTTCGCCTCGAGCGCGTTCTCGGTATCCAACTACTCCTGCGCGGTGGGCAACCTCACCTTCCCGCATGAGCTCGGTCACAACATGGGCAGCGCGCACGACCGCAACAACGCGGGCAACGCGCTCTTTTCGTATTCCTACGGCTGGCGATGGTTCGGGCAGTCGGGCAACCAGTTCCGCTCGGTGATGGCCTACGCACCGGGCTCGCGCGTGCCGCACTTCTCAAACCCCGATGTGACCTACGACGGAACGCCAACCGGTGTGAACAACAGCGAGAACAACGCGCTTTCGATCAACCAGGCGGCCTTCACCGTTGCCAACTGGCGGCCGACGGCCGCGCCGTTGCGCTTTGAATACCCCGATGGTCAGCCGACGGTGATCGATCCCGTCGGGCAGACGGTGCTGATCGTGGAAATCATCGAACAGCTCGATCAGACGCTCGACCCATCAACCGCGCAACTGGTGGTTGATGCCGGAAGCGGGTTCAGCCCGATTCCGCTGAACCCGATGGGCAACGGTCGCTACCAGGCGAACTTCCCGCCGGCCGAGTGCGGCACGTACATCGACTACTACGTTTCCGCGGAAACGACGGGCGATGTGGTCGTCACCGACCCGCGCGATGCACCGGCGGCTTCGTTCCAGGCGTACGTCGCGGCGGATGTCCTCACGTCCTTCGAAGACAATTTCGAGACCGACCAGGGATGGTCCGTGGTGAACTCACCTTCGCTGACCGATGGCGCGTGGAATCGCGGCGTCCCGGTGGGCGGCGGCGATCGCGGCGATCCGCCGACGGACTTCGATGGCAGCGGTCAGTGCTACCTGACCGACAACGCGCCGGGCAACAGCGATGTTGATGGCGGTTCAACGACCCTGATTTCACCCGTGTTCGATGCCTCGGGCGGCGGTGATGTGTACATCTCCTACGCGCGCTGGTTCTCGAACGATTTCGGCGCTGCGCCGGGTCAGGATGTTTTCAGAGTTGATATCTCCAACAACGGTGGCCAGACGTGGACATCGCTGGAAGTCGTCGGTCCGACCGGACCGGGAACGACCGGCGGTTGGTTCCACGTGCAGCACCGCATTGCCGACTTCCTCACGCCGACCGACCAGATGCGCGTGCGCTTTATTGCCGCGGATGATGAACCCGGTTCGGTCGTCGAGGCCGCGGTGGACGCAATCGAAGTCGTCCGCTTCTCCTGCGGCAGTACCGAGTTGACCGAGTTCAGCATGGTCTTCGGAACATTGCTGGCGGGTGGCCTGGACGAGCTGCGCGAAAGCGACGAGGCAACCGTTCGCTTCCGTTCGCGGTTCGGCTTTACTGCGCTCGAGCCCAACTTCGCCGAGATGCAGGTCGCCGCAGAGACCAATATCGGCACGCCCGCGACGCTCGACATCGCGGTTGAATCGCGCATCAACCACCCCGTCGGGCAGGCGACCCTGCGTGTGCGCAACTGGGCGAGCGGCCAGTTCCAGGTGGCGGATTCGTGGAGCGTCGGCACGACGGAAAGTCGGCACGATACGCTCGGCCTCAGCGCCGCCGATCGCGTGCGCGAGTCGGATGGCCGCATTGAAATTCGCGTGCGCTACGTGGTGGCGGCGGTCTTCACCGCGCTCGGATTCGACAGTTTCGTCGACCAGGTGGAAATCAGCGCGAACTGATTCCATCGAATCACCTCCGTTCAACCATCGCACCGGTTGTCGTCTGCGGCAGCCGGTGCGTTTCGTTTTTGCAGGCCTGGTGAACCGCACGCACGGGTGGCGTTTGCGGTCGAAGGGCGCAAGAATGCAGCCATGTACGCCCCTGAAGACCCGTTCGCCCGCCTGGGCATCGACCGGACGTTTGAGATTGATGCGCGGCTGGTGCAGCGCGCCTATCTGAAGCGATTGTCAACGCTGCACCCCGATCGCGAGCGGGTTGCGGATCGTGCAGAGGATGTTGCGCGAGAGGCAGCGCTGGTCAACGATGCTCGTCGCGTCCTGCTGGATGATGAAGCCCGCGCCAACGCGCTGCTGTCGCTTCTGGGCGGGCCTGCCAAGGAGCAGGACAAATCCCTTCCCGATGGGTTTCTGGTCGAGATGATGAGCGTGCGCGAGGACATGGAGCAGGCGCTTGCCTCGGGAGATCCGAGTGAACGAACCCGCCTGGAAACGTGGGCGGCAGAGCAGCGCATGAAGGCGATCGAGCGGCTGCGGCCATGCTTTGCGCGGGCGATTGCCGGCGAAGGCGGGCCGACGCTGCTGGCGGAGATCCGCTGCGAGCTGAATGCCTGGCGGTACATCGAGCGGATGATTGAACAACTCGACCCGGCGTATGACGGGCTCATCGGATAGCATCACCGCCACGCGAAGGAGCGGTGGTTGGCCGCTCGCGCGATGCAACCCATGAGGATCCGATGTTCGGCTGGACCGCCGCGCAGATTCCGTTTCTCCTGCTGCTCCCCGGGCTGCTCGTTCTGAGCGGTTTCTTTTCCGGTTCGGAAACGGCGCTGTTCTCGCTTTCGCAGCCCGAGCGCATGGCGCTTCGGCGCACGCATCCCGCGGCTTCGCAGATCATCGACGGCCTGCTGGCGCACCCGCGCATGCTGCTCATCACCATTCTCTTCGCCAACATGACGGTGAATGTGCTGTACTTCGTCATCAGCAGCGTGCTGATGATGCAGGCCGAAACCGGCATCATCGGTGAACTGCTGCTCGGCGTGGTGTCGCTGATGCTTCTGATTCTCTTCGGCGAGGTGATGCCGAAGATGATCGCGAACGGGCAGCGACTGCTGGTGTCGCGAATCATCAGCGGGCCGCTGTGGGCGGTGCATTCGATCATCGTCCCGATTCGCGTGATGCTGGATGTGTTTGTCGTGGCGCCGTTGAGCCGGTTGACGACGCCGGCCTCATCGCCATCGACGCTGGTGGCTGAGGAACTCGGCGAGCTGCTGGAGGTATCGAGTCATCGGGGCGTCATCAGCGCTGACGAGCAGGCGGTGCTGGAGGAAGTGATCGAGCTTTCCCGTCGCCGGGTGCGCGATGTCATGACGCCGCGCGTGCAACTTGTCGCACTGCCTCTGACGGCGATGCGTTCGGAGGTGATGCGTCTGGCTTCTTCGACCCGCCTGACACGCATCCCGGTGTACGGCCGCGATCTGGATGACATCCGCGGCATTCTGCACGTCAAGCGATACCTGCTTGATCCCCAATCAGAGTCGTCGCCGGTCAGCGCCATGCTGACGCCTGCGCGATTCGTGCCGGAAGTCGCCACCCTTGATCGCCTGCTCGATGACCTGCAGCGCAACCGCATGCAGAGCGCAATCGTCGTGGATGAGTACGGCGGGACGGCGGGCATGGTCTCGATTGAAGATGTCGTCAGCGAACTCGTGCACGAGTTGCTCCCGCGCGATCAGCGCGATGCGGAAATGATTCGGCAACTGGATGAGCACACCTGGCGCATCGGCGGCGAGGTGTTGTTGCGCGACATGGATGAGATTGTTGCGATCGACCCGCCCTCGCCGCGCATTTCGACATTCAGCGGGTTGCTGACGGATCAGCTCGGCCGCATCGCCGCCGAGGCCTTTTCTTCATCGGGCTGGTAGTAGCCGCCGAGGTCGACGGGCTTGCCTTGGACGGCGTTGAGTTCTTCCACGATCTTCTGCTCGTTGGCCGCGAGCTTTTCCGCGATCGGCTGGAAGTGCTGTTTCAACTCGGCGTCCTCATCCTGGGCGGCGAGCGCTTCGGCCCAGTAGAGGGCGAGGTAGAAGTGCGAGCCGCGGTTGTCGATGGTACCGAGCTTGCGGCCGGGCGAGCGGTCGTTTTCGAGGAACTTGCCGGTGGCGGCGTCGAGCGTCCGGGCGAGGACCTTGGCCTTCGGCAGGTCGTAGGTTTCCGCGATGTGTTCGAACGACGGCGCGAGCGCGAAGAACTCGCCGAGCGAATCCCAGCGGAGGTAGTTCTCGGCGACGAACTGCTGGACGTGTTTCGGCGCCGAGCCGCCGGCGCCGGTTTCGAAGAGGCCGCCGCCGTTCATCAGCGGGACGATCGAGAGCATCTTCGCAGAGGTTCCCACCTCGAGGATCGGGAAGAGGTCGGTCAGGTAGTCGCGCAGCACGTTCCCGGTGACGGAAATGGTGTCCTTGCCCTCGACGATGCGCTCGAGCGAAAAGCGGCACGCCTCGGCCGGCGGCAGGATGCGGATGTCGAGGCCGCTGGTGTCGTGGTCCTTGAGGTAGCGCTCGACCTTGGCGATGAGCTGGGCGTCGTGCGCGCGATTCGCGTCGAGCCAGAAAACCGCGGGATCGCCCGTGGCGCGGGCGCGGTTCACCGCGAGCTTCACCCAATCCTGGACGGCGGCGTCCTTCGTCTGGCAGGCGCGCCAGATGTCATCGGCCTCGACCTCGTGCTGGAAGAGGACATTGCCCTTGGCGTCCACCACGCGGACCGTGCCGCGGCCGGGCATCTCGAAGGTCTTGTTGTGCGAGCCGTACTCCTCGGCGGCCTGCGCCATCAGGCCGACGTTCGGCACGGAGCCCATCGTGCGGGGATCGAGCGCGCCGTGCTGTTTGCAGAAATCGATGACCGCCTGATAAACGCCGGCATAACTGCTGTCCGGAATCACGGCGAGCGTTTCCTGTGTCTTGCCCTCCGCATTCCACATCTTGCCGCCCTCGCGGATCATGGCGGGCATGGAGGCATCGATGATCACATCGCTCGGCACGTGGAGATTGGTGATACCTTTGTCCGAATTCACCATCGCGAGCGCCGGGCCGCTTTCGTACGCGGCCTTGATGTCCGCCTCGATCGCCGCCTTCTCCTCGGCCGGCAGCTTGTCGAGCTTCGAAACCAGATCGCCGAAGCCGTTCCGGAAGTCCACGCCGAGCTTGCGCAGCGTGCCGGCGTGGTTGGCGATGAGATCCTTGAAGAAAACCTCCACCGCCCGGCCGAAGATGATCGGATCGGAAACCTTCATCATCGTCGCCTTCATGTGCAGCGAGAACAGCACGCCGTCCTTCTTCGCCTCGGCGATCTGCGTGGCGAGGAAATCGAGCAGCTTCGCCTTGCTCATGAAGGTGCCGTCGAGGATCTCGCCGGCTTTCAGCGGGATCGAGTCCTTGAGCACCTTCACCGTTCCGTCGGCGCCGGCGAATTCCACCTTCACCTCGGTCGCTTCATCGACCGTCACCGACTTTTCGTTCGAGAAGAAGTCGTCCTTGCCGCCCATCGTGCCCACGCGCGTCTTCGAGGTGGCCTCCCACGCGCCCATCTTGTGCGGATGCTTGCGGGCGTAGTCCTTGACGGCCTTCGGCGCGCGGCGGTCCGAGTTCCCCTCGCGGAGCACGGGGTTCACCGCGCTGCCCTTCACCTTGTCGTAGCGCGCCTTGATGTCCTTTTCGGCGTCGCTCTGCGGATCTTCGGGATAGTCGGGGAGCGCGTAGCCCTTCGACTGGAGTTCCGCGATCGCGGCCTTGAGCTGCGGGACGGAGGCGGAAATGTTCGGCAGCTTGATGATGTTCGCGTGAGGTTCGAGCGTCAGCTTGCCCAGTTCCGCCAGGTGGTCCGCGATCTTCTGCTCGTCGCCGAGGAATTCCGGAAACTGCGAAACGATCCGCCCCGCGAGCGAAATGTCGCGCGTCTCCACCTCGATCCCGGCGGGCTTGGTGAACGCCTGGACGATCGGCAGGAGCGAGTAGGTGGCGAGCGCGGGGGCTTCGTCGGTTTTCGTGTAGATGATGGTGGGAACTCCGGACATGGCGTGATTGTCGCTCAATTCGACGGGCCTTCGACTAGGGAAATGCGCCGCGGGGGTCAATCACCGTCGGTGCGGGGGCCGCCGCATCCGGAGAATCTTGCGTCAACCCGCCGTCTCACGGATTTTCGCTGCGAGGTAGCGTTGGAACTGCCAGATCGGCTCCTCGAGGTGGCTGAGGCGGCCGGGCTGGTAGGCGGCGGATCGCATGCCCCGCTGCGTGGCGGTGCAGACCTCCATGTCCTCGAGGTGGAAGTCGATTCCGGCCTGGACCTCCTTCGCGAGCGTCTCCTCGTAGCCGGGCCGTTCCTTCGCCGAGGACGGAACGATCATTGTCGTGAGCAGGCTGCAGGTTTCCGGTCCGGTCGGCAGCAGCCGGTACCAATAGACGCGATCCGGAGCCGTGAAGAGCAGGAAGTTCGGCATGCCGAGGAACACCCACCACTCGAGGCAGTCCTCGACCTTCAGGTTCGGGAAAACCGGGAAGGCGGTTTCGGCCTTGCCCGCTGCCAGGATCTCGCGCTTCAGGCTGTCCTTGAGCGGCAGGTGCATCGCCGTGAAGTTCTCGTCATCCGGCTCCGTCCAGCAGCCGCGCGCCGGCAGGAAGGGCTCGAGGGTCTTCATGTGCGCGCCCATGTGGTGGTAGGCCTCCATGAAGTTCTCGAGCAGGATCTTCCAGTTGAAGGGGCAATCCCAGTGCTGGCTCCACACGAGTTCGCCGTCCGCGATGTCGAGCTTGCCCACGAAGCGGTCCTTCATCGTGGCGTATTTTTCCGCAAGCGGTGGCGCGTCGCCGGAGAGATTGACGAAAACAAACCCCTCCCAGATCTCGCTGCGGAACGTGTGCAGCGCCACCTCGCTGCGGTCGAAGCACGCCGCCTTGTGCATCTCCGGCGCGCCGATCAGCTTGCCGGTGAAGTCATAACTCCAGAGATGATACGGGCAAAGGATGACGCGCTGGTTCCCGCTGTCCGGATGATCGAAGCCGCTCGGCATGATGTCCATGCCGCGGTGCCGGCAGACGCGCGAGATCACGCGGATTTCGTTGTCCTTCCCGAGCACCACCAGCAGCGGTTCGCCCGCGACGTCCACGCGGACGAAGTCGCCCGGCTTCTTGAACTGCGAGACGTGGGCGAGCGAGATCCATTCCTTGCGGAAAATCTCCGCTTCCTCCCAGCGCAGGAAATCCGCGCTCGTGTATGCCCCGGCGGGCAGGCTGGTGGCGTGCTCGCGCGGTTTGGCGGCCGTCTCGTTGACTTGATCGAAAAGAGGCGTCGGCCGCGCCGGCGCGGGTTTGGGTTCAGTGGCGATCATGTTTTCAGTGTGTTGTTGTGAATTTCTCTTCGAAGCGCGTTCGCTGCCGCGCGGCGATCCAGCGGTTCACCTCCCACAGGTCCGCGACCGGCTGGCGCGTGAACGGCGCGCACTGCAGGTAGCCGTCCGGGCCGAACTCCGGCGTCATCGTGGCCGATGTGAATCCACGATCCGCCATCGACTCCCAGACCACGTCCCACCAGCGCTCGTGCGCGTCGAGCGCGTCGGCGTGCTCCGGTGCGCGCGGATCGGGAACCTGCGGCCCCTGCGCGTAGCCCACCCGTGTCTGCAAGTGGAACGCATGCCGCGCGGCAAGCGCCAGCAGCTCCGGCTCCTCGTCGAGCACCAGCCGCTCGCTCACGACGCACCAGTGGCTGAAGTCGCAGGTCAGCTTGAGGTCCGGCAGCTTGGCGAGCAGGCACTTCGTGAGCCACGGGCTGTAAGTCGGCCGACCGCGGTGGGTCTCAGCCGAGATCGCGATCCCGTGTTGTTGTTCGAGATCGAGGAGGCCGCGAAAGAACTCCAGCGCCTCCTCCTCGCGCCAAGCGTCCCAGCCGGCCATGGTATTGATGAAGCGCGGCCTGGCGGGGAGACTGGTGACGACTTGCGCTGCGAGCGATGAAAGGTGTTCGGCCGGAGAATGCCCTGGCGTGGGAACATAGGTGCCGGCAGGTGTGCAGGTGCTGGCTTCCGCGATGAGATGCATGCCGGACGCCTCCAGGGCGCGAACGAAAGTTTCCCTCTCCGCCTCTCCGGCCGGAACCGGACCTTCGATTCCGGAAAAGCCTGCCTCGGCCGCGAGCGCCAGCGCTTCCTCGAGGCTGTCGTCGTGTCCCCACAGGGTTTTGAAAAGCTCGATCTTCATGGCTGCTCGTCCTTCACGACCCGGAATCCGAGGTTGTCCCAGCGCGCGCGCTCCGGCGCCCAATCGCGCCACGACGCCCGCAGCACGCGTGGCAGGTGGTCCCATGCCCCGCCGCGGATCACGCGCCGGCCGGCGGCCCCGCCGTCGAGCCACGGAGTGCCGTCGCACGGAGCGCCGGCGAAGCCCGCATGCCAGAGGTCGGCCGTCCACTCGCAGACATTTCCTAACAGATCCGCCACGCCGAAGCCGTTCGGCGGGTGAGTTCCGACCGCCGACTTCCCTCCGGGGCCGACTTGGTTTCCCATCTCGTCGTAGAGGTAATTCGCGTCGCCCGGCTGGAGACGATCGCTTCCGCAAAAGACGGTGCGGGTTCCCGCGCGGCAGGCGTATTCCCACTCCGCTTCGCTCGGGAGCCGCGCTCCGTCATCGAGGCGACGGCAGAATTCCCGCGCCTCGTCCCAGCTCACCCCGGTGACCGGAAGGTCGGGATGGCGCGCCGGGCCGCCGTTCAACGCCGCCCATTGCCCGCACGTCACCGGGTGCCGGCTCATGAAAAACGGCCGCTGGATCGTGACCTCCCGCACCGGCAGTTCGACGGCGGTGACGAACTTGTCCTGCTCGACGCCGCCCATGACGAACCGCCCGGCGGGGATGCGGACCCAATCGATCGCGACGCGCGCCGCGGGTGGTGAGAGCGTTTTCACCTGAGGCCGGACTCCATGATATCATTGTCCGTAGCCGTCAGCCTTCAGCGCCTCGAGCGGCGCCAGGCTCACGCCGGCTTCCATGGGATGCGACTGCTTCACCATGCCGAACTTGATCCACCAATCATTCGTCAGCCGCCAGTGGTCCTCGATCTGGCCGTTCTTGCCGAAGGGAGGCTCGCCGTCCACGACGCCCATGAACTGCGCGCCTTCGGTGAAATTGAACGGGTAGATGCCGCCGTCGTTCGAGCTGCCGTCGGCGCCGATCACCTCGACCACATCCTTCAGCTCGAATTGCAATGCCTTGGCGATGATCTCGTTCGCCTCCTTCGGGTTCTCTTCCCAGAAGCGGACCGCTTCGAAGTAGGCCTTCATCGCCAGCTTCGCCAACTCCGGCTTCTCCTCGAGGAACTTGCCGCTCATGTACATGCCGTCCGCCAGCAGGACGGTCTCCTTGAAATACGGGTCCTTCGAGGTGGCCACCACCTTGGAACCCGGCAGGCTCTCGAGCACCTTGCCGCCGAAGGGCTCCCAAAATTCGCCGGCCGCCACCTGGCCGCTCACCATCGCGGCCACGGCGTCGTCCATGATGACATTCGTGTATTTCACATCATCGAACTTGAGGCCGTTGTTCTCGAGCCAGATGCCCATGTAGATCTGCGTCAGCCCGCCTTCGAGCACGGCCACCTCCTTGCCCTTCAGGTCGGTCGCGCTCTCGATGCCGGGCCCGAGGATGATCTTGTCGGTGCCGTAGGAGGGGTTGGTGAAGGCGACGAGCTTCACCGGCACGCCTTGGTCCGCCGCGATGGGCCCGTACTCCACGGTCGATGAAGTCACGTCCAGCGAACCGGCGGCCATCTGCGCGAAACTCTCGTAGGGGTCCTCGATGATCCGGATGTTGAGGTCGATCTCCGGCACGAGGTTCTTCTCCTTGGCGATGAACCAGAAGGCATAGCCCGGCCAGGAGAAGAGCGAGACATTGACGGTTTTCTCATTCTTCGCGGTTTCCGCTTCGGCGGGCTTGCACGACGTGAGGCTCAGGGAAAGCGCCGCCGCGATCACGGCGGGAGTGGCGAGGGACAGGAGGAGTTTCATGACGGAGCGGGGAGTGGTTGGAGGTTTCAGCGGAGATAGGAAAAAGACAGGCGGTGGAGGGAGCGGATCGCGAGATCGAGGCACAGGCCGAGAGCACCGATGACGACGATGCCGGCCATGATGTCATCGACGTTCACGAAACGCTTGGCGCGCATCATCATCGCTCCGATGCCGTCCGTGGCGGCGACGATCTCGGCGATGACGAGATACGTCCAGCTCACGGCGAGCATTCGCCGCGCCGTGTCGACATAACTCGGCAGAGCCGCGGGAAGAATGACGCGCCACAGCAGCTTGCCGCGCCGGGCGCCCAGGGTGCGTGCGCATTCGATGAGTCCGGTGTCGATCGTGCGGGTGTTGTCCATGAACAAGGTGATCAGGAAAAACACCACACCGATGACGAGCAGGGCGATCTTCTGGCTTTCGCCGGTGCCGAGCCACATCAAGAGCAGCGGGATGAAGGAGGGCGCGGGAAGATAGCGGAAGGGCGACACCAGCGAGTTGAAAAACGAACCGACCGGCGGGAACGCTCCCATCAGCAGCCCGAGTGGCAGGGCGATCGCCAGCGCGATGCCGAAGCTGATGGCAATCCGCTGCAAACTCCGCAGCACGTCCGCGCCGAAGTCCCGCTGGGTGAACAATTCGTGCAACGCCGCGACGACTTCGGCGGGCGATGGCAGGAGCCCGGAAGCATCCGCCACCGCAACCGCTTGCCAGCTTGCCAGGAACCCTAGCCACGCCAGGATGCCTGAGGTGATTCGGAGCCCCAGCGGCAACTCGGCGCGGAAGGTGAACCACCGGCTGATCCGGCCGGCGGCTCCCGCGCCAGGCGCCTTCGATGCCAGGGCAAGCGGACGAAGGGAGAACACCCGCCGTCCGGAGGACGCCGAACGCCTTGAAGTTGTCGGCCGTGGCGAAGCGCCTGCCTGCGGCGTCTCGCCACGGGCTCCGGCAATCCCCTCCGGAGACAATCGCCGGCGCGACATCACGTGCGGATCCGACGCAGCCATGCCCCCCTTCCGAGCACCGCCCGTGCCAGAGCGGATGATATTTGCGCGCGCAAATATCGGGCGATGCCGGGCGGCTCGCGGGCGGGCGCCCGTGAGATCCTCCAGAGCACGGAGCGAGGAGGGGCGGCTGGTGGCCGCGCAGGTGGCCGGCCCTGTGGGCGGGACGTGCCGCGATAGGGCCTCGCCATCTCGCGGTGATTCGCGGAGTTCGCTCGGAGGACTGCGTTGAAGCTCAACGGGAGCTGGCGTCGTAGGCGGGTGAGCCACCTCGAATTGCCGCGCTTGGACACCCGGCCTGACAGGGAGCCGCGCAACCTCGGGAGTTTCGGGAGGTCGCCCTTCCGGAGTGGCGCTGTTGGTGAGACGCTTGAACGAATCTGCGGATTGTTTCTGGGGCGCCCTATGAGGCTTGCCCAAAGGACAGCGTGAGCGGCGGACAGCCCGCCATGATCGCGGTCGTTGGCAGGACCTCCCGGCGCGCGCACCGGAAAGGACGATTCCGCGGATCGTGCGATAGGGAGGTTTTCGAAACCGCCCCGGACTGGGGGCTGCAGGGGAGACAAGCCCTGAAGGATCGCGGCACTCGGCATTGATCTCTGCCGGTTCGGGCCACACCCCACTCCGCCATTCGGAAGATCGCTCTCCCGGAAATCCGCGGCGTCGGGTGAGCCGTTTGGGTGAGGGACCCGGATGAGAAAGAAGTC
>CBFGTW010000143.1:0-11631 GCA_965651855.1 uncultured Verrucomicrobiales bacterium
AGCGGGATTTCCTCATGCGCCCGATCCTACTCGGCTGGAGCGACGGGGGCAAGGGCTCTTTTATAACATGTCCGTCCCTTTATTAGATCCGTCCCTACGGGTTGAGGTTTGGTGGTTCGATTGCGCGCGCCCGGCGCACCCGGTCGGCCCCTAAAAGATGCACGTCCCTTCATGGCGGTCCCTTCATGGCGGTCCCTTCATGGCGGTGTCGCGGCACCGGAGGGGTGACGCCGAAGCAGGCGAGCGCCGGTGCCCTTGAGCCTCAGCCATGCGCGGAGATCTTTGGGCACGTTGAGGTCGGGGGGGCATACCCAAGGTCGGCGAAGCCCCCCCGCGACGAGGTGGCTGGTGGTGCCGAAAGTGTGGGCCTTGGCACCAATGCAGGTCTCTCTCTCGTCGCCCCGCCCGCCCAAGGCTGCGCTTGACTTGGATCACGAAGCTTTCCTCCGTCTGCTCTCTCGTCGCTCGCGCGCGTCCAGGCGCGTCCAGGGGTGCCGGGCCAAGCCCCGGGAGGAAGCCTGACTGAGAATCTGCCTGAGGACGACCGCATTCGCTCGGTGTGCCGTGGCCGGCTGCACGGCCCCCAACGGGTGGCGGGGATTTCAACCGGACGCCATTCCGCTTCCACCACCCAAAGTCGTGCCGCCTGTCGGGTGGCCGTGAACCGGGATGGCTTTGAATCAGTCTCCCCGCCAGATCCCTGGAACCCCTCTGTCGGATCAGGTGAGCACCGTGGCCGGAGAATTCAGGCTTGCTGCCGGCGTGGGTGGGGTGGTGGGTGAGAATTTCCCGGTCTAGCAGAAAATTCCGTGGAATCCTCGGGCACAGCGGGCATATTGGACGAGAACCCCGATTTTGACGACGAATGAAATCCAAGCGCAACCTCACGCGGTTCACTTACGAGAACGCCGCATTCCAAGGCTGGCGCCTTTGCCTCAGTCGCGCCGGAACGACTTTCACCAAGTACTTCCCGGACCGGAAGTTCGGCGGCGGGAAAAAATCCCTGGCCGCCGCCGAAGCCACCCTCGAGGAGCTGAAGAACTTGGTGGAGAACTCCAAGCGCGTGAACGGCAAGCTGAGCGCCACGACCGTCCGCAAGGCCGAGAAGCTGCTGGAAAACGCATGACTCCGGACGCCGCGGAGATTCACGGGCCGCGCGGCACCGCCTGACCGGTATGCCGCGCGGCCTTTCCGTCGTGATCCACTGGTTCCGCCGCGACCTTCGCGTGGCGGACAACACGGGGCTTTTCCACGCCTCGCACGGAGACTGGCCGGTGGTGCCGCTTTACATCGCGAGCGACTGGCGCGGCTCACACGCCTGGACCGGGCCGAACCGGCAGAGTTTCCTGTGCGGCTGCTTGGCTTCGCTGGCGGCGAACTTGGAAACCGTCGGCGGCCGGTTGATCGTCCGGCGGGGCCGGGCTCCGGAAGTTTTCCGGGAGCTGTTGGACGAACTGAGCGTCGAGGCGATCCACTGCAACGCCGATCCGGATCCCTTCGGCAAGAGAACCGAATCGGAGCTGCGACGGCTTTGCGCGGACTCCGGCGTGGCGTTCCACGTCCATCACGACGTTTCGCTCCACGCACCGGACGAGGTGTTGACTCAGAACGGCGGACCCTATCGAGTTTTCACGCCGTATCACCGGGCGTGGGCGGTTCTGCCCAAACCTCCGCTCCTGCCCATGCCGCGGAATCTCGGCACGCCGCGCGACATCTCCAGCCTGCCGTTGCCGGACCTCGGCTGGTGGGATTTGCCGCCGGAAGCGGCCGAAATTCTTCCCCCGGGGGAACGCGCGGCCCGTCAGCGGCTGAAGGCATTTCTCGGGAAAACCGGCGATTATGCGCGCCGTCGCGACGTCCCCGCGGAGGATGCCACTTCCCGACTCTCGCAAGACCTGCGTTTCGGGCTCCTTTCGCCGCGCACGGTTTTCCATGCGGCGCTGGATGCTCGCGCCGCCGCCAGGCCGCCGGACCGCAATGGGGCGGACACCTTCATCAAGGAACTCGCGTGGCGGGAGTTCTACTTCGCGATCCTCCACCATTTCCCGAACGTCCTTGAAGAGGAATTCAACGCCGACTGGCGCGGACTGCCGTGGGACCAGCCGGACGAGCGGTTTGAAGCGTGGAAGGTGGGTCGGACGGGGTTTCCGATCGTGGACGCGGGCATGCGGCAGCTCGCGGCGACCGGTTTCATGCACAACCGGCTGCGGATGATCGTGGCGATGTTCCTGACAAAGGACCTGCACCTCGACTGGCGGCTCGGCGAGTCGTTCTTCATGCAGCGGCTCGTGGACGGCGAGATCGCTTCAAACAACGGCGGCTGGCAGTGGTCCGCGGGCACCGGCGCGGACGCCGCGCCGTATTTCCGCATCCAGAATCCGTGGTCGCAATCAGCGCGGCACGATCCGCTGGGCGTCTACATCAAACGCTGGATCCCCGAACTGCGGGACGTCGATCCGGCCAAGTTCACCGCGCCACCGCCGGACGGAGGGTCGCTCGCACCGAGCTACCCGGCACCGATGGTGGATCACAAGGAAGAGCGCGAGCGGACGCTCCGGATCTTCAAGCGTCACCGCCAGCAGGTCGGCTGAGCTTGCGTGCGCTTTGCAATCCCGAGCCTCTCGCGGAATGCAGGATAATGGAACGGTCCCTCCCCGACACCGGTGGCGTGCCGACGCGGCGGGAGCCACAGGACCGGCTGCTTCTGGCCCGGCATCTGCGAGAGGCACCGCCGGCCCGCCGGCCCGCCGGCCACGCGGTCACGCCCTCGCGCGGCGGTTTTCCTGCCCATGAACAAGACCCCCGAATTCCTTCCCACCAAGGCATCACGCCGACCGAAGATCAAAACCACCGACACGCTCGATCTGGCCGCGGGCGTGCCATTCCCACAGGGCGCGAAATGGGATGGCAAGGGAACCAATTTCTCGCTCTTCGCCGAAGCCGCCGATGACGTCGAGTTGTGCTTGTTCCGCTCGGCGCGTTCTTCCGGCGAATACGAGCGCATCCGTCTCAAGCAACGCACCACCGGCGTGTGGCACTGCTACCTCCCGGACATCGGGCCCGGGCAGCTCTACGGATACCGCGTCTACGGTCCCTACGAGCCGGAGAAGGGACTTCGCTACAATCCGAACAAGGTACTGCTCGATCCATACGCCAAGGCGATCGGTCGCAGCCTCGTGTGGCACGACGCGCTCTTCGGCTACACCATCGGCCACCCGGACGAGGACCTGTCCTTCGACCAGCGCGACAGCGCGCCCTACGCTCCCCTCGCCTGCGTCGTCGACGATTCCTTCGACTGGGGCTCCGACACGCAGCTCAACACGCCCTGGCACGAAACGATCATCTACGAGACGCACGTGAAGGGTTTCACGATGCGGCATCCGAAGGTCGAAAAGTCGATCCGCGGAACGTACGCCGGCCTCGCCTCGAAGGCGGCCGTCGACCACCTCGCGAAGCTCGGGGTCACCGCCATCGAGCTGATGCCGATCCACCATTTCCTGCAGGACCGCCACCTGATCGAACGCGGGCTCTCCAACTACTGGGGCTACAACACGCTGAACTTCTTCACGCCTGAACCGACCTACGCATCGCGGAAGACGCCGGCCGGCGCGATCCACGAATTCAAGCAGATGGTGAAACGTTACCACGACGCCGGCATCGAGGTGATCCTCGACGTGGTCTACAACCACACCGCCGAGGGCAACCACCTCGGACCCACGCTCTCGTTCCGCGGGTTCGACAACGCCGCCTACTACCGCCTCGTCGAGGGGAACGAGCGCTATTACATGGATTACACCGGTTGCGGCAACACCCTCAACATGGTGCATCCCCACTCACTGCGCCTGTTGATGGACAGCCTGCGCTACTGGGTCACTGAGATGCACGTGGACGGCTTCCGCTTCGACCTGGCCGCGGCGCTCGCCCGCGAGTTGCACGACGTGGACCAGCTCGGCGCGTTCTTCGACACCATCTACCAAGACCCCACGCTCGCGACCGTCAAGCTCATCGCCGAGCCGTGGGACCTCGGCGAGGGCGGGTACCAAGTGGGGAATTTTCCGCCCGGCTGGACCGAGTGGAACGGCATGTACCGGGACGCCGTCCGGCGTTTCTGGAAAGGGGACTCCGGCACCAGCGGCGAAACAGCCACCCGGCTCGCAGGCAGCGCGGACTTGTATGAATCCACGCGGCGCAAGCCCTCCGCGAGCATCAACTTCATCACCGCCCACGACGGATTCACGCTGCGCGACCTCGTTTCCTACAACGACAAACACAACGAGGAAAACGGCGAGGATGGCCGCGACGGCGCGGACGACAACCACTCGTGGAACTGCGGCGCGGAGGGCGAGACGGACGATGACGGAATCCGGGAACTGCGGGCCCGGCAACAGCGGAACATGATCGCCACCCTGCTCTTCTCTCAGGGCGTGCCGATGATCTGCGGCGGCGACGAGATCGGCCGCAGCCAGCGCGGCAACAACAACACCTATTGCCAGGACAACGAGCTGAGCTGGTACGACTGGAACCTCGGCATCGAGGAGAAGAAGCTGCTCGATTTCACCCGCAAGGTGACCTGGATCCGCCGCCGCCACCCGAACCTCCGCCGCCACAGTTTCCGTGAGGAAGACCCGATGGTCGCCGCCGTCGAATACAGCCTCGACTGGCTGCGGCCGGACGGCGAGCGGATGACGGACGACGACTGGGACCAGCCGTGGGTGCGCTCGCTCGCGCTCCATCTCAACGGAGAGGCTCCGGAAATCCGGGACCGCAACGGCGAGCATCAGGTGGACGACGACTTCCTGCTCCTGCTCAACTCGTGGCACGAGGGGGTGATCTTCCACCTGCCCGAGGAACTCCGGCGCCGTTGGAAGATCGTCATCAACACGTCGGATGCCGACGTCGCGCCGGACGGCTTCGAGCCCACCGCCGAGTTTCCCTTCACCCTCGGCCCCCGCTCCCTTGTCCTGCTCCGCCATGCACGCTGATTTGGTTTCCACCTACCGGCTGCAGTTGTCCGCGGCTTTCGATCTCCATGCGGCAGCCGCCGTCGTTCCCGATCTCCGGCGGCTCGGCGTCAGTCACGTCTATCTCTCCCCGGTGCTCGAGCCGGCGGCCGGCAGCACGCATGGCTACGACGTGGCCGACCCGACCCGGATCAACCGCTCGATCGGCGGCGAGGAGGGCATGGGCGCGCTGTTCGACGCCCTCCGGGAAAACGGCATGGCCTGCGTCATCGACATCGTGCCGAACCACATGTCCGCCACCACCGACAACCCGTGGTGGCGGGACGTTCTCAAGCACGGCCGCGACAGCCGCTACGCCGGCTTCTTCGACATCGACTGGGAACCCGCCGACCCCGAGCTGCACGGCAAGGTGCTGGTGCCCGTGCTCGGCGATCACCTCGGAGCCGTGCTCGAGCGGGGCGAGCTCTCGATCGTCCGGGATGGCGGCGAGCCGCAGCTGGCCTACTTCGAGCACCGCTTCCCCCTCCATCCGTCCACCCATGCGCAGGCCGGAGCCGACGGTGCCGACGCGGCGGAAATCCACGCGCGGCAGCCGTACCGGCTCGCTTACTGGCGCGCCGCCGCCGAAGAGATCAACTACCGCCGGTTCTTCGACATCGCCACGCTCGTGGGCGTCCGCGTGCAGGATCCCGAGGTGTTCCGCGCCACGCACGCCAAGTTGTTCGAGCTGACGGAAAACGGCCCCGTCGATGGTTTCCGCATCGACCACCCCGACGGGCTCGCCGACCCGCGCGGCTACTTCCGCGCCCTGCGCGAGCGCCTGCCGGAACATTGGATCGTCGTCGAAAAAATCCTCGAGCCCGGCGAGCGGCTGAGGCCGGAATGGCCGGTGGACGGCACGACCGGCTACGATTTCATCCAGCGCACCGGCGGCCTGTGTGTCGACGCCTCCGGAGAAAAAACCATCTCGGACTTCTATGCGGACTTCACCGGCCATACCGAGCCCTACGGCATGCTGGTCCGGAACAAGAAGCGGGAGATCCTCGACCTCTCGTTCGACGGCGACCTGCGCCGGCTTGTCGAAAAACTCCACGCCGTCTGCCACCATCCGCAGGTGCTGCGGGACGACTCGCGCCGCCAGCTCCGTTACGCGCTCGGGGAAATCGTCGCCAGCTTCCCCGTTTACCGCACGTACGTCCTCCCGGAGCGCGGCGAGGTGACCGGCGACGACCGCGAGGCGATCGGCCACGCGCTGGCTTCCGCACGGCGCCGCGGGCTGCCGATCGATCCCGCGTTGATCGACCTGATCGAGGATCTGCTGATCGGCAAGCTCGACGTCGGCGGGACCAGCCGGGAGTTCGTCGTCCGCTTCCAGCAGCTCACCAGCCCGGTGATGGCCAAGGGCGTGGAGGACACCACATTCTATTGCTATGACAGGCTTCTGGCGCTCAACGAGGTCGGCTGCGACCCGGCGCATTTCGGCGTCGCGCCGGCCGCCTTCCACGAAGCCTGCACCCACGCGCACCGCGATTGGCCGCGGGCCATGCTCGCCTCGTCCACGCACGACACCAAACGCAGCGAAGACGTCCGCGCCCGGATCTCGCTGCTCTCCGAAATCCCGGACAAGTGGGCTGAAGAAGTGCGTCGGTGGTCGGACCACAACCTCGCCGCCTGGAACGGACGCGAGCCGGACCGCAACGCCGAGCACCTGCTCTACCAGACGCTCGTCGGCGCCTGGCCGATCGAGGTCGGCCGGGTTGCCGCCTACATGGAGAAAGCCTGCCGTGAGGCGAAAACCTACACCTCCTGGACCGATCCGGACGTGGCCTATGAAAAGCGGATCTCCGACTTCGTCCGCAGCGTACTCGGCGATCGCGAGTTCGTGGCCATGCTCTCCGGCTTCGTCGCGCCGCTGGTGCTTCCCGGCCGGATCAACTCCCTCGCGCAAACCTTGCTCAAGCTCACCGTTCCCGGCGTTCCCGACATCTACCAAGGCTGCGAGCTGTGGGACAACAGCCTCGTGGATCCCGACAACCGCCGGCCGGTGAACTACGATGAACGACGTAGTTTGCTCGGTGCCCTCGAGGCCGGCATGGAGGCCGCGGAGATCATGCGGAGGATCGACGAAGGACTGCCGAAGCTCCACGTCATCCGCGAGGCGCTGCGGCTGCGGCGGGAACGTCCGGAGGCCTTCGCCGCCGGCGATCCGGGGTCCTACGCGCCGCTCGGCGTGACAGGCGGCAAGCTGCGCCACGTGGTCGCCTTCAAACGCGGTGCGGAAGTCGCGGTGGTCGTGCCCTTGCTGCCGATGGGCCTGCAGGACGGCTGGCTCGACACCGCCGTGGACCTCGGCGACGGAAGCTGGCGGAACCGCCTCGACGGATCCACCCATCCGGGCGCCGTGGCCGTCGCGGAGTTGCTGCGGTCCTTTCCGGTGGCACTTTTGGAACGGACCTCGATCTAACGTGATGTCGGATTTTTCCCTCAGGCCCTCGGTTTGGGCGCCTCGCAAGAAGCGGATCGAGCTCGCGGTCGGATCGGATCGCGAGCCGATGCACGCCCACCCGCAGTGGCCGGGCTGGTGGCAGGGCGAAAGCGAATATCCCGCCGGGACGCGCTACGGGTTTTACGTGGAAGGCGCCGGGCCGTTCCCGGATCCGCGGTCGCACTCGCAGCCGGACGGCGTGCACGGCCTTTCTGAGATCGTCGACCATGGATCGTTCTCCTGGACGGACGGCGAGTGGCAGCCCCCGCGCTGGGAAGAGGCGGTGGTCTACGAGCTGCATGTCGGGACGTTCTCGCGGGAAGGCACCTTCGAGGGAGTCATCCCGCACCTCGACGCCTTGCTCGAGCTGGGCGTCACCCATCTCGAACTGATGCCGGTGTGCGAGTTCCCCGGCACCCGCGGCTGGGGCTACGATGGCGTCGCGCTTTACGCGCCGCACCATGCCTATGGTGGCGTGAACGGCCTGAAGAAACTGGTCGACACCTGCCATGCACGAGGCCTCGCCGTCATCCTCGACGTGGTCTACAACCACCTCGGTCCGGACGGCAACTATCTGCCCACCTACGGCCCGTATTTCACCGACCGCTACGTCACCCCCTGGGGCGACGCGCCGAACCTCGACGGACGGAATTCCGGCTCCGAGGTGCGGGATTTCTTCATCGACAACGCACTGATGTGGCTCCGCGACTATCGCGTCGACGGCCTGCGGCTCGACGCGATCGACAAGGTGATCGATCACTCGGAGAAGCATTTTCTCGTGGAGATGAGCGAGCGGGTGCGCGCGCTGGAAAAGGAAACCGGGCACAGGAAAGTGCTGATCGCCGAGTCCGCGATGAACGATCCGATTTTTGTCCTGCCGCCGGAGCGTGGCGGCTACGGATTGGACGCGCAGTGGAACGACGACTTGCACCACGCGATGCGGACGGTTTTCACCGGCGAGCGCGAGGGGTATTTCGTGGACTTCGGCAATCCGGCGGACGTCGCGAAGGCACTGCGCCAGGGCTTCGTCTACGACGGCCGCTACTCGCAGTACCGGAAGCGCGCGCACGGGGCGCCGCCGGGCGACCTGCCCGGCCACGCGTTCCTCGGCTACATCCAGAACCACGACCAAGCGGGCAACCGCGCGACGGGCGACCGCTTCCACCACCATCCGACCGTGGATCCGCTGCACCACAAGATCGCCGCGGCTTTCGTGCTGCTCGCCCCGTTCGTGCCGATGATCTTCATGGGCGAGGAATGGGCGGCGGGCACACCGTTCCAATACTTCACCGACCACACGGACCCGGAGCTGGCGAAAGCTGTCAGCGAGGGACGTCGCAGCGAATTCGGCGTCGTCGGCTGGGCACCCGAGGACGTGCCCGATCCACAACACCCTCTGGCATTCGAAGTGAGCAAGCTCAGGTGGGAGGAACGCGATGAAGGCGCCCACGCCGGGATGCTCGACTGGTATGGCAGGCTCCTCGCCCTGCGGCGCGGCGATCCGGAACTCGGCGCGGAACGCCTGGGAAATGTCGAGACCGGCGCCGATCCACTCGGCAACTGGCTGTGGATGCGCCGCGGCCCCTACCTGATCGCCGCCAGTCTCCGCGGCGAGGAAAACACGGTCCCGGAAGCCCCTGTCGGAACCGCTCCTCCGCTGCTGGCCGCGGGTGAAGCGCCGGATCGCGTCGCCGGCGGCGGCCTGCACTTCCGCAAGCCGGGAATCGTCATCCTCAAAGACACGCCATGATCACGCCGCCCAGATACCCCGACGAGAAAGCGCAGGAGGAACTGCGCGCGTACATCGACCTGACGTGGGGCACATTGACCCGCGACCACAGCCACATCCTCGCCGCGGCGGAGGACCCGAAGATCGATTGCACGGGCCCGGACGGGAAGCTGAACGTTTATCTCTCCGCGCGCGAGGATCCGGAGGCGGTGGAGACGCAACTGCGGGCGACGATGGGCGACATGGCGTTCTCGCGCATTTCGCTGCGCACCCTGCCGCTGGAGTTCGAGCAGATCTGCGACCACGGCCTGCTCTACCTGCCGGGCCCTTACATCGTGCCGGGCGGGCGCTTCAACGAGTTCTACGGCTGGGATTCCTACTTCATCCAGCGCGGCTTGCTGCGCGGCGGCCACGCCAACATGGCGTTCAGCCTGATCGAGCAGGCGCTCTACGAGGTGGAGCACTACGGAGCGGTCCTGAACGCGAACCGGACCTATTACCTCACCCGCTCGCACCCGCCGGTGTTGTCGATGATGGTGATGGAGGGATACCGGGCGAACCAGGACAAGGACTGGCTGGCCGCCGTGCTCCCCGGCGTGGAGAAATTCTACTATTACTGGCGTGTCCCGCCGCACCTGAACCAAGCGACCGGCTTGTCCCGCTACTACGATCTGGGCCTCGGACCGGCTCCCGAAGTGGAAGCCTCGGAACGCGACGAGCAGGGGCGGACGCACTACGAACGGGTGGCCGAATTCTTCCGCACCGAAAAGGTCGAGGACTACGACGCGTCGCTCTACTTCGATGCGGATGCGGATCAACTGACCGAGCTGGCCTACATCGGCGACCGTTCGATGCGCGAGTCCGGCTTCGACCCGACCGACCGCTTCGGGGAGCTGAATCTCGACGTGATCCACTACGCGCCGGTGTGCCTCAACACGCTGCTCTGGCGGATGGAGCGGGACATCGCCGACTGTTACGAGATTCTGGGGGACGAGGGCGTGAGCGCCACTTGGGCCCGACGCGCCGAGGAATCGGCGGCCGCCATCGACCGCTTTTTCTGGGACGAGGAGGCCGGCCTGTATCTCGACTATCATCTGGGCCGCGACGAACGCAGCACCTATCCGTTTCTCACCACCTTCTGGCCGATGTGGGCCGGCCTCTCGAGCCGCGACCAAGCCGCCAAGGTCGTGGACAACATGCATCTGTTCCTCCGTTGCGGCGGTTTGCAGACGAGCACGAAGGAAACCGGGGAGCAATGGGACGCGCCGTTCGCCTGGGCGCCGCTCCAGCTTTTCGCCGTCGATGCGCTGGAGCGATACGGCTACATGAACGAAGCGCGCGACATCGCCCGGCGCTTCACCGCGATGGTTGCGGATTCCTTTCGCCGCGAAGGCGTGCTGCGCGAGAAATACGACGCCGAACGCTGCACCAGCCAGCTGGGCGACCGGATTTCCTTCGGCTACGTGACCAACGAGCCGGGCTTCGGCTGGACCAACGCGGTGATCCTCGAGTTCCTCGACCGCTTTTCCTGAGATCGCCCCGCGAGGTTGCAAATGCCGGAAACGGTCGGCGGCCGCGTGTGCAGAGTGCGCGCCCCGCAGCCGCGGATGATGGGCTGGATGCCCGCGCAGCCTTACGGACCGGGGAAAACCGGTGCCATGCCTGCGCCGGGTATCCCGTCTGCGGGGACCGGTCATCATGAGAGCAGTCTGCTGGCACGGCAAAGGCGACGTCCGCGTCGATACGGTTCCCGATCCCAAAATCCAGGAACCCACCGACGCGATCATCCGCATCACTTCGACCGCGATCTGCGGATCGGACCTCCACCTCTTCAACGGCTACATGCTCACGATGGAAGAGGGCGACATCATCGGCCACGAACCCATGGGCATCGTCGAGGAAGTCGGTGGCGAGGTGAAGAACCTCAGGCCCGGCGACCGCGTGGTGGTTCCGTTCACGATCTCCTGCGGCACCTGCTTCTTTTGCCAGAAGCAGCTCTACTCGTGCTGCGACAACACGAATCCCAACGCCGAACTGGCCGAGAAAGTCATGGGGCAATCCCCCGCCGGACTCTTCGGCTATTCCCACATGCTCGGCGGCTATGCCGGCGGGCAGGCCGAATACCTGCGCGTCCCCCATGCCGACGTGGGACCGATCAAGATCGAATCGGATCTCGATGACGACCAAGTGCTCTTTCTCTCGGACATTTTCCCGACCGGATACATGGCCGCCGAAAACGCGGACATCGAGCCGGGCGACACCGTGGCCGTCTGGGGCTGCGGGCCGGTCGGCCAGTTTTGCATCCAGAGCTGCTGGATGCTCGGCGCGGGGCGCGTGATCGCGATCGACCGCGTGCCCGAGCGGCTCGCGCTCGCGGCAAGCCAAGGCCGCGCGGAAACGATCAACTTCGACGACGAGGAGGTCCACGACCGGCTGATGGAGATGACCGGCGGCCG
>CBFGTW010000144.1:0-11475 GCA_965651855.1 uncultured Verrucomicrobiales bacterium
CTGCGCAGTCCCCACTCGGCTCACTACGACGCTGCCACGGGCGATATCTGGCTCGGCGACGTGGGGCAGCAGAAGCGGGAGGAACTAAATCGTGTGGGTGCCGGGGCCAATCTGCAGTGGTCTTACCTCGAGGGCTCGCTTGCGGGACCAAAGCCAGGTCCCGGGGAGATACTGGGAGAGGAGACGCCGCCGGTGTATGACTACGAGGGGCACCACCGCCGGGGCGGGGTGTGTTCGGGGGCGGTGAGCCGCGGGGGTGTTACCACCCCGGGGCGCCGGGGGGGGGGGCCATTATCGCCGGGATGCGCTACCGCGGCGCGAAATGGTCGGCCCAACTCGGCGGGAAGGTGCTTTTCGGCGATCACGTGAAGGGCACTTTGTGGGCGGCCACGGTTGAAGCCGAGGGGGTTCCACCGGTGGTCGAGACGCTCTGCGAAGGACTTCCGACGGGATTCATGGTCGGGCTTTCCAACATTTTCACGGATTCCGCCGGCGAGATCTACCTGCTGTGTCTGAACGGCACCAACCAGGACGGCGGAACGATCCGGAAAATCAAGGCGCTCGAGGCGCTGCCGGAACCGCCCGCGCTGCTGTCGCAGACGGGATTGTTCAACGAGATCGGAACGCTCGCACCCCACCCGGCGTTGATCCCTTACGACGTCGCCAGCCCCCTGTGGTCGGACGGAGCGGAAAAGCACCGCTGGATCTGCGTTCCGAAGAGCGGCTCGCGCCCGACCGCTGCCGAGCAGATCGCGTTCAGCGATACCGGCAACTGGAGTTTCCCTCCGGGGACGATCTTCGTGAAGCATTTCGAGATGCGGATCGACGAGAGGGAGCCGGCGCTGGTCCGCCGCCTCGAGACCCGCGTCATCGTGTGCACCGAAGGGGGCGGAAAATACGGTCTGACCTACCGATGGAACGTCGAAGGGACGGACGCTCAACTCATCTCGTGGGGCGAGACCGATGTGATCGAGATCGTCCGCACCGACGGCACGTCGAGCTATCGCTTGTGGAACTTTCCCTCCCGGGCGGAGTGCATGCAGTGCCACACGGCGGCGTCCGGACAATCGCTCGGTCTCCGGACCCATCAGCTCAACCGCGACTTTTTCTACGAAGCCACCGGTCGCACGGCGAACCAGTTGGAGACCCTGAACGATCTTCGCTTGCTCAATCCTCCGGTATCCAGCCTGAGAATCCGCGCCGCACTCGCCGCCCGATCTCTTGATGACGCGACGGCCCCGCTCGAGCACCGGGTGCGATCCTACCTCGACTCGAACTGTTCGCACTGTCACCAGCCCGGAGGTGGCGGCCCGGCGTTCGACGCTCGATTGCAGACGCCGCTCCAAGAACAGAACCTTGTGAATGGCCTGTTGGTCGGCCATCACGGGGCAGCGATGGATCGAGTGCTCAAGCCGGGCGATCCGGTCCACTCCGCGGCGCTGGCGCGGATGGCAACCGCCGGCGACTGGATGTCGATGCCCCCGATCGCCAAGAACGTGGTGGACGCACGTGCGGTGGAGCTCCTGGAAAGCTACATCCTCGGGCTGGATCCAAGCGAGTTCGAGGGAGCGGAGCGTCCCGCGAGGTGCTCCATGTCCGGTCCGGAAGAGCCGGTGGCGGGCCACTTCGATGTGACCGTGGTTTTTGACAAGAAGGTGGTCGACTTCAATGATTCGGACTTCCTGGTCGAAGGGGCGTCGCTCGTTGGCATGCGCGGTGGAGGTTACTACTACGTGGCGACGTTCCAGCCAGAGGATCCGGGGGGCACGGCGCCGATCACCATCTCCATTCCGACGAATGCCGTGGATGCGACCGGCAATGGCAGCTTGGCGCCGGATGCGCTCGTTGTGGCCACGAAGGATGTCCTGCCGCCCACAACGACGTTCGGACTGCCTCGGATCGTCGGCGAGCGCCTGGTGGAAATCGACATCGAGTTCAGCGAGCCGGTGGTGGGCGTGGACGCCGGGTCGATCATCGCAGTCGGCGGCAACGTGGAGTCCATCCAGGGTGAGGGAGCCAATTACACGCTCACCGCCCGGGCATTCCGCCAAAACCTGAACCTCCGGATCGATCCGGAGCAGGTGTCGGATCTCGCGGGGAACAGCTTGGCCGGAGCACCGGAATTCACCTGGTTCATCGATCCGACGCTGCCCGAATTTCCCGCGGCAACTTTTTCGCTGGTGAGCGGGTTCACGGTCACTGGAGATACCGATGCCGAGGGAGTCCACCATGAAGTGCTCCTAGTCGAAAACGACAGTCGCGGCGGAGACATCTCGAAGGACTCCGGTTTCATGGTCATCTACCCGTTTTCGATTCCCGTGGCTGGGGATTACGTGGTGCGCGGCCTGATTCGCGCCGACGATCCCGAAAGCGCGTCGTTCTACATCGGGTTCAACGGCGAGCCTGCCCCCTCGGTTTGGCTCGCGAACCGGCAGCCGGGCGAGATCGGCTCGGGCTTTTACCACTGGGGGACGGCCAGTGCCACCGGTGACGTGGCGGACCCGCTGGTCTTCCACCTTGAGGCGGGCGAGCACACTTTGGAATTATACTGCCGGGACGACGGCACGAAGATCGAGCGGCTGCAACTGCGGCCTGCCCGTCCTACCGCCACGTGGGACGGGCCTCTCGAGCTCGAAGAAGGGACCGTCGAGGTGTCTCTGGTCTTCTCCGAGCCGGTCGCGGGCCTGGACCTTTCGGACATCCAGACGGATGGATGCGAGTTGCTTTCGTTGGCTGGCGAAGGTTCGGCGTACGCCGTGGTGGTCCGGGCGACGGCTTTCGAGTTCTCACTGCGAATGGCCGAGGGCGTCGTGACGGCCGAAAGTGGTGCCACGAATCCTCCAACCGAGCCGTTTCGGTTCTTCTACGGCCGGAGCTACGAAAAGTGGGCCCTCGAGGCGGGCCTGGAACGGGGAACCGCCGGCTACCTCGCGGACCCGGACGGAAACGGCCACCCGCAGCTCGTTGATTACGCCTTTGGGTTGGACGAAGGCGCTGACGCTGCCCGGCTGCCGCGCATCGATGGAGTCGCCGCCGCCGACGGCGGCATCGGGCTCACCATCACGTTCTGCCGCCGCTCGGACGATCCCGCGCTTGCGTACGTCCCGCAATTCGGTTCGGGCTTGGGCGACTTCAATGACGCGTTGACCGAGCCCGTCGTCGAGGATTTGGGCGACGGCTGGGAGCGTGTGACGATCCGCGACGACGTGGGGCCGCCGCTGCCGAAGCGGCGGTTCGGGCGCGTGAAGATTGTCCTCGCTCCCCCGTGGTGAGAGTCGAAAGGCCCTCTCAGTAGCTGGCCCGGAAGAATCGGGCCGGCGCCACTGGCTCGATCGGCAGCGGGCTGAATCCGTCCAAAAGGTCCCACTCTCCTTCCAAGCTGATGGCAGCTTCAAGCATCCCGCGGTCCCACTCGATCACAAGCCCACCTTCTTCGGAGGGACGAATGGCAATGAGTGGTGGTGAAGGGGGGACGAGAGACCTGATCTGGTAAATGACGCCGGTTCCGCCCCCGCTGATCGTGCTGCCGTTCGAGGCGAGGTCAGCGACGAAGAGCGAGTCGCGGGTGGCTAGCAACCCGTCGAGATGGCCGAGGCCCTCCTGCTGAGCTTCGATGAAATGGAAATACTCGCCGGTTCCGGGATCGGCCCAGACGAGGGGGTTTTCCTCGTTGCCGAGGCTGCCGGCGTTGTACTGGCCGTGAAATCCGATGAACACGCCGCGATTGAGAGGTGCGGGAAACCCGGGAGGAGCCCACACCACGTCGTTCGGACCTTCGCTTTCGCGGCCGGTGTGGGGGTCCGGGATCGGCTGGAATGCAATGAGCGGCTGGACGACATCTTCGCCTCCTTCCACGACCTCCCCCGTGCGATAGGTCGTGTAGCTGTGGGGGTAGCCGAAGTGCGGAAGCGTCGTGCCGATCTCCGTCCGGCGGATCACGTTCAACTCGTCCGCGCTGTGGGCTTCGGATCGGTCGGCGAAGCCGTCGATGCCGTTGTCCTGGAGATAGAGATCTCCCGTTGTCGGATGGAAAGTGAAACCGGCGGCGTTCCGCAAGCCAGTTGCGAGCTGGCGCAAGCTGTGGGCGCTGACCGAGTCCCCATGGTCCACCACCGTGATCATATGGGCGGCGTCGCCGGCGAGCGTTCCTTCGGCTCCGGGAACGTCTTCGTTTCCGAGGCTCACCGTGGCAGAGGTCGCGGAAGCATTGCTGGTGGATCCAAGCTGAAAGACGAGGTCGTAGCTCTTGGGGACGCCGGGTGTGCGGCGAACGTTCAACGCGGAGTGGCCGTGATACCAGTCGAACAGGTAGTTGATCAGGATCCGCCCGGCCGGTTGCAAGGGGGCTGATGGGCTCTCGCCCGCGCGGAGGATGATGATCGGCCCACGCCGGCTGGTGACGAAGACCAGATCGTCAATGGCGCGCACTGCGGTCTGGCTTCCCGGAAGTCCGTCGAACAGGACATCCCCGGGACCGTCGGCGACGCCGTCGCCGTCGGAATCGACGAGCCGGAGCAGTTTTCCCGAAGAATTGGAGAAGTTCGTCCCTTCGCTGATGGCCACCAGAAGCGATCCGTCGTCCAACTCCGCCATTCCCAAGGGATAATCCAGCCCGCTGGCAAAAACCGTGAAGCGGAAGTCGTCTGGGTCCACTCCCGGGCCTCCAATGGAAAATGGAGGAGCCTCCAAAGCGGACGCGACATCCAGTGTCTGGACGATCGCGGCAATTACAAGACCCGTGGCGGCGCTGAGGTATGGAAGTTTCATCGGCTTGGTGAGAAATTGGGCCACGCATTCTACTTCATCTGGCGGGCAAATGGAAGAGTCTTGAGAGCGAGGATGGATGGAGCTCACTCATTGCCTTCGCCCGTTGCCGGCAAGCGGACCATTCATCCCGGGGACCGCGAGTGATTGGGATTTTAACCTCCACCTCACCCATCCCCGAACACCCGCTTTCTCAGCAGCCGCATGTCGAGCGGCATGAGCAGGAGCAGCAGGACGAGCGAGAGCGCCGGGGCGGCGGCGAGGTGCCAGGTGGGTTGGTTTTCCAGGAGCAGCCGGCGCAGGCCTTCAGCGAGGTGGTGGAGCGGGTTTGCCTGCACGAGCGTGTGGAGCCACGACACGTCCGGCAGCGGGAAATAGGTGCTGCTGACGAAGCCGATCGGCAGGATCACGAGAAAAAATGGCAGGCTCATATGGTCGATCGTCGGGATCGTAGCGGTGAAGAGCAGGCCGACGGCGGAGAACGCCATCGCGCAGAGAAAGACGACCGGCACGGCGAGTGGCAGCCAGCCGAAGTGCAAATCGAGCGCGCCCGCGAGGTCGAAGCCGAGCAGGACGATGCAGACGATCGCCGAGTAGCCGGTGGCGAGTGTGGCGGACCACAGCGCCTCGCCCCAGATGACGTGTTCGAGCCGGACCTGGGTGGTGAGCTGGCCTTCCCAGCATTTCTGGAAATGCATCCGCATGAAGGCGGAGTAGAGCGACTGGAAAAAGGAGCTCATGAACGCCGTGTAGGCGAGGATGCCCGGCGCGAGATAGGCGAGGTATTCCACCATCCGGCCGCCCCACTCCAGCGCGCCGATCTGCCGGCCCAGGCCGACGCCGAAGGCGAGCAGCATGATGAGCGGCTCGCAGATCGGCGGAACGGCGGCGGTCTGCCAGTTGCGGAGGTGGACCCGCAGGTGACGGCCCATGACCGCGCGGCTTTGCCAGTGGAAGGCGGGCGCGAAGAGATCTCCGGTCATCGGCTTTCCTCCTCCTCCTCGTCGAGGCTCACGAAAAGATCGTCCAGCGTCGGCTGGCGGACTTCATACCGGAGTTCCGGAAAGGCGGCGACGAACGCGGCCAAGCCGGGCGCGTCCATCGCGATGTGCCAGTCCGCGAGCACGGTGGCGGCGCGCAGTTTCCGCTCGCGCAGCCAAGCGCCGACCCGTTCGGCTTCCGGACCACCGGCCGGAAACATCACGACGTGCTCGCCGACGACGTTTCCGAGCAACTCGCGCGTCGTTCCGGCCGCGCGGACTTTTCCTTTGTCCAGCAGCACCAGGCGGTCGGACAGGCGCTCGGCCTCGTCCATGTAGTGGGTGGTCAAGATCACGGCCATGCCCGCCTTGCGCAGGCCGGCGACGAGTTCCCACACACCCATCCGTGCCTGCGGGTCAAGGCCGGTCGTCGGCTCGTCCAGGAAAACGACGCGCGGTTCGTGCACCACCGCCCGCGCGATCATGAGCCGCCGGCGGTAGCCCCCGGAAAGCGTCTCCGGCTTGTGGTTCGCATAGCTGGTGAGGCCGAAGCGCGCGAGCAGGCGGTCGATCCGGTCTTCCGCGTCGTCCACCTTCGGGCGGTAGTAGCGGAGCGTCTGCTCGAGGTTCCCGCGGACGGTGAAGTCGCTGTCGTAGGAATCGTCCTGTGTGCAGACGCCGAGCGCGCGTCGGGCGGCGTCGCCCTCGGCGATCAGGTCGTGGCCGGCGATGCGGATCGTGCCGCTCTCCGGCCGGAGGAAGCCGTAGCACATCCGGAGGCTCGTCGTTTTTCCGGCTCCGTTCGGTCCAAGCAGGCCGAGGACCTCGCCGGCGCGGCAGGAAAAGCCGACGCCATCGACGACCCGCCGGCCGCCGAGGTGCTTCACCAGGCCGTGCACCTCGAGCAGGGCGCCCGCGGTCGGGAGAGCGGCATTTTCCAAGACAGGTTGGCCCGCGTGCATGTTCAGGATTCGGCACACTCGGCGTGCACGCCGATCATCCAGCCAAGGCCGAAGCGGTCGGTCAACATGCCGAAGCGCGGCGACCAGAACGTTTCGCCGAGTGGCATGGTCACTTGGCCGCCGTCCGCGAGGGCGTTGAAGAAGCGGTCGGCCTCGTCCTTCTCCTTCACGCTGATCGATAGCGAGAACCCTGAAAATCCCGTCCCTTCCTCGCAGCCATCGGAGGCCATGATCCCGTGATCCGCCACACGGAACGAGGCGTGCATGATTTTGTTCTCCCAACCTTCCGGCACCATGCCGGGTGGCGGAGGCTCGGGCGAATCCGAGTAGCGCATCACCATGTCGACCTCCGCGCCGAGGGCGGAGCGATAGAACTGGATGGCCTCTTCGCAGCGGCCGTTGAAGAACAGGTAGGGCTGGACGACGGGCAGTGTCATGAATTCGAGGTGTTGGATTCTCGGGATCTTCGCAGGGTACGACGAATGGTGGAGCGACAGATGGACAGATGGACGGAGGAAATTTGGTATTTTTCCGTCACAGGCCCGGCCGGCGGACGAGGGCCAGCCACGCCCGGCGCTCGACCCAGAGCAGATAGGCGGCGAGCAGGCAAATCCCCACCAGCATCGGAGAGAGCAGGCCTTCCCCGGCGGTGACGAAGGCGTGGAAAGCGAGGATGTTCACGATGATCGGCCCGAGGATGAGGAGGCCGAGGTTCCGCGTCCGCGGAATCGCCACCAGCACGCCGCCGAGCACCTCGAGCACCTTGACGAAGATCATGTAGCCCGTGGGTCCGAAGGCGGCCATGAAGTGGAAGATTGGCGTGTCCGCGGGGAACTCCGGCGTCGGAGCCAGGCCGAGCAACACCATCGCTCCGGAAGCGGCGAACAGCAGGCCGAGCAGGATGCCGGCGATGATCGGTAGGTATTTCATGATGCTGGGCGCTCGACAATTTGTTTGATGTTGGCGAGTCCCTTCTCGAACTGCGGGCCCACCATCTTTTCGCAATCCATCACCAAACTGAATGCCTTGGCGAGAAAGTTGTTTCTGCCGGACATCATCCAGGTCACACGCGTGCCGGTGCCCTCGGGCTCGAAGCGGAACTCCGTCTCGTTCGTCGCCGCGAACGGCCGGATGAACTCGAGCTTGATGCGGACCAGTTCCAGCTCGCGGCTCTCGACGATCTCCTGCCGGCCTTCGCCGATCTTGTTGTTGCCGGACCACTTGAAGACCGCGCCCTGTCCGGCGCCGGCCCCTTCGAAAACGGCGGTCGCCTCCGGGTCGAGATCCGCCCACGGCGACCAGGCATCCCAGTTGTGGAAGTCGTTCACCAGAGGAAACACGGCGGCCGGTGGCGCGGCGATGACGATCGAGCGGGACAGGCTGAAGCGATCCGGCCGGGTGGCGATCACCGCCAGCAGGATCACCACGCCGATCCCGGCGACTATGAGGAGTTTTGTTATCATGATCGGTGGCTTTGGTTGTTGGTTCTGGTGGCGAGCCGCGCCTGGAGACGGTCGAGAACCTCGACGTTCGCGGGTTCACACAGCGGCCCCATCCCGCGCCGCCATCGCGCCGTCCGCGAATTCCTGGCCCCATTCTAGCTCGGTGAATCCCGCGAGCCCCCTCCGCTCGGCGAGTCGCTCCGGACGCTCGAAGGCGGCGAAGACTTCGCGCCGTGCGACGGGCAGGGCCCGGCGGAGCCGAAGGACACGGTCTGGCTCGGGAATGGTCATCGGTTCCGGGCTGTTGGGGTTGCGACTGCTCGGGAAATGCGGCTCCAGTCGAACGATGGCTGCACCAGCACTCCATCCGTGATGTTTCGAGATGCGATGCTCCCTTCCACGGCTTGGATGCACAGAAACCGGCAGTCGGTTTCACCAATGTTCCGCCACGAGCGCTCGGCCGCCGTGGCGACGCGGAGAACATCGCCTTCGGCGAGAATGATGACATCCCCATCGACGACGAATTGGAGGAAGCCGCTGATACAGATATAAATTTCCTCGTTTCTCTTGTGTTTGTGGGTGAATGGCATGGCGGCTCCGGGCGGAAAGACGTTCATCGAAATTTCCGCGGAGGTGAGTCGTGCCGGTTCCCCCAGGAAGAGCTTGCCCGGCGCGTGCGCTCCGGTGCCGGGAACGGTGAATGTGCTGGCTCCGACCCGAGGCCAGGAGCCGGAACGAAAATGCGTGTGATTTGAAGTCATGGGCGGAACAAGTTCGGGAGATCGGCGCTTCAGGCCGAGGGCAGCGGGCCGAGCAGCCCGTCAATGTAGGCGCGGGCGTGGCGGAGATTGGCGGCGGCGAGTTCGACCTCCTGGCAGGTCTTCGCCACGAGCAGCGAGCCCTGCCACAAGGCGTTGAGCATCCACGCGATCTCCCCCGGATCGAAATCCACGGCGGCCGGCGAATCCTTCTTCGCCGCATCGAGGAGTCCCGCGACAAAAGAGGTCCAGCCACGGAACCGCGCCTCGCATGCGCCGCGGAGCGATGGATTTGCCGAGGCGACTTCCTGGGAAATCATGCCAAGCAGACAGGCGGGGAACTCCTCCGGTTCGCGGATGCTCGCGCCCAAGCCGTCGAGGAATCGTCCCAGCCGCACGCGGCTGGAATCGCGGGCTGCGCCCATGTCGTTGAGATAGCGGCCTGCTCTAGCCGTGCACCAAGCGTCCACCGCCGCTTCGGCGAGATGCTCCTTCGATTCGAAATGGTGAAAGAACGCGCCTTTCGTCACTCCCGCTTCCCTGCAGATGGCATCCACTCCAGTCGCCGCAAATCCCTGGCGGCGCATCAGGGCCACCCCGGCGTCCACCAAGCGCCTGCGCGTGAGCACGGGATCCTTCACCAAGGGTCGTGATGCGCGCGACATACCGACCGATTGGTATGGTGCGGGGCTCGGCCCGGCAAGAGCAAATTCGGGCGAAGGTTCCCGGCGGGGCCAGTGACAGGGCTCTGGGAGCGGCTCCTTGGGCGGGAGCGGGGAAGCGGGTGGAAGCCGCGAGTTGCCGAGGAGATGCCATTCGGTTCTCCGTTGAAGGCGATGGTCCCGCGCTCACTGACCTTGTGCGTGTCCATGCCGCCGTGGCCGAGTTCCTCCGGAGTGCCACGGCCAGGGCGTTCCGAAGCGTGATGGATGTCGGCGGGACGCGCGATTCCGGCGCGGGCTGGGGCGCGGATGGATCGGAGCGGGCGAGCTACCGCCGGTTTCGTCAGGCGAGCCAACGGCGCGAGGGACTCAAGGGGGCCACGCACAGGGAGGGATCGATTTTCCCTGCGGTCCAGCGGATGGCGGGCGGCGGTCGAGGCCGGAGGATTTGGCTGATCTAGCAGGCGGGCCGGGGCCCGCGGGTGTGGCGGAACGGGCGGCGGGCGTCGCGGAGGATTCTCCGGCGGGGAAAGTGGCGCGGCTCCGTGGAAAGATGCCTTGCAGGACCAAAGGCATGCGTTAGAGTTCCACTCGGGCTCTCCAAGAGAGTCCGTTTGCCTAGCAGAATAGAAGCAACCCTGAAACACGACTACCATGAAACTGATCAAGATCGCCGCCCTCGCCGCCATGGCCGCCGGAACGCTCGCCAGCGTTTCCTGCCAGCAGCAGCAGACCGCTCCGGCTCCGGCCTATCAGCCGGCTCCGACGTACAGCTCGGCCAAGTGAGTTGAGAACGCTTCGGCCCGCTCCTTCCGCGCCCCAGTGCCGGAAGGGCGGGCCTTTTGCGTACACGCTGGCCCGATTTGGGACGCCGGTCCTGCCGCGGTGGGACTGGAAATGAAAAAGCCCGGCTGCATCTGGCAGCCGGGCTTTTCGTGCGAGGATGTTCGGGTTTGGCCCGCCGCCGCTCACTTCTCGTCGTCTTCGTCGATCGAGTGGTTGAGGATGAACTGCAGGTCGTCCAGGCCGAGGTTCGAGGCGAAGCCTTCGTCGCCGAGCACGTTGGTGACGAGCTGGGTCTTCTGGTGCTGGAGGATGCGGATCTTTTCCTCGACCGTATCGCGCGTGAGCAAGCGATAGGCGATGACCTTGTTTTTCTGGCCGATGCGGTGCGTGCGGTCGATGGCCTGGTTTTCCACCGCCGGGTTCCACCACGGATCGTAGAGGATGACGTAGGAGGCGGAGGTCAGGTTCAGGCCGGCGCCGCCCGCTTTGAGCGAGAGCATGAAGACCGAGGGGTCCTTGGTCGTCTGGAAGCGCTCGATCTCGCCCTTGCGGTCCTTGGTCTGGCCGGTGAGGTAGTGGAACGGCCGGGCCTCCAACTCGAGGCGCGCCTTGATCAGGTCGAGCATCGAGACGAACTGCGAGAACACGAGGACCTTGTGGCCTTCCTCGTGGAGTTGATCCAACAGATAGAAGAGCGATTCCATCTTGGCGGATTCCTCCTTGAGATATTTCGGATCGATCAGGCCCGGGTGGCAGCAGATCTGCCGCAGGCGCATGAGGCCCTGGAGAATGGCGAAGGAGTTCTTCTTCACCGCCTCGTCCGAATCGAGGCCGAGCAGGGCTTTCTGGATGCGCTTCAGCTCCGCCTTGTAGAGGTCGAGTTGAATGCCCTCCATCTTCGCGTAGACTTCCTCTTCGGTCCGCGGCGGGAGGTCCTGGGCGACCTGGAGCTTGGTGCGGCGGAGCAGGAACGGCCGGAGGCGCGAGGCCAGACGGGTCTGGGAAAGCGGGTCCTTCCGCTTGTCAAAGCGCTTCTTGAAATACGCGCGGCTGCCGAGCACGCCGGGCATGGCGAAGGCCATGAGCGACCACATGTCGAGCAGGCGGTTCTCGATCGGCGT
>CBFGTW010000145.1:0-11333 GCA_965651855.1 uncultured Verrucomicrobiales bacterium
GCCTGCGCGGCAACGGCCGTGCGGCGGCGGGCGTGCTGTGGAGCCTGCGCGACCTGCGTGTGGACGTGGGCGGCGGGTAGGTTCTCTGCAGTCTGCCCGCTATTGGAACAACTCCCGCGCCGTGAATGCCATGCCAATGGCCGCGGCGGCGTCGCCGCCGATGGCCCATTCGAAGCGCGTCGTCTCCTTGTCCGGATCGAGCGGACTGTGACGGTAGGCGGGCCAAGCGCGGTCGGCGAAGCCCTCCTGGATCCACTCCATGTAGGTGTCCCGGAACGATGTTTCGGCAAGGCCGCCGCCGATCACCACGAGCCCGGGATCGAAAACCCGCACGAGATCGGCCAAAGCATAACCGAGGATGAATCCCTGCTGGCGGAAAATTTTCACCGCCAGCTCGTCGCCACGCTCCGCGAATTCCCGCAGGCGGAAGGCCTTTTCCTCGATCGGCGCTTCCGTCGCATTCAACTCGTGGCCGGACCATTCCGGTTTCGCCAACTCCAGCTTCAGCCGCCGGCGCAGCGCCACCAACGAGACCCACGCCTCCGCGCAGCCCTTGAGTCCGCAGGAGCATTGCGGCAGCGAGTCGTCGTCCTCGCGGAACGGCACGCTGATGTGCCCGATCTCGAGGGCCAGCCCGTTCACGCCTTCATAACTCCGGCCGCCGGCCTGCACCAGACCGCCGCCCAAACCCGTGCCCGGCGCGGCAAGCAGCAGGCTGCCGAAGTGCTTTTTCCGCAGCGCGTATTCGCCCAGCGCCGCGGCATTCCCGTCGTTCGTCATGAACACCGGCGCGCCGATGCGTTTTGAAAACTTCCCGCGGATGTCCGTGCCGACCCAGTCGTCGCCGAGGTTCGCCCGGCCCCAGATCACGCCGTCGCTGCTGGGGGCCGGCACGTCCAGGCCGATCCCGCCGATGTCGCCGCGCGAGATGCCGGCCTGCCCGGCCAAGCGGTCGATGGCTTCGTCGAGCTGGCGGAAGGTCGCTTCGTAGCCGTCCTTCACGTGGCTGCGCACCTCGACCAGCCCGCCCACCTGCTCGGCCAGTTCGTCCACGATCACGGATTTCACGGTGGTTCCGCCAATGTCGAGGCCGATGTAGAAGCGTGCGTTGGAAGGCATGATGGGTCTCTGTTTCGAGGGGTAAAGAACGTCGGGCCGAGGCTGTTGGGACGCTTCGCGGGTGTCAAGAATGCCCGCCGCGACTGTCGGCCGGACGAGCCGGACCGAAATTTTCCGCCATTTTCTTCCAAGGATTCCTCCGCTGGTGGTTCTTCGCTAATGACGATCATGACCGCCAACCGGATCCCGCATGGAAACACTCGCCGCCAGCGCCCCGGCCGAAGCTGAGGCAACGTGCCCGAAGATCATCGAGATGCCCCGGACGATGGAGGAAAAACCGACGTTCCGGGAGATCTTCGAGGCCGAGGAGTCGCCGCTGCTGCGCTTCGCGTTCGGCCTCGTCGGCCAGCGTGAAACGGCGGAGGACCTCGTCCAGGAGGTCTTCCTCCGGCTCCACGCCCACTGGAACGAGGTGGCGAACCCTCGCGCCTGGTTGTTCCGCTCGATCCGCAACCTCGCTCTCAACCACCTCCGCGACCACCGCCGTGAAACCGCTCTCGAGCCCGAACATGAAACCGCCGGCGCCGGCCGGGGACCCGACGGCGAAACGCTCCGTCTCGAGGCCCTCGGCACGCTCCGGCTGTTGATGGCCGAGCTGCCGGAGACCGACCGCCAACTCATCGACCTGAAATACCACGACGGTCTCAAATACGAACAAATCAGCCATCGCACCGGCCTGAGCGTCGGCAACATCGGCTACAAGCTCCACCACCTGCTCAAAGGCCTCGGCGAATCACTCCGCCGGCTCGGCATCGAATCCGCCGAAGGCTGAAACTTTCATCTCATCTCCCAAGTCATCATCATGCACCGCGAAGAACCACCCGCCGGATCCGACGAGCGCCTCGAGGCGCGGATCGTCGCTTGGGTGCTGGGCGAGGCCTCCGCCTTCGAGGCCGAGGAACTCGCGCGGCTGTGCGCCGAGCGGCCCGACCTTGAAGCCTTCCGCCGCCGCACGGAAAAGCTCCACGGTCTCCTGCAGGAAAACGCCGCGCCGGCCGACGACGCGGCATGGAAACTCCCGGCTGAAAAACGCGCCACCGTCACCCGCCTCTTCGCCGAACCCGCGAAACCGGCCTCCCGCCGCGGCCGCCACGCCGCGCTCGCCATCGCCGCGTGTGTCGCGGGCGTGCTCGCCGTCCGGCAGTTCATGGTGACGCCGGATGGTGGCGACAGTGGAAGAACGCCGGAGATCGCGGCATCGTCGGCGAGGGCCGCGGCCGAGCCGATCCCGCTCGATGAACTCCGGGCGCAGGTCCGCCAGCAGGAGGAAATCGTCGAGGAACGGCGGAACGTTGCGGAGGGTATGGGGCGGATGAATGAAGCAAGCGCCATCCAGTCGCCACAAGAATTGGCTCGGATGGAATCCGTCGACCGTGCAACCGAGCCCGAAGATTTTGCCGTGGCCAGCGAGAATCTCGAAGCCGATCAAGCCAAGCTGCAGGCGCTGAGGGAAGAACTCAGCCACCGTGAGTCGGGCGGCTCAGCCGACCAGATGCCAGCGCTCGCCGCGGCGACTCCTGCGGCGCTTCCTGCGGACGAGCCCGGACTGATCACCCGAGCCCGTGGGATGCGGACATCCGAGGCGGGATCCAGCACCGACGGTTTCGCAGAGCAAGAAGGTTCGATCACCGACATGGCCTTCGCCGGGCGTGATCTTCAAAGAGCAGGAAACCCGCTCTTGGCGGACTTGGGCGATGTTCCGGCACAGGCGCACGCAGGGGAGAACCTGATCGTCACCGGCGGGCCGCGCAGTGGAAACCTGTCCACCGATACGGCTGCCACCGACGCGCTGCTGGAAGATCCCGGCTCCCCCCCGGCGGTCACCGCGGCGCCGACCGACGAGCTGAGGCGAAATCTGTATCTTGCCGAAGCTCACCTTCAACTGGGGAAGCTGGATGAGGCGAAGCAAAGTTATGAGGAAGCGCTCGGGATCGATCCTTCCAACAGCGCTGCCCGCCGCGGCATGGAACGGATCGCGGCAATGAAGTCCGACTGGTACCGCGCCGCCCACGACCACGCCCGCGCGGAGCTTTTGATGCAAGTGGACGAGGCTTGGGAGCTCTCCATTCCCGCCGCCCCCGCGGAGCAGCCGCCCGTTGATGAACCGGAAACCAATCCGGCGGAAGAACCTTACTCGACGTTTTCCCTCAATGTCAGCGACGTCTCGTTCCGTCTCGCGCACACGGCGCTGCTTCGCGGCGAACGTCCGGAGCCGGGGCAGGTGAAGGTCGAGCAGTTTTACAATGCGGTCGATTTCGGCGATCCGGCGCCGGTCGGCGAGGAGCGGATCGCGGGGGTGGTCGAGCAGTCGGCGCATCCGGTGATTCCGGGCCGGAATCTCGTGCGCATCGGCCTGAAGACGGCCGCCGCCGGGCGCGGGGCGGATCAACCGCTGCGGCTGACCTTGCTCGTCGACCAATCCGGCTCGATGGCCCGGGACGACAGGCGCGAGGCGCTGCGGGGAGCCATGCGACAGCTTGCCGGCTTGCTCGGGGAGAACGACCGCATCAGCGTGATCGGCTTCTCGCGCACGCCGCGGTTGCTGCACGAGGCGCTGCCCGGCGATCAGGCGGCGAAGCTTCCGGAGATCGTCGGCCAGGCTCCGGACGAGGGCGGCACGAACCTCGAAGAGGCGCTGGAGCTGGCCGCTCAAATCGCCGCGCGCCATCGGGAAGCCTCGGCGCAGAACCGCATCGTCCTGCTCACGGATGGTGCCGCGAACCTCGGCGACGCGGATCCCGGGCGCCTGGCCGAGCGCGTCACCAAACTCCGCCGCAATGGCATCGCCCTCGATGTCGCGGGAGTGGGAACCGGAAAGCTCAACGACGAACTACTCGCGGAGTTGGCGAGGACGGGCGACGGAAGATATTACGTCGTCGATGGCGGAGATGAATCGTTCGCCGACCAACTCGCCGGCGCCTTCCGTCCCGCCGCGGAGGATGTGAAAGTCCAGGTTTCCTTCAACCCGGAGCGAGTCGCCGGCTACCGCCTGATCGGCTTCGAGAATGACCGACTGCGTCCGGAAGATTTCCGCAACGACGCCGTGGATGCCGCGGAACTCGCCGCCGACGAGGGTGCCGTGGCGCTCTATCAAGTCCAGCCGCTCCCGGAAGGCCGCGGCGAGATCGGCGAGGTGACCGTTCGCTTCCGGGACACCACGAGCGGCACGGTCCAGGAACGTTCGTGGACCATTCCCTACGATCCGGCCGCGCCGGCATTCGACCGGGCCAGCCCGACGATGCAGCTAGCCGGCCTCGCCCTGCTGGCCGCGGAAGAACTGCGCGGCGGCCCGCTCGCCGCCGGCATCGAGCTCCGCGAATTCACCACCACCAAGGCCGCCGTCCGCGAGCACTTCCGCGGCGATCCGAAAGTCGCCCGCCTCATTCAGATGGTCGAGGCCCTCGAGTAAGGGCTGATCCCGAAGAATCCCATCCGGGATCCCTGGATAATTCTGTTAGATAAACATCCGATCTGTCATGAAAAAGTTGTCCGTTGGTCGATGCGTGTTGGTCGCCCTCATGGCCGCGGGCGTGCCGGGCCGGGGCCAGGATGTCAGCGGCGAGCCGTTGGTCCTGGTCCCGCTCGGCAAGATGCCGGCCGAAGTGGCGCTGATGTTTTCGGTCGAGGCCGAGGTTGGAGCCCGGATTTCACAGGAGGAGGTTTCGACCCGCCAGCGTCTGAAGTTCCGCGTCCATCAGGGGCGGCCCGAGCGGCTGTCGGTAGAGCTTTCCGGACCGGGCGAGATGGTGGAGGCGAGCGGTGATAGCCTACGCGATTGGTCGGTGAGAACCGCGCCGGACGGCCGTCGATTCCTCGATCTTCGGCCGGAGATTCCGACCGAAGGGCCGCCGCCGGAATCGATGGAAGTGACCGTGGCGACGAGGCACCGCGGGTGGAGTGGCGAAGCGGCGGTGGTGCTTCCCGCGCCGGGCGAGGCGACCGGCTTCGCGCTTTCGCTCTCGGTGGAGGCGGAGCGCGGCGTGGACCTCCGGCTGGTTCGCGCCGAGGGCTTGTCCGCCGTGGAGAACGCCGGGGGACGCGGGTTTCTCGCCACCGGCGCGGCTCGGGTGGCCTTCGAAGCTCGTGCCGCCGGCTCGGGAGCGCGCGGCATGGATCTGGTCGATGTGGCGCTGACCGGGCGGGCAGGTGACGATCCGTCGAGCGTTCTCTTCCGGCTCACTGGCCGCGCGACGGCCGAGGAAGCGGGGTCGCGGGTCGCGTTGTTCGAGGGCTCGGTCGCACCGGTCGGCGCCGCCTCCGGCGATGGCTGGCATCTCGAACTCGTGCAACGGCAGGGGAGGGCCGTTTGCGAGCTCGTCGCCGAGCGCGGCGGCGAGTTGCCATTCGCGGTGGATCTCGCCGCACCGGTGGAGGCGGCGGGAGTGTGGCGGGCCGTGGATTTCCGCCTGGCGGCCGGCGTGGCGGTGCCGCTGGCGATCGAGGGGCTCGGCGAGTCAGTGGTTTTCGAGGAAGCCGGCCCGGTGGTTCCGCGCCGGGTGGATGGCGCGTGGCGGGGCTTCCTGCCCGTCGACGGGGCGGTGGGTTTCGCTTGGCGGAAAGCCGGAGTGTCCGGCCGCGGCGCGTTGTTCTTTTCGAGTACGGAGATCGCGGATGTCCAGGTGGGCGGCGGGCTGCTGCGGCAGACTTCCGCGCTCGACCTGCGCGTGCTGCAAGGCGAGTTCGGCGAGGTTTCGCTGGCTCTCGGCGGCGAGGGGGATGTGCTCGCGGTGACCGGCGAAGGCGTCACCGGCTGGACCGTTCGCGACGAGGGTGGCGGACGTTTCATCGATGTCCGCTTGGCCGAGCCGGTGGCGGACTCGCTGGCTCTCCGGGTGGAATCCCAGACGACCCTCGGCGCGCTCCCGGCCGCGGTGGAACCGCTGCGGCTCTCGCCGGTCGGAGCGTTCCGGCACGACGGCTGGTTGCGGACCACTGGCGGGAACGCGGTGCATGTCGAGGTGCGGCCGGTTGCCGGCCTGGTGCAGGTGGCGGCGGATCGGTTTCCCGGCGGCGGCTCGGATGACAACCCGAAGGCCCAGGTGTTCCGTCATCCATCGGCCGAGCGGAGATATGTCACCGCGGTGGAGCCGGTCGTTCCCGAGATTTCGGTGACGGAGGTGACGATCCATGAACTCGGCGAAAGCGACCGGCGCATGATTTCGGAACTCGAGGTGGATATCCGGGAGGCTCCCGTGCGGGACTTCCCGGTGGAAATTCCGGCCGACCACGCGGTGGCGGCGGTGACCGGCGCGTCGGTCGCGGACTTCGCCGTCGGCGAGGGCGAAGCGGGGAGGAAGCGCTTGCGGGTGATGTTCCGCGAGCCGGTCTCCGGCCGGCACTTGATCGGCTTGCGGTTGGAGAAAAGCGAGCCGGCCGCCGCCGGTGACTGGACGCTGCCGCGGCTCGCGTTCCCCGGGGCGGAGGCACGGCGCGGTCACATCGGCGCCTCCGCCGCGGCGGGGTTCCGGCTTTCGCCCCTCGAGGTGAGCGGCCTCGCGGAAGCGCCGGTCGGCTTTTTCCCGAAGCCGGTGGAGGGCTTGCAGCAGGCGTTCCGCATCCGCGGCGACGAATGGTCCGCGCGGCTGTCGGTGGAGGCGCTTGGCCGGAGCGTGCAAGCGGATGTCTTTCATCTGCACACGCTTTCGCCCGGGTCGGCGCGCGGCAGCGTGGTGATCCACTGGCTCGTTGTGGGCGCGCCGGCGACCGAGTGGCGGATCCGCGTGCCGGAGGAATTGGAGAACCTCGAGGTGGTCGGCGAGCGCGTCGGCCGCGACTGGCGGCGCGAGGGCGATACCGTGGTCGTGCCGCTCGCCCGACCCGTGACGGGCGCGTCGTCGATCCTGCTGACCTTCGAGCAGCCGATGGACGCGCGCGGCGGAGAGTTTTCGCCGGGGAGCATCCGGCCGCTCGATGTCCAGGGCGAGCGCGGATACGTGCAGGTGGTCAGCCCGCAGCAGGTGAACCACGCCGCCTCCCTCTCCGGCGACGATCCACCCGTGCCGGTGGAGACGGACGAGCTGCCGGTCGAGTTCCGCCTGCTCTCGCGGGCGCCGACGCTTGCGGCTTGGCAGTATGCTTCTCCGGACTTCGGCATTGAGATGCGGGTCGAGTGGTTCGAGCCGGGTGCGGTGGCCGGGCAGGCGGTGGATTTCCTTCAAGTCGATGCCCACGCGTCGCGCGACGGTCAGTGGCTGGCGGAGGCGCGGTTGTTCGTGAAGTCGCGCGAGCCGATTCCGCTGCGGCTGCGGCTGCCGGCCGGGGCACGGCTGTGGGAGGCGCGCGTCGATGGAGAGCCGGTGACGGCGCGGACTGATGGCAAGGATTTGCTGGTCCCGCTGGAAACGGCGGCGTCTCACCGGGCGGCGGAGGTGTCGCTGCGATACGGCGGTTCCGCGGGAGACGGCGGGCGGTTGACGATCGCCGCTCCTGAAGTCGCGGCCCCAGTCGTTCACGCGGAGGTCGCCGTCCGGCCGGGCGAAGGCCGGCGGTTGGTCCCGCGCGGCAGGGTGGATGGCGGGCTGCACGTGGGCCTGCCGGAAACCACGGCCCGATGGTCGGCGCGGCACGTGGGCGGGTGCGGGGCGCTCTTCGGGCTCATCGCCGCCAGCGCCTTGACGGCGAGTCGCCGGCGCAAGACTGCGGTGGCGCTCGCCTCGCTGGCGGCGATTCTCGCGGTTGGGCTGGCGGTGGTGGCAGGCCGCGGTGCGACACCGGTCGCCGATGGCTCGATCGTCCTGACCGCCTCCGCCATTCCGGCCGGGGAACGGGTGGCGATGGAGGTTGGAAATCTTCCGCCGTGGCGGGCCTTCACCGGCTGGCGCGTCTGGCTGCCGTTCGCTGCCGGCGTCGCCTTGCTGGTTCCGGGCCTGGCGAAGCGGCGGCCGCTGGCCACGGCGGCAGGGATCGCGCTGCTCTTCGCCGCCGGCCTCGCGATCCGCGGCGGCGCTCCGTGGTTCTTTGGAATCCTGGCCTTCGCCCTCGCATTCCGATCCCTGCCCGCATGGATCGGTGGCTTGCGGAGAGCGCGGAGCGTCCGGAATTTCGCCGCGCCGGCCACGGCCGTGGTCGCCCTCCTCGTCACGGCGATCTCCGCCGGGGCCGAAACGCCGCCGGCCGAAAGCGTGGTGCACCGCTGGGAGGTGAGCGACGGCCGCCTGACCGGCACCGCGGAAATCGTGGTCCGCGCCGATGCCGGCGAGCGCTTCCTTTTGCTCGCGCCACCGGCGGTGTTGGGCCGGTTCGAAGGCGACGGGCTGCGGGTGCTGAAAGCGCCGCACGGGGACGGCGAGGCGTATTTCGTGGAAGCGGAGGCGGCGGGGCGTCTCGCGGGGCGGGCGGATTTTGAAATGCCGGCTGCGGATCTGGCCGCGGGGATCGCTTGGCCGGGCGGCGCGGCAGCGGTCCGGCGGATCGAAGTTTCTCTGGACCGACCGGATTGGGAGTTTCGCGCGGACGGCGCGGCGCGGGTCGAGCCCGCCGGGGCGCCCGCAGCGGGCACCAGCGCCGCCACCATTTGGCTGCGGCCGGTGGACGCCGCCTTGGTCTCGGCGCGGGCACGGCGGGGTGACGCCGCCGGCGTCGAACTGCGCTTCTTCGTCGAGGCTGGCCACGTTTTATCCCCGGTGCTGGCGTCGTGGACGGGCGGCATCGTTTCGCCGTGCGGCCGGCACAGGGCGAGATCGCATCGCTCGATCTGCAAGTGCCGGCGGGCTTCGTGGTCAGCGAGGTGACCGGCGAGGCGGTCGGTGCCTGGCGCTTCGATCCCGCCTCGGGCGAACTTCGGGTGCCGATCGAGCCGGCGCGGGCCGAGCCGTTTTCGATTCTCATCCACACGCAGCGGGCGGCGGGAAGTCTGCCGGCCGACCTGCCGCTCGCACCGGTGCGGGTGTCCGGCGCGGCGGGCGAGCTGGGCAGCCTGGCCGTGGCCTTCGGCGACGACGCCCAGCCGGTTTCCGAAACGACCGTGGGCCTTTCGCCGGCGAATCCCGAACCGGCGCTCGAGGCACTGGTGCCGGAGAACGCCACGCTTCACCGGACGTTCCGCTACGGACCTGCGGAGGCCTCGCTGCACCTCCGGGTGGCGGAAGTCGAGCCGGAGCTGCGGGCGGAAATCGCGCAGTTCGTCTCACTCGGCGAGGACCGGCTGGTGGTCGCCGCCGATCTGGGGGTGGAAATCGCCCGCTCGGGAGTCTTCCGCATCGAGGTGGCATTGCCGCCGGAGTTGGTGGTGGAATCCGTCACCGGCCGGACGCTCGCGCACTGGAATGAAGTGGGCTCCGGAACCGGACGCCGGCTCGTGCTTCACCTCGCCGAAAAGACGCTCGGGCGCGCCGACTTCCGCCTCACCCTCAGCGGCGCGACGCCCGAGCCCGCGGACGCGTGGCCGGTCCCGCGGGTCGCGGTGAGCGATGCGGCGCGGGTTCGTGGCACCTTGGCGGTCGCCCCGGAACGCGGCTACCAAGTCGGCGTCGCCTCGCGGCACGACGCCACGCAGATCGATCCGGAAACGCTGCGCCGCGAAGGAAGCTCGCCGCGCCCCGGTGCCATCGGCTTCCGCCTGCTCGGCGCGGAGTGGAACGTCGCGCTGGCGATTGAAAAGCTGGATCCTTGGGTGGCGGTCCGGATTCTCCACGAGGCGACCTTCCATGAAGGTCTCGTCGCCGAGCACCTCGATGTCGCTTGGCGGATCGAGAACGCGGGCGTGAAGGCATTGCGGCTGCGCATCCCGGGACTCGCGGAAGCGGACGCGGACACGCTGCGGGCCACCGGCCCGTCCGTGGCGGATCTCGTGCCGGTCGAGGGCGCGCCGGAGACCTGGGAGCTGCGCTTCGAGCGTTCGATGGCCGGCGAAGCCCGAGCCCGGATTTCCTTCCGCCGACGCGCGGACACCACGTCGGTCGTCCCGGTGGAGGCGCTCGGGGTACGACAAATCTCGTATTTCGCCGCCGTCCGGGCCGGCGGGCGTCTCGAAGCCGCGCCCGCGGACATGCCGGCCGGCTGGCAGCGGATCGACGCTTCGCAAGCCAAGGCGGAGCTCGGGGAGCTCTCCGCCGGGGGGCTGCCGGCATTGCTTTTCCGGGTGTCGGATCCCGCCGGGCCGTTGCCGCTCGCGCTCACACGTCACGGGCTTGCCGGCGCGCGGCAGGTGCGGATCGTTTCCGCGGATCTGAAGACGCTGCTTTCGCCGGCCGGTCATGCGCTCACGGCCGCCGAGTTGCACGTCGAGCTGGCGCGCAAGGAAACGCTGCGGCTTTCCCTGCCGGCCGGAGTTCTGGTTTTCAGCGTGCGCGTGAACGACGAGCCGGTGGCCCTGGTGCGCGACGGCGACGAGTGGTTGTTCCACGTCTCGCCGCCGCCACGCGCCACTGGAACCGCCGCCGTGAGTCTCGTCTTCTCGGCGCCCGTGCGGGAGGCGCTCCGCGCGCCGGCCTTCGATGCGCCGATGGAGCGCATCGCGTGGCGCGTCCTGGTGCCGGAGGGGTGGGAACTTTCCGATCCCGGCGGCGATCTCGAGCAGGTCGGCCGGCGGAGCGCTGGAAAACTCGACCTGCGGGGTTATCGGGCGCTCGCCGCGGACGCGGGCCTCAACGGCAGTCGTGACGCCGTCGCGATGCTCGACCAAGCGCAGGCGTGGCTCCGCAACGGCGAGCCCGCGAAGGCGGAACTCGCCCTGCGCCACGCGGCCCGCGGCGACCGGCTGGACGCCGCCTCGAACGAGGACGCGCGCGTGCAACTCCACCAACTGATGACGCGCGAGGCGGTGCTCGGCCTCAACACGCGGCGCCAGCGGCTGGTCGTGGGACACGAGGCCACCGGCGGACCGGCCGATCCGCAACTCGAACGCGCCGCCTCGGCCAATCCCTTGCTCCGCGGGGGCGAGCGGGCGGACCTGCGGGAGCTCGACCGTCTGCTCGAAGGCAACAGCGCCGAGCAGACGACGGCCTTGAAGGAAATCGCGAACCGCATCGTGGCCCAGCAGCTCGCCGGCGAACCCACGCCCGATGCGGTGGAGGTGACGCTGCCCGAGAGCGGCACGATCTACGAATTCTCCCGCGGCGTGCAGCTTCAGGACGACCGGCCGATGACGCTCGAAATCGAGCTTGAGCGCGCCGCCGGCGGCGGCTTGGCGCTGGCCCTCCTCGGCTGCCTCGCGGTGGGGCTGTTCGTTTTCCGTCACCGGACAAACCCTCGTGCGACAAGATAAGCGAACCGCG
>CBFGTW010000146.1:0-11331 GCA_965651855.1 uncultured Verrucomicrobiales bacterium
CGCAGTTCGCGTGGACCGACGCCGCCGGGTCCGGCGTCTCCCGCGAGGGACAGGTCATCTACGAGATGCACATCGGCACGTTCACCCCGGAGGGCACGTGGCGGGCGGCGATGGCGCAGCTCCCGGAGCTGGCGGATCTCGGAGTGACGGTGCTGGAAATCATGCCGGTGGCCGAGGCGTGTGGACGGTTCGGCTGGGGCTACGACGGCGTCGACTTGTTCGCGCCCACCCACCGCTACGGAACGCCGGATGACTTCCGGGCTTTCGTCAACCGCGCGCACGAACTCGGCATCGGCGTGATTCTGGACGTCGTCTACAACCACCTCGGCCCGGACGGGAACTACCTCCGGCCGTTTTCCGACGACTACTTCAGCACCCGCTACATGACCGAATGGGGCGAGGCGATGAACTTCGACGGACCGAACCGCGGGCCGGTGCGCGAGTTCTTCGCCGCGAACGCCCGCCATTGGATCGACGAGTACCACCTCGACGGCCTGCGCATCGACGCCACCCAGCAGATCTTCGACGATTCGGAGGAACACATCCTCGTCGTCGTCGCCCGTGCGGTGCGGGAGGCGGCCGGAGGGCGCTCCACTTGGATCATCGCGGAGAACGAGCCGCAGGATGCGCGCCTCCTGCGACCGCCCGAGCGCGGCGGCTTCGGCCTCGACGCGATGTGGAACGACGACTTCCACCACAGCGCGATGGTCGCGCTCACCGGACACAGCGAAGCCTACTACAGCGACTACCGCGGCCGGCCGCAGGAGTTCATCTCCGCCGCCAAGCGCGGGTTCCTCTACCAAGGCCAGTGGTATCTCTGGCAGAAAAAGCCGCGCGGATCGCCGGCGCTGGACGTCCACCCCTGCCAGTTCGTCGTCTTTCTCCAGAACCACGACCAAGTGGCGAACTCGCTGCGAGGCCAGCGGATTCACGAGTTGACCAGCCCGGGGAGGCTGCGCGCGATGACCGCCCTGCTCCTGCTCGGGCCTTCGACTCCGATGTTGTTCCAGGGCCAGGAGTTCGCGGCGAGCACGCCATTCCTCTACTTCGCGGATCACCGGCCGCAGCTCGCCGCACGGGTGAAGGAGGGGCGGGGGACCTTTCTCCGGCAGTTTCCGCGGATCGCCGCGCCGGAATGCGGGAGCGTGCTCGCGGATCCCGAGGACGAGGAAACCTTCCGCCGCAGCAAGCTCGACTTCGCCGACCGCCAGCGGAACGCCGGGATCCACCGGCTGCACCGGGATCTTCTGAGGCTGCGCCGCGAGGACCCGGTCATCTCCCGCGGCTGCCATCTCGGGATCGACGGCGCCGTTCTCGGAGACGAGGCCTTTCTCCTGCGCTACTTCGCCGATGGCGGTGACCGGCTGCTGTTGGTGAATCTCGGGCCGGACCTCGCCCTCGAGCCCGCCCCCGAGCCCTTGCTCGCCCCGCCGGCGGACAGCCGTTGGGAGATCGTTTGGTCCAGTGAAAACCCGGACTACGGTGGTGGCGGTACGCCGCCGCCCGACCGGAACCCACATTGGTGGCTGCCGGCGGCCTGCGCCGTGCTGCTGCGCCCGGTCCCGGAATCCGCAACCCCATCGACAGGATGCCAGAACAACGGAAAATCAGCTTCGTGAACGCCAACGGCGAGCGGGTGCGCGACATGCTCCGCCGCGAATGGATCGTCACCAACGGCCTCGGCGGTTACGCCTCCGGCACCATCTCGGGGTCGGTCACGCGCCGCTACCACGGGCTGCTCGTCGCCGCCCATCCCGCTCCGCTCGGCCGGGTGATGATGCTCAACCACCTGGTCGAGCGCCTGCGCCTTCCGGGCGGGCGGGTCGTCCAGATCGGCGGCGGCGAGGAGCCGGACGACAACGCGCTCACCGAGTTCCGGCTCGATCGCCAGATCCCGGTGTGGCGGTTCGAGACGGAGAAGGTCATCATCGAAAAGCGTCTGCTCATCCTTCACCGGCAGAACACGGTGCACCTGACTTATCTCCTGCTCTCCGATCAGGATGAGGTGGACCTCGAGCTTCATCCCTCGGTGCACTTCCGCGGCCACGATCATCCGGTCAGCGGAAGCTTGCAGGAAGACTATGGCATCTACATGTCCGGCAACCGCTACGAAATCTCCGCCGGCGGTTTCCCGCCCCTGCGCCTGACGGTCGATGGCTGCGCCGCCGACTTCGTCCACAGCCCGCGGATGGTCACCGACGTCAGCTACGCGCTGGAGGCCGCGCGCGGGTACGACTCCGTCGGCCACCTGTGGACCGCCGGCCACTTCGCGGTGAAGCTCTGCCGCGGGAATAGCGCCACGCTCGTCGCCTCCAGCGAGCCGTGGAACATCATCGAAACCCTCGGGCCGGAGACCGCCTTCAGGGCGGACTGCGAGCGGCGGGGCGGCTTGATCGAACAAGCGCACCCGCAGGCCCGCCACGGCGAGGCGGCCGAGCTGGTGCTCGCCGCGGACCAGTTCATCATCAGCCCCGCGGGGCGCGTCGAGGACAGCGCGCGGGCCCACGCCTCGGGCGACGAGATCCGCACCGTCATCGCCGGCTACCACTGGTTCACCGACTGGGGGCGCGACACGATGATCAGCCTCGAGGGGCTCACGCTGGCCACCGGCCGTCACGACGAGGCCCGCTGGATCATCCGCACCTTCGCCCACTACATCCGCGACGGCTTGTTGCCGAACATGTTCCCGGAAGGAAAGAACGACGGCTTGTATCATACGGCGGACGCCACCTTGTGGTTCTTCCATGCGGTGGAGAGATATGTCAACGCGACGGGCGACCGCACCACCCTGCGCGCCCTGCTGCCGAAGATGCTGGAGATCGTCCGCCAGCATATCCGCGGCACGAAGTTCAACATTCATGCGGACCCCGAGGACGGCCTGCTGTTCCAGGGCGAGGAAGGTTACCAGCTCACTTGGATGGACGCGAAGGTCGAGGGCTGGGTCGTGACGCCGCGCCGCGGCAAGGCCGTGGAAATCAACGCGCTCTGGTACAATGCCCTGCGCCTGCTCGAAGGTTGGCTGCGCGAGGAGGGCGACGACCAGGCCGACGCCATGGCCGGTCGCGCCGACGGGGTGCGCGCCGCTTTCAACCGCCGCTTCTGGAACGAGGCGGCCGGGTTTCTGTTCGACGTGGTGGACGGCGAGAACGGCGACGATCCCGCCTGCCGGCCGAACCAGCTGTTTGCCATATCGCTCGACCACCCGGTGCTCGATCGGGACCGCTGGGAAGCGGTCGTCCGGGTGTGCCGGGAGAAGCTCCTCACGCCCGTCGGCCTGCGCTCGCTCAGCCAGGACCACCGCGATTACAAGCCCCGCTACGACGGCGATCTCCGCGCCCGCGACGCCGCCTACCACCAAGGGACGGTCTGGAGCTGGCTGATCGGGCCGTTCGTCGACGCGTGGCTCAAGGTGCACCCGGACGACAAGGCCGGCGCCCGCGGTTTCTTGGAGGGGCTGCTCGATCATCTCGACGACGCGGGCGTCGGCACGATCAGCGAGGTGTTCGACGCCGAGCCGCCCTTCGCCGCCCGGGGCTGCATGGCGCAGGCCTGGGGAGTGGCGGAACTGCTGCGCTGTTGGGTGAAAACCGCGGAGTGAGATGAGCGCCGGGCGTCTCGACACCGTGATCGTCGGCGGCGGGCCCGCCGGGCTCAGCGCCGCGCTGCTGCTCGGCCGGTCGTGCCGGCGCGTGCTGGTCATCGACGAAGGAAAACCGCGCAACGCCGCCTCGCCGGCGATGCACGGCTTTCTCACCCGCGACGGCATTCCGCCCGGCGACTTTCTCGCCATCGCGCGGGACCAGCTCGCGCCGTACGATTGCGTGGAATTCCGGCAGGGCAGGGTGATCACCATCGAGCGGGCTGACGGGCATTTCCGCCTATCAACGGAGGCCGGCGAATCCCTCACCTCGCGGACCGTTCTTCTGGCGACGGGCTTGGTGGACGTGGTCCCGGAGATCCCGGGGCTGGGCGCGTTCTACGGAACCTCGGTTCATCATTGCCCGTATTGCGACGGTTGGGAGCATCGCGGGCAGCGCGTGGCGGTGCTGGGCGGCGGGCTCGACTCGATCGAGCTGGCCGAGGAACTCACCCAGTGGAGCCGCGAGATCGTCCTCTGCACGGATGGCGAAACATCGGACCCGGAACGGCTGGATCGCCTCGCGGCCTGCGGCGTCCGCGCTGAGCACCGGGAAATCCGCCGCCTCGAGGGCAACGCCGGGCGCCTGGAGAGGATCCGATTCAAGGATGGCGCTGCGATCGGTGCGGACGCCCTGTTCTTTCCGCCGGGACAGTTCCAGCGGTCGGATCTCGCCGAACGGCTCGGGTGCAGGCTCGAGGAAAACTCGCCGTGCGTGGCATGCGAAAACGATGCCTCGACCTCCGTGCCCGGCGTCTACGTGGTGGGCAACAGCAGCGGCGGCGTGCAACTGGTGATCGCCGCCGCCGCGGAAGGGATGCAGGCCGCCGTCGCGATCAATACCGCCCTGCTTGAGGCGGACCTGCGGGACCGCGTGGGCGGGAGCGGTTGAGCCGGATCAGCGGTGCGCGTGGCTTTCCCGCGTCCGTTCGCGTTCCGGACGCTCCTGCTCCGGCACGTCGCCCGTGATGCGGCGGGTCATCAGGCCGCTGCCGACCATCAACAGGCCGACGATCAAATGCGGCGCCCAGACCAAGGAGGCAAAGCCGAACAGCCAGGGCGAAACGGCGAGGAACAAGCCGAGGATGACGTCGATCGCGAGATGCGCGCCGAGAGGCATCGACTTGACGAGTCCCAGCGCGTAGTTCGTGCACAGGCTGTAGCCGATGACCGCCATGCCGATGAGGACGGGAAGCCAGGTTTCCACCCCGTCCATGGTGGCGAAGCCGAAGAGCCAGGGCGCGGCGATCAGCGCGAGGCCGACGATGTAGTCGAGAATTCCGTGTGTGCGTGGTGAGATCATGAAATGTCCCCCGCACGAGTCGTGCCGGCATCATCTTCTGGAGATGGGTCAAACGCCGAATTTCTTGAGCAAGGCCGCCGGAATGTCGTCCGGCGCCGATTTCGCCGTCTCCCACTCGGCGGGCAGGCGCAGCTCCGCGTTCCGCAGCGTGGCACCGTCCGGAGTGGCCTCCGGCAGGGCCGACCAGTCGAGGGGGAGCGAAATCGGTCCGTTGCCGCGGGCGCGGAGGCTCCATGGGGCGACGCAGGTGGCGCCACGCCCGTTGCGCAGCCAGTCGATGAAAATCCGGCCGGTGCGTTTTGCCTTGGAGAGCTGCACGGTGAACCGCTTCGGGTTCAGGTCCCGGAGTTCCTCCGACACGCTGCGGGTGAACGGCTTGAGGCGGTCCCAAGTCCACTTCGGCTTGCAGAAGACCATCACGTGCAGGCCCTTGCCGCCGGAGGTCTTCACCACCGGATGAAGGCCGCTTCCGGTCAGCAGGTCGCGCAGGAGGAAAGCCGCGCCGAGCACCTCCCGCCACGGCACGCTCGGTTCCGGATCGAGATCCCAGATCAGCGTGTCCGGCTTGTCCGGCCTGGAGAGCGGGCTGCCCCAGGGGTGGAACTCCAGCACCCCGAACTGCACCAGCGAGAGAAGGGCGGTGGGGTCGGAGATATGGCAGACGCGCTCGTCATCGTCCGCGAGCGATTTCATTTTCACGCCTTTCGGCAAGTGGGCCGCGAAGTGCTTTTGAAAAAAGATCTGCCCGGTGATTCCCGTGGGCGCCCGCAGGAAGGCCAGCGGGCGTTTCGCGAGATAAGGCAGCATCCAGTCGGCGACCCGGTCGTAGTATCTCGCGACGTCGAGCTTGGTGATGCCCGTGCCGGGGTAGATTTCGCGGTTCGGATTGCTGATGGCGATGCCGCGGACCTTGTTGCCGTTGTCGGACGGTTCGTCTTCCATGGTGACTCCGGGTTCCGACTCGAGCGAAACATCTTTCGCCCGTTTGTCCTCACGCAAGCCGAGAAAACTCCCGTGGCGGATGAAGCCGTCGCGGGTCAGCTCGGAGAACTTCACTTCCGCCACCAGGTCCGGGCGCACCCAGGTCACGTCCTCGCCCACACCGCCGTCCTCGAAGGGCGGCTTGCTCAGCCTGCGTTCCTCGAGTTCCGCCAGGATTTCCATCCGCTGCTTGTCGCCGAAGCCGGTGCCCACCTTGCCGCGCGGCACCAGGCGGCCGTTCTCGAAGGAACCCATCACCAGCGCCCCGAACCCGGGGCAGGAGCCCTTCGGCGGCGTGTAGCCGCAGATCACGAACTCCTGGCGGGCGACGCATTTCACCTTGCGCCAGCTCTGCCTCGAGCCGGGCAGATAAGGCTGCTTCGCTTCCTTGCTGATGATGCCCTCGAGGTTCAAGCGGCAGGCCTGTTCGAACAGTTGCCGGCCCTCGTCGGACCCCGTCCAGTGGCGGGAAAACATCAGCCGCTTGTCGTTTTCCGGCATCAGGTCTCGGAGCATCTCCTTGCGCCTTAGCAGGGGCAGGGGAGCGATGTCTTTCCCGTCGAGGTCGAGCAAATCGAAGGCGGCGAAGACCAGTTCCCGGCTCTTGCCGGACTTCAGCGCTTCCTGCAGGCGGCCGAAATCGGAGCGTCCACGGCTGTCCAGCACGACCACCTCGCCATCGATCATGAAGTCCTTCGGCGAGATCGCGGAAATGCGATCCGCCAGATCGCCGAAGCGATCCGTCCAATCGTGGCCGCCGCGGGTGACGAGCGCCACCTTGCCATTCCGCTGGCGGGCGATCACGCGGTAGCCGTCGAATTTCAGTTCGTGGATCCAGTCCGGTCCTTTCGGCACGACGGCCGAGAGCTTCGACAACTGGGGCACGGGCACCTCGTCGCCGGCCTTCCGCTGCGGCGCCCGGCGCGACAGCCCGCCGGCGGGGACCCGCTCGTCCCTGGACTTGCGCAGCAGCCAGTTCTTCCCGTCCGCCATCCGCGCGAGCATGAATCCACCTTTCAACTTCGTGCCGCTGAGGCGGAAGCCGAGCCGTCCTTTCTCCAGCGCCTGCCGCGGGTCCTCGTCCGGCTTCGCCGGCTCCCAGGTTCCCGCATCCCAGATCTCGACCTTGCCCGCGCCGTAGTTCCCGGCGGGGATGATGCCTTGGAACGTCGCATACTCGATCGGGTGGTCCTCGACCTGCACCGCGAGGCGCTTCACCGCCGGATCGAGGCTCGGCCCTTTCGGCACCGCCCAGCTTTTCAGCACGCCGTCCAGCTCCAGGCGGAGGTCGAAATGGTGCGACCGCGCGTGATGCTCCTGCACCACGAAAATCGAGCCGCTCCCGCCCCGGGTCCGGTCGTCCGGCTCCGGTGTCGCGCCAAAGTTCCGTTTCCGGCGGTAGGCTTCAAGCGCTGCGTCGGCCGGCTTTCTTCGCTGCTTTCTTGGCGGCATCTTTCTTCTTCGGTTGCTTCCGCGCGGCCTTCTTCGCGGGGGGCTTCCCGCCTTCGGATTTCTTTCCGCCGGTGCTCTCCACGCTGCGTTGGAGGTAGTCGAGCAGGTCCACGACCTTGCCGCCGGTTTCCTCTTCCTCGCGCCCTTCCGCCACCGGCACCGCCCCTTCACCGGTGCGCACCTTGTTCTCGATGTATTCCATCAAGGTCTCGCGGTAATCGTCATGATACTTCGCCGGATCCCATGCGACCGACATATGTTCGACGAGTTGTTTGCCCAACTCGAGCTCGCGGCCATTCGGCTCGTATTCCTTGCCGCTCGGCAGGTCGAGCTTGCCGGCGTCGACCAGTTCCTGGGGAAAGCGGAGCAACATCAACATCAGCACGTCGCCGCGGACGAAGAGCGCCGTGAGATACTCGCGCGTCCGGATGACGACCTTGGCGATGCCGGCGCGGCCGGTCTGACGCAGCGTTTCCCGCAAGAGAGCGTACGCCTTGTGGCCGCGCTTGCCCGGCTCCAGCATGTAGGGCTTGTCGAACAGAATCGGGTCGATCTCGTCGAGGTCCACGAAGTCGTCGATCTGGATGGTCTTGGTCAGCTTCGGCTCGACGGACTCGAGTTCCTCCTTGGAGAGGAGAACATAGCGACCTTCCTCGTATTCGTAGCCTTTGACCATGGCGTCCCAGGGAACTTCCTCGCCGGTCTCGGCATTGACGCGTTCATACCGGATGCGCGCGTGGTTCCGGCTGTCGACGAGGTGGAGCTGGATGTCGGGCCGCGATTCGCCCGAATACAAGGACACGGGGATGTTCACCAATCCGAAGGCGATGTTCCCTTTCCAGATCGCGCGGGGCATGACGGGCTCGCTTTCGCATTCGCCATGCCAGCGGGCCGCGGCGCACCGCCGGCCGGGATTCTCTCCATCGCGTGCCCGTGCAATCTGCCCGGCGGCTTCATGCACCTTGCAGAGTGCAACAGCGACCGCGCTCCCGGGCCGCCCGCGGAGCCACCGTGGTACGGGCGATGCTGGCTCTTGGAAAGCATGCACATCGGCAAGGACACGCTCAGAGGCAAGACGGCGCTGGTCACCGGCGCGAGTTCCGGTATCGGCCGCTCGACCGCGAAACTGCTCGCATACGCCGGCGCCCGCGTCGCCTTGATGAGCCGCACTGAATCGGAACTCGAGCGCGTCGTTCACGAGATGGAGCGCGATCCCGGCGGCCATCTGGTGGTGCCGGCGGACGTGGGCGACGACGCGGCGATGCGCGCCGCCTTCGAGCGCATCACCCGCGAATGGGGCGCGCTCGACATCGTGGTGGCCAATGCCGGCATCAACGGCGTCTGGGCCCCGCTCGACCGGCTCGATCCCGACGAATGGGACAAGACGATGCGCATCAACCTGCGCGGCACGTTTCTAACCGTGAAACACGCGCTGCCGATGTTGAAGAAAAACGGCGGCTCGGTGGTGGTCGTGTCCTCGATCAACGGCACGCGCGTCTTCAGCAACACCGGAGCCACTGCCTACGCCTGCTCGAAGGCCGGCCAAGCGACGTTCGCCAAGATGATGGCGCTGGAACTCGCGCCGGACCGTGTGCGGGTGAACGTCGTCTGCCCCGGGGCGATCGAAACCGACATCGACGAATCCACCGTGAAGCGATCGCTCGAAGACGTGCAGGTGCCGAAGGAATTCCCCGAGGGGGCGATCCCGCTCACCGGCGGCGCGCCCGGGACGGCCGGGCAGGTGGCGCAATTGATCTGGTTCCTGGCGTCCGATGCGGCCAGCCACATCACCGGCGCGCAGATCTACATCGACGGCGCGCAGTCGCTCCTGATCGGTTGAGCGGGTGGCCGTGCAGCCTGCACGGGCCGAGCTCCGCGTGCCGGGGCATCCTGCATGCGGCCGCGGGACGCACACCGGGCGGTGCCCGCGAACGCGCCTTGGCACAACGGCTGCGAGGACGGCGGGAAGGGAGGCCGGCCCGGCCTTCTGAAAACCTCAATCCATCGAAGTCATGTCAAAACTCAATTCCCTCGAGGACCTGCTCATCCACGAACTGAAAGACCTCCACAGTGCCGAAACGCAGCTCGTGAAAGCCTTGCCCAAGATGGCGAAGGCGGCCTCCGACGAAAACCTCAAAGCTGCCTTCGAAGAACACCTGGCCGAGACCGAGGAGCACGTCGCGCGACTCGAGCAAATCATGGAGAACTTCGACAAGTCGCCCCGCGGCCAAGCCTGCAAGGCCATGCAGGGCCTCATCGCCGAAGGCGAGGAGATCATCAAGGAGAAGGCCGAGCCCGCCGTGAAGGACGCGGCCCTCATCGTCGCCGCGCAGAAGGTCGAGCACTACGAGATTTCCGGCTACGGGTCCGCCCGCGCGATGGCCGAGGCGCTCGGCTACGACGACATCGCGGACATTCTCAGCACCACGCTCGACGAGGAAAGCATGACGGACGAGTCGCTGACGTCCCTCGCCGAGGAAATCAACAGCGACGCCATCGATCCCGCCCAGTCGAAATGAACACCGTCCACATCGAACACGACGCCGGACGCCGGGGAGCCGACGCCCATGAACTGGAAGAGTCCGTCCGCAAGGCCACCCGCACCTACCTGTTGGTCGGCCTGATCCTGTTCTGCGGCACCATCGCCACCGTCGCGGTGGCGACGGTCCCGTGGCTGGACGTCGGCGACCACGGATTCGACAAATGGGACGCCATTCTCGGCCTCTTCATCGCCTCGTTCAAAGCCTCCTTGGTGGCCGCCGTCTTCATGCACCTGAACCACGAGCGCGCCATGGTGTATTTCTTCATCGGCCTCGCTTCGATCCACGCCATCGGCATGTTCGTCGGCACGTACTGGCACTTCGCCGACTTCGTGCACGACCGGTTCTTCTTCGACGCACCGCGGCTCGAACAGGGCGGCCCGACCGCCTTCTGAGCCGCGGGTCCGGGCGGCGGCCGTCCCTCACGACGGCCAGCCGCTCTCCTTCGCCGCGATGTCGTTCAGGCCGTCACGGAACAGCCCGCCGTTGGCGAGGCGGGCGAGTTCCGCCGCCGCCCGGTTTTCCACCTCGAGGCAGTCCGCGAGGATCTCCGCCTCGGAGTGGGCGTCCAAGGACTCGGCGATCGCCAGAGTCACGCTGTAGGCCGCGATCTCGTAGTGCTCGATCCGGGTGGTGTGGGCGACGATCAGCGCGTCCCGGACGGCGCCCGGCGCGGCGGTCGCGACATGCTCGCCACCGCCCTCGAGCAGGCCTTCCATGGCCTTGCTCTTGTCGCCCCCCGGTTCCAGGCCGTGGGTGTGGAATATCGACTCGATCCGGGCGCGCTGGGTTTCCGACGCCGCGGCATGCTCCCGGAAAAAATCGCGCAGCGCGGGTGCCGTTGCCGCCGCTTCCAGTTCGCGCAAGGCCGCCACCAGTTGACTCTCGACGCTGTGGATGTCCCGGAGCTGGTCGAAGAGGAGGTCGCGGAGCGAATTGATTGAGGTTTCCTTATTAAATTCCGGCATGGGTTTAGTAGGTTTTGAAAAAAAATTCGGGGAGCGGATCTCCCCCCCTTCCGGGGGAGGCGGCGCGTCGACGGCCGGCAACCTCCCCAACCAGGGGGGATCGCCGCGGAGCGGCTGCGGGAGGTTTTCGCTCCGGGCGGACGAGTAACTCGGGCATGACTCCTCCGGCACACCTTTGTTCTTGTGGGAGCGACGGAGTGAAGGACCAATGGCGTCATGACAAGGCGACAGGGACGTCGCCTTTGTTTCAGGTCCGCCGAATCTCCACCTGCCCCGACCATGACGCGAATGAGAACATCCACCCGTGAGGAGTTGAACTTGGGAAGTTTCGCCGGCGGAGCCCGGATCAAGCGCTGGTGGTATGTGCAGGGCAACGTCGCCGCGCCGGGCAGCCGCGGCGGTCGCACCGCGCCCTATCGGGTGGCGGTGGATCTCGAGGGCGTGCCGCGG
>CBFGTW010000147.1:0-11130 GCA_965651855.1 uncultured Verrucomicrobiales bacterium
CACCGCCGCCGTCGAGACGCCGACCGAGCGGAAACACAAGCCGGACCCCGCGGTCCACGAGCGCGGCGCGGCCGTCTACAACCTCACCTGCATCGCCTGCCACGGGCCCGATGGCGCCGGCGTGGCCGGAGCCTTCCCGCCGCTCACCGGTTCCGAGTGGGCCACGGGCGACCCGAGCGTGCCCATCCGCGTGATCCTCCACGGCCTCACCGGCCCGGTGAAAGTCGCCGGCCAGGACTTCAACAGCGTCATGCCGCCGCACGTGGACCTCGACGACCAGCAGATCTCCGACGTGCTCACCTACGTCCGCCAGAACTGGGCGAACGACGCGCCCGCGGTCTCGCCGGCCGAGGTGAAAGCGACGCGCGCCAAGTTCTCCGGCCGCACCGATCCCTGGACCGCCGCCGAACTCGGCCACTGATCCACAACAAGCCCACGGAGCGCGGACTTCAGTCCGCCGATTCCCCAAAAGGGGCGGACCTCATCAGTCCGCCCCTTTTTCGCGCCGGCGGCCGCACATCTGCCCCCCGGCCGGCCAAGTTGGGATCGCCCTCAGTCTTCCCCCGAACCCGCGTCCTCCGCGGGGAAGACGAAGGCGGTGAGCTTTTCGCGGTCGAGGCGCCGAAGGTGTGGTTCGCGGCGGCGACCGGGATCGTCGGCGCGGCGGTATTGCCAGTCGTTGTCGCGGAACACCTCGGCGCATAGCGCGGCGAGCGTGGGATCGTATTCCTTCAGCTCCTCGCGGGTATCGACGTGGTTGTGGATCGCGTCGTTCTCGCGGTTGGTGCCGAACCAGGACTGCACGCCCTCCGCCCAGTATTCGTGGTGGTTTTCCGCGGCATAGCAGTTCTTCCATTTTCCGGCGTCCATCGCATCGCGGTAGGCCTTCTGCAGCCGCTCGTCGAAAGTCGGATCGACGCTCGAAAGGCCCATCTCATGAATCGCGTGGGCGAACTCGTGGACGAGGATATTCTCCGTCGGGTAAGGATCGCCGGGGTGCGAAAGCAGGTTTTCCTCGCCGCAGCTCACCGCCGGCCGGTGGGCGGTCGCGCCGAGGCCGCGGGCGCGGCGATTCCAGTAGGCGCGCGGCGTGAGGTCGGAGTGCTCGGGGATATCGCAGGTGAACTCGCTGACGGCCATCACCGCGAGGCGGACCTTTGACTGGGCCATGGCCGTGAGGATGTCGTCGCGGCCGGCGAGCATGCCCTTCACGATCGCGGCCGCCTCGAGGAGCGCGGCGTCGTCGACCTTTTCCGAGGCGACGATCGGGAAGCCGTCGAGCGTGATGGACTTTTGGTAGAAGGAATCGAGCTGGAATCGCTCGCGGACTTCTTCCGGCACGGGCGAGTCCACCTTCAGCTCCGCCGCCAGGGCGAACGACGCCGCGGCCATCCAGCACGCCATCAGGGGTCTCATCCCGCGCATGCTGGACGAGCGGGCGCGGAGTGGCGAGGCGAAAGCGGGGGCAAGGATGCCCCGGCAACGACTGGAGCGAGACGCTCCAGCCACTTCAGCCGTAGTAGGGGCGCAGCATCCAGTAGCAAATCGGGCCGGTGACGGCGACGTAGAGCCACATCGGGAAAACCCAGCGCGCGAGCTTGCGGTGCGCGGCGAAGCGGTTGGTGTAGCCGGAGATGAAGGTGAACAAAATGAACGGCAGGCTGACGCCGGCGAGGACGATGTGCGAGATGAGCAGGATGAGATAAATCCCGCGGGTGCCGGCGACGGCGGCGCGTTCGGCCTCGGAAAGGTAGCCGTCGAGGTCCGCATCGCCATATTTCACCTCGGCACTGGTGAAGTGATACGCGACATAACTCAGGAGAAACAGCACGGACAAGCCCATCGCCGCCATGACGAACTTGCGGTGCAGCGCGATGTTCCCGCGTTTCACCGAAATGAAGGCCCCGATGAGCACGACGGCGGCGATCGCGTTCACCGCGGCGTGGAATGGTGGCAGGAATGAGAGCGACGTTCCTTCCGGCAACGGGATGCGCATTCCCGGCGCACGCATCAGGCCGACGAGCACGAGCACGGCGGCGGTGAGGATCCACGCGGCGATGCCGAGCTTCTTGGCGAGTTCCTCGCGCGGCGGACGGGCGAGCCAGGCGGTGCGGTCGGCGCTCATCAGGATTCGGCTTCGGGCGTTCTTTTCGCCAGCTCTTCGCGGATGCGGGAGAACATGTCTTTTTTCAGCGCCTCATAGAACTCGGGCTCTCGCTTCCGCGCCTCCTCGGAGCGGGCCTCGGCGAGCGGCCACTTGCCGATGACGGTGAAATCCCGGTCCACCAGCAGGAACCCGAGGTCGTGCGCGAATCGGCCCTGCGCCTCGATCTCGAGTGGGTCGGTCCGTTCGCGGATGCCGAAGAACTTGAGTTCCTTTTCCAGATACTCGTGCGTCTTCGCCTCGTCGCCGGCGGTGAGGAACCACCAGTCCTCCGTCTCGGCCCCGAGCGCGGAGGCGTAGTCCTTGAGCTTGTCCACCGTGTCGGTTTCCGGATCCACGGTGATGCAGACGACGTGGAAATCCGGATGATTCCTGAACGCGTCGTAGATCTCGCGCAGCTCGGCGCCATTGCGCTGGGCGCAGTGCGGGCAGACGGCGAAGAACTGGGCGGCCACCCAGACCTTGCCGCGGAGATCCGAAAGCCGCACCTCGTCGCCCGCTTGGTTGGTGGCGGCGAGGTCGCGTTCGATGGGAAACCACTTGTCGCTGTTTTCGGCTCCGGCCTCGACCACGATGTCGGGCACGGGCGTCTCCGGCCTTGGCAATCGGGAGCGGAGATAAAAGGCGACGGCCAGGATCGCGCAAGAGAGCAGCGCGACGCCGACATAAAACAGGGCGATGGTATTACTCCGGGTCATGGTTTCTCGGCGGGTTCATCGAGGAGGGCCTCGATGGTTTTCACGAGCAGGGCTTCGAGTTCCTCGACGTTCGACTTCTCGGTGCCGGTCTTGATGCCTTTTTCGTCCCACTGCGCGGCTTGGTCGAAGTCGAAGTTCGCGACGAACGGCGGGCCGCCGCGCTGCTGCGGGACGACGCCGCGGCGGAGGTGGCGGTTTCGGTCCACGAGAACGATCGAGGTGTCGTAGATCCAGCGGCCGTCTTCCTGGTGGGGCATGAGGGCGGCCTTGAAGTGGCGCTTCACGTACTTGCGGACCAGTTCCGGATCGGTCGAGGCGACCCACCAGCCGGGAAGTTCCGCGCCGATTTGCGCAGCCGCGTCCTCGAGCAAGGCGGTGAGTTTTTCGGGCTCGCCGGGATCGATGACGAGGGAAACGAGGACCACGTCCGGATTGTCCGCGTAGCGTTCCGCGAGCCTGCGCATCACTTCAAGTGCGAGCGCCGCCGATTCCGGCTGGGTCGCGCTCAGCGCGTGGACGACGGACACGGTGCCGGCCAAGTCGTAGAATTCCGCTTGGGTTCCGTCCTGCCGGGCCACGCGCAGGTCCTGCTCCTTGCGGATTTTGTCGAACATCGCGGGACGCCCGGAGGTCGAGGTGCGCTCGGCGTAGCGGTTGTAGGCGGTCAGGATCGCCCAGCCGCCGAGGATCATCACCGCCACCAGGATCCACGCGGTCCGGCGGAGCTTCCGCGGGTCGCGCTCGGCGGGCTGGAGATCGGGCGGGGTCATTTCGCGGCGGACCGTAGCCCGGCGGACCCGCTTGGCAAGCCGGTCCGGCGCGCGGGAGATGGTTCTTTTCAGCGCGGGCGGGCGGGCTAGTTTGCCGCATGCGTTCGCGATTTCTGCTGATCCTGCTGGTGGCGGCCGCCGTGGCGGGCGGCGGGGCCTTGTGGTTCAAGGAGCGCGCCGCGCCTCACTTGGGAACCGCCGCCTACCGCCACACCGAGGCGATCCTGTCCTTCGGGCCGCGGCCGCCGGGGTCGGAAGGCCTGGCGCAGGTGCGCGGCTACGTGACCCGCGAGCTGGAAGCCGCGGGGTGGTCGGTGCAGGAGCAGGCGTTCGAGTGGCCGATGCGGGAAGGTATCCGGTTCGCCAACCTCCGCGCGCGGTTCGCCGGCGGCGAGGGCGATCCGTGGAAACGCCAGGTGAAAGGCCTGCTCTGCGCGCACATCGATTCCAAGCTCTACGAAGACCGCGTCTTCCTCGGCGCGGACGACGCCGCCTCGGCCTGCGCCGCCATCGTCGAGATCGCGCGGGTGCTGGCCGAGGAGAGACCGGAGCAGGCTCGGCAGCTCGAGCTGGTGTTCTTCGACGGCGAGGAAGCCTTCGGCGAGAACATCACGCCGCGCGACGGTCTCTACGGCAGCCGCCACTACGCGAACCAATGGCGCAACCGCGCCGACAAGCCGGGCTTCGGCATCCTGCTCGACATGGTCGGCCACAAGAACCTTGCCATCCGCCTGCCGTCGGACACGCCGCCGAAGTTGAAGGACGTGATCCTCGAGTCGGCGGAAAAGGAAAACGCCGCCGGCTATTTCGGCATGGCCCCAGGCCCGATCATCGACGACCACGTCCCGCTGAATCTCGTCGGCATTCCCTCGGCGGACATCATCGGCGATTTCACCCGCAAGAACTGGTGGCACACGCCCGCCGACAACCTGAGCATCATCTCCCCGGCCTCGCTGGACATCTCGATGCGCGTGACGCTCCGGGCGCTGGATGTGCTGCTGGGGGAGTGAAAATCGACCGCCGCGATGTTCTCGATCCACGGAACGGCTGACCGCAGCGAATGGTGGGCTTTTTCCCTGCTGTCCAGCTTGCTGTCCCAGCTCGCCGCCGTGGCCGGGGTCTACTTGTGGTCTGAAGGAGGCGGCCTGCGCTATCTTCTCACGCCGCTTCTTCTGGCCGTCGCCGGATGCTTCGTCTGGCTTTCGATCGCGGTGACCGTCCGCCGGCTGCACGACCGCGACCGGCCGGGGTGGTTCATTTTCTTCTCGCTCGTTCCCGTGGTGGGTTGGCTGTGGCTGCTCGTCGAATGCGGGTTGCTGCCGGGGGAGAGACGGGGAGCACACGCGCCTCGCGTGTTCCGGAGCGCGCCCTCGCGGTCCGGTGGCGCCGATCCGCCGGGTGGGCCGTGATTCGAAAAAGGAGCGCCAAGATCCGTTCCCCCCGTTCCCGGCGGGGGCGCCGGGAACAGCACGCGGGGGCGCGTGCGCTCCCCTTTGCGCGTGCGTTTCCCGCTATTTCGCCTCCGCGGCTTTCCAGCACTCCAAAAACCCCGGCGCGAAGTCCTCGGGTCGCGCGGCGATCCATTGGCGCAGTTCCTCCGGCGGCATCCAGAGCGCCGCGTCCACTTCGGCGGCGGGGAAGCGGAGCGCGCCGTCGTGACGGGCGCGGTAGAGGCAGATGTGCTCCCAACCGGTTTCCGCGCAGGCGGTGAGGCGGGCGATTTCCTCCGGCGCGGCATCGCGGATCCCCATTTCCTCGTCGAGTTCGCGGACGGCGGCGGCTTCGTAGGATTCGCCGGCGTCGAGATGGCCGGAGACGCTGGAGTCCCACACGCCCGGATGCCGGTCCTTCAGGCGCGAACGCTGCTGCAGGAGAATGTCGCCGCGCTTGTTGACCACGAACACATGCACCGCCCGGTGGAGGAGATCCCGTTCATGGACTTCGCCGCGCGTCGCTTGGCCGGTCACGGAGTCGTTTTCATCGACCACATCGAACGTCTCGTCCTGGGCCTGCGGCAGGTCGCGCAACGGGTGCGGGTCGTAGGCGCGCGCCAAGTCGACCCACTGGGCCAGCGAAAGTTCCTCGGCGCGAATGGTCGGCGAAATCCCGAGCCGCCCTGCGATTTCCTCCCACGGCGGCTCGGCGGGAAGCTGCTTCTTGAGCTGCTTCCGGCGCTGGGCGAACCCGCGGCGGACCAGCTCGTCGAAAAGCCGCGCGTCGTGCACCGGCAGATCGCCCTGCCGCGGCGTGAGCACCGCAACGGTCGAATCGATCTGCGGCCGCGGATGAAACGCCTCGGGCGGGACGGTGCGTAGTGGCTCGACGTGCCAGCCGGCCTGCGTGCGCAGCGAGAGGATGCCGTAGTCCTTCGTCCCCGGCACGGCGGCGAGGCGGTCGATCACTTCCTTCTGCAGCATCACCACCGCGCGCTCGAAGGGATGCGGGCGGCTGAGGAAATTCTTCAGGATCGCACCGCCGGACGAGTACGGGAGGTTTCCGAGAAACTTGATCGGCCGGTGCTTGAAGAGCGGGCGCGGATCGAACTGTGCGCCATCCGCGTGGTGGACCTCGACGTCGTCGCGATCCGCGAAGCGCTCGGCCAAGGCCGCGGCGAGCCGGCGGTCGTATTCCACCAAAATCAAGCGGCGGACATTTCCGACGAGATGCTCGGTGAGCGCGCCGGTTCCGGGACCCACCTCGACGACCGCATCCTCCGGCCCCGGCTCGAGGCGCGCCACGATCCAGCGGGCCATGTTCGGATCGACGAGGAAATTCTGGCCGAGCTGGCGGCTTGGCAGCACCCCCGCGCGATCGAGCGCCTCACGGACTTCCCTTCCGGTCATGGCCGGCGTTCATGGGCGAGCGGACGGCCGCTGGCAAGCGGGGTTTGTTCCGCAGCGGGAAGCGGGCGAGACGCCCCACTCCTTGAGGATCACCGGCGCCGGCGCAGGAGGAGGGCGGTGGCGGACGCAAGCAAGCCGATCACCGAGGGCTCGGGAATCATCGCGGCATTGATGTAGTCCTGGATCGGGCCGGCATAGTTGCCGGTGTAGGAGAAGACCGAAGCCGGCCGCAGCGTCTCGCCCGGGCCGGGCTGGATGTCCACGGTGCCAACCGCCGCGTTGATGCCCACCACGACGAGATCACCGCCGGACACCCACATCAGCGGCCCGCCGGAATCGCCGCTCGCGAGCTGGGCTTCGTAGGTCGTGTACGTGTAGCCGACGTCGCCGGGCTGGTTTTGCACCATCACCAGCACATCCGTCGGCGAGCCGGCGATCGACTGGCCGGCGACGAAGCCTTCGACGCGGTTGGTGCCGACCGCTTGGTTCGTGAGCGCGGAACCGCCGTAGCCGGTCGTGGTCGGCGAGTGGCCGCTGAGGAAAACCGGGGCGTTGGCGAGGAAGGAGGTGGAAAAAGTCGTCGAGGTCAGGGCTGTCGTCGCGAAGTTGTAGGTCGCGATGGTCGGCGGCAGCGCACTGTCGAGCTGGCCGATCCGGAGGTCGGTGCCGGAAATCTGCTGGCCGGTGGAGACCGTGCGCGTCACGGCCGAGGCACCCGGATCATTCCCCGGAAAAAAGGTGATCGTCCCGCTCGCTGGCGCATGCTGGGCCGTGAGAAAGACCGTGGGCGTGAGCATCACCACCCACTGGCCGCCGGCGCTGCGGCCGACGCCCGACCAGTCGTAGGCGTCGCCGATGAAGGACGGATCGTTTGCGAAGCGGTCGTTCGTCGCCGGCGAGAACGACTGGATGGAAATCGCGCCGCTCGCCATGGGTGCGAGCAAGACGGGAAGCAGGGCGAAACCACGGGACAGTTGGTTTTTCACGGTAGCAGAAGATAAAACCGAGGCCGCGGCGGCAAGGAGGATTTTCAGGCGGTTGACGCGGTGCCGCGCATCGTCTCCCATCGCGCGCATGTCCGCGCCGCGCTCCGGGAAAGACCCCTCGTCGACGAGGTGGATTCTCGGCTACTTGATGCGCGAGAAAGCGATTTTCCTGCCCTCGCTGGCGGCGCTTTTCCTCACCGCCGGCCTGTCTCTGGCGTTTCCGTGGTTCCTCAAGGATCTGATCGGGAATCCGGCCGACGCGATGCGCGTCCAGGTGCCGCCGGAAGAGGTGGTGGCGAAGGCGAACCGCGTCCTGTGGCAATTGCTCGCCGTGCTGGCGTTGCAGGCGGTGATCGCGTTTTTCCGCGTCCAGGGCTTCATCCGCGCCGGCGAGTCCGCGCTGAACGCGCTGCGGCGCGACCTGTTCCACCACCTGGTCCGCCTGCCGATGTCGTTCTATCAGGAACAGCGCGCCGGCGCCCTGAGCAACCGGATTTCGAACGACCTCAGCCTGGTCCGCGAGACGCTGCTCACGACGGTGCCCCAAGCGGTTCGCCACAGCGTGATCCTGGTGGGCGGTTTGGTTTTCATCTTCATCGCCTCGTGGAAACTCTCGCTCATCATGCTCGGCTGCGTGCCGCTCGTGGTGCTCGCGATCGCCATCGCGGGAAGAAAAGTCCGCAAGCACTCGAAGGAAGCGCAGGACGCCCTGGCGGAGGCCGGCACGGTGATCGAGGAAAGCGTCCAAGGCATCGCGGACGTCAAAGCCTTCACCAACGAGCGCTTCGAGGCCGAGCGCTACAGCCGGCAGCTCGAACGCTTCCTCGGCGTGAGCCTCCGCGGCGCGCGGGCGCGGGCCGCCTTCCTGTCGTTCGTGATCTTCGCGCTCTTCGGCACGATCGCCTTCGTCGCGTGGTTCGGCACTCGGATGTACGCGCAGGAGGAGATCACGTGGACGAATTTCGTGTTCTTCATCCTGTTCTCGATCTTCGTCGGCGCATCGCTCGGGACGTTTCCGGAAATCGTTTCCCAGCTCCAGCAAACCGCCGGCGCGACCGAACGGCTGCGCGAGATTCTGGAAACCGGCCCCGAGCGCACCGACGGTGAACCCGCGACGCTCAAAGGCTCGCTCGCCTTTTCCGACGTCACCTTCCGCTACCCCTCGCGGCCCGACGCACCGGTGCTGACCGACGTTTCCTTCCACGTCCGCCCGGGCGAACGCGTCGCCCTCGTCGGTCCGTCCGGCGCGGGGAAATCCACGACGTTCTCGCTGATCCTCGGCCTCAACGAACCGCTCGCCGGCAAGGTGCTCTTCGACAGCCGCGCGGCCACGGAGTTTTCCCTCGAGTCGTTGCGCTCGCAGATCGCGATCGTCCCGCAGGAAGTCCTGCTATTCGGCGGCAGCATTCGCGAGAACATCGAATACGGGAAACCCGGCGCCACCGAGGAAGACGTCCGCAACGCCGCAAAGCAGGCCAACGCCCACGACTTCATCACCGCCCTGCCGGAGGGCTACGACACGATCGTCGGCCCGCGCGGCACGAAGCTCTCCGGCGGCCAGCGCCAGCGGATCGCCATCGCCCGCGCGATCCTCGCGAACCCGAAAATCCTGCTCCTCGACGAAGCCACCTCCGCGCTCGACGCCGAGAGCGAACGACTCGTGAACGAAGCGCTCGAGCGCCTGATGGCCGGCCGCACCAGCCTCGTCATCGCCCACCGCCTCTCCACCGTCCGCCACGCCGACCGCATCCTCGTCTTCAACCAAGGCCGGATCGTCGAAAGCGGCACCCACGACGAACTCCTCTGGGAAAACGGCACCTACCGCCTGCTGGTGGAGACGCAGCTGGTGTGAGAGGGGAAGCTGGGGACCGCTGCTTCCTATCGAGGCCGGATCTTCAACCCTTCGATCTTGGCCACCTTGCGCTGTCGCTCATCGAAGCTGAGGAAGATCTCCGCGCCGAGGATCAACGCGGCGGCCACATGCATCACGTCGAGGCTGCGGGTTCCCAGCTTGGCGCTGTGGCGTTCCGCGAGTTCCACCGCCTTCGGATACAGCGCCGAGGTCGGGAGCGGCATGATACCGAAAATCCCGTTTTCCCTATCTTCGAGAAACAGGCGCTTCTTGAGTTCGGCCGCCTCGGGATCGATCTCGCCCCGGAACACCGAAAGCTGGAAAGCATTGCGAAGTTCCAGTTCGCCCAGGTGCGAGAGCCAGATCGGCGCTGCGAGCCGCTTCATGGCGGCGGCGGCGCGGGCGCTGGTGGTCTCCGCCTTGTATAGGGAAACGACGAAACCCGTGTCGGCATAGGCACTCATCGGTCGCCGCGGTCATAATCGACCACGGAGCCGGACGCAGGCGTTTCGGAAGGGAAGTTTCTCTGCAGTCGACCCAGGAAATCCGGCATCGGGACACTCGCCGGCGTCGCCTTGGGAGCGGGAGCCAAACGGGCGAACGGTTTGCCCGACCGGGTGATCTCCACGCACTCCCCTTCCTCGATCCACCGGGCCACCCGCGGGAATTCGTTGCGAAGATCGCGGACGGTTGCCGTTCTCATTGTGAGACACTCTTGTATCACAAATGGACGATCGTCAAGCCGACCTTGCCGCTGGCTAAATCCACAACGGCCGTCACTCCAGCCCGTGCCGCGCGGCGAAAGCGGCGCGACCTTCAGGATCCTCGTCCGGCCAGCGGTCGTGGATGATTTCCAGCGCCGCACGTTGTTCATCCGGCGGCAGAACGAGCGCCCGGCGCTCCGCGTCGATCGGCCGGTACCGGGCCATCGTCTCGACGTAACCTTTCACCGCGGGAACCTTGGCCGCATCTTCGGGCGCTTGCTCGAGCCACTCCTCGACCGCGCGGAAATCCTGTCGCGTCCACAGCCCCACCGCGCGACGGACGTGGCTCTCGAAGTCATCGGCAGGCAAGGTTTCGGCCAGCCAGCCGAACCAGCCGGCTCCTCCGCGACGGATGGACGACCCGCCGATTCCCTCCGCCAGCACCGCCTTCTCCCGTTGCGTCAGATTTTCTTCGATCCACGCGACCGCCTCCTCGAAGCGCTGCTCCTCCAGCGAGAACGCGCTCAACCGCCCGCCGATGTTCTCGAGAAACGTGCGCTCCACTTCAGCCGCCGCTGCCGCGTCCGGCGCTTCGGCGAGGTAGGCGCGGAGCCCGGCAAGCGCCGCCGTCCGGTGCTTCGCCGTGAACGAGCTGTTCGCGATCGCCTGCGCCGAAAGCCAGGCCTTCTCCGGATCCGCGAGCTTCAGCAAATCGAATGCGTAGGCAGGATCGTTGGTGGCCGCTCCTCCGATAATCGAACCGAGGGTCCGGTCGAAGTCGAGATCCGGATCGTGTTTCGCGGCTTCTTTCGCCCACTGGAGGGCACCGGCGGGATCTTCCGCCGCCCAGTTCGCGAGAGCTGCATGGATCCCCATGCTCAAGTTGAAGCGCTCGGAATTATCCGGATCCTCAGCCTGGAACCGCTGGTCCAGCGCGTTGGCCACGTCCAACGCCACGCGCGGACTGCTGTCCGCGAGCATGAGCACGGCAAGTCCGAGCAACTGCATCCGGGGCTCGTTCTCCAAGCTGGTTGCCTCGCGCGCTTGCGCGATCAGCCGCTGGATCTCCGAGTCGCTCATCTCCGCGAGTACTTTCAGGATCTCCGCACGCCG
>CBFGTW010000148.1:0-11045 GCA_965651855.1 uncultured Verrucomicrobiales bacterium
CTTCTCTGTGTCCGTGGATGACGTGAAAAACACGCTCAGCCATCGTTCACGGGCGCTGGAAAAGGCGGTGGCGTGGCTTTCGATTCAGCAAGCTTAATCATTTGCTTTCCCGAAGAGCTTTTGGCAGAACCGGCGCATGAATCGCCTCATCCTTCCGCTTTTCGCGCTCTTCGCGCTGGCCGGCGGCCTTTCCTCCTGCTCGCAGCAGGTGAAGGCGAAATACCCGGTCTCCTACCGCTTCGAGCACGGCCGGACCGCCATGCTGAAGAACGGCGTCGCTTACGCGCCGCGCAATGCCCCGCCCGCCGTGAAGCGCGCGATCGCCGCCGGCAACCGCCTCCAGGGCAAGCCCTACAAATGGGGCGGCGGCCACCGCCATCACCACGACAGCGGCTACGATTGCTCCGGGACGGCCTCGTATGTCCTGCGCGAAGCCGGCCTGCTCAAGGGCTCGCTGACCTCCCGCGGATTCTTCAACTACGGCAAGAAGGGCCAAGGAAAATGGATCACCGCCTACGTCCGGGACGGCCATGTTTTCCTCACCGTCGCCGGCCTGCGGCTCGACACCGGCGGTCCCGGCGGCCGCTCCGGCCCGCGCTGGAAACCGGAAACCCGCCAGGCCAAAGGCCACATCATGCGTCACCCGCCGGGGCTGTGAGAATTGCGGAATGACAGGGAGAACGCTCCGCAGGCCGTTACGCTTTGCAACGAATCCGTCGTCGAAGTTCCGAAGTCCGATCCCCGGCACCTCCTCAGCGCCAGTCCTCCAGCTCCAAGCCCTCGATCTTCGAGAAATCCCGGGTGTTGTTCGTCACCAAGGTCCAGCCTTCGCGGAGGGCGGTCGCGGCAATGAACACGTCCGCGATGTCCACCGGCGTGCCACGGTTCAAGAGGGAGGCATTCAAGCGCCCGGCGACCCGCGCGCAGTCGGAGTCGAACGGCAGGATCCGGAGGCAGGAAACGAAGCGCGTCACCTTCGCCCGCTCGTCCGCAGCCCGGTCTTCCGGAGCGCGGTCAACCCCTTGGAACAACTCGAACTCCGTGACGGCGGAAATGTAGCATTCCTCCGGCCGGCAAGATTTCAGGCGCGCCACCACTTTCCCGCGCCCCCTGAGCACGTCGATGCAGACGTTGGTGTCGAGGATCCGGTTCACAAGCTTCGCTCCCGGTGGACCAGAGGTTCCCGACCGAATCCCTCCCGGTCGATCCGCACGCTCTCGAAAAAGCCATCGGGCCAACCGTCCCCGGACAGCTCCTCGACGATGAGCCGCCGGCCTTCGCGGCGGATCGACACGGGGCCGCATGGCAGATCGAACTCCTTGGGCAACCGCACGGCTTTGGAGTTTCCACTTCTAAATACCTTCGTCTCCATGCGGCGTAGTGTATACAGCTTCGGATGTACTTGCAAGCTCCCCTCACGCCAGCGCTGCCCGCAGTTCGTCCAGCGACGGAAAAACCGCATCGGCGATCGAGAAGTCCAGGCACGCCGTGACGCGGTTCGGCACCACCCAGACGGGCATCCCGGCGGCTTTCGCGGCTTTCACGCCGTTGAGCGAATCCTCAATGACGAGGCACTTCTCCGGCGGCAGGCCGAAGCGACGCGCGGCCTCGAGATAGAGATCCGGCGCGGGCTTGATCTGCGGCGCGTCGCCGCGGCAGACGACGGTGTCGAAGCGCTCCGCCAATCCGAGCCGCCCGAGCCAGCCGTCCACCCAGTGGTGCGATGAACTGGAAACCACGGCCCGCTTCCTCGGCCGGTCCGCAAGAACATCCAGAAGCTCCACCACCCCCGGCATCGGCCCGGCGCCGCCGAGATCGCGGACGATTTCCTCCTGCCGGCGGGCATCGAGGTCGTGCCAGTCGAAGGCTTGGCCGGTGAGTTCCTCGAGGTGGACCTTCGGCGACCACGTCTCGAAATCGGAGCCGATGCACTGGGTGTAAACCTCGAGCGGCAGCGGATGGCCGTGCGCGAGGAAGGTGCGGTGCCAGGCGTCGTAGATCGCCCATTCGGTATCCACCAATACGCCGTCGAAGTCGAAAAGCACCGCGGAAATCTCCATGGCCCATCCCATGCAGCGGGCGGTCGTTCACGGCAAGGCCATTCGCCGGGCTTGCGTCGTCGTTTTCCCTTGCTATGGATGAAGGCGATGGCGCGCCGCCTGAAAGCTTTGGTCATGCTCCTGATCGTCGGGTTCGTCCTGCCGGTCTCGGGTGCGCCGCAGCGTTTCTGCACGGCATATCTGACGTGGCTGATGCCCGGCGAATCGTGCCACGGCTGCGCCGAAACGTCGCCGGGCTGCGATTGCCACGGCGCTCCCGCGGCACCCGGCAGCGGCTGCATCACGGTCGAGAAGATGCTGCCGGACGCCGTTTTTCCCGACGCGCCCGCGCTTCCGGCGCTGACGGCCGCGATCGCTCCGGCGCTGGAAGTGCCGCCTGTGCCGGATCTCCCGGCGACCCTCCCCGCCGGCGCGCTGCCGCCGGACCGCGGCCCGCCGCCGGGTCCGCCGCTCTACTTGTTGCAGCGGTCGCTGCTGCTTTGAAACGCGGGACGATTCCGTTCCGTCCGCCGCTCCTCTAAGGGAGCGCCCGCGTTTTCCCGTTCCGGACGCCCACTGGCTCCGGCGAGTTCCAAAGCAAAGCGACCTCTCTCCATGTCCGATTCCCCGCACGACCTCTCGGCGCTGGTGCGCGCCGAAGCCCCGGCCGCCGTCGCGAAACGCCGCGCCACTTGGCTGCTGCCCGCCGCGATCCTCACTGGCTTCGCGATCCTTTTCCTGCTGCTTTTCCGCGACCGGCTGATCCCCGCGCAAGACGTGCGCGTCACGCCGGCCCGGGCGATCGAACAGCAAGGGCAGATCCACACCAGCACCGCCCCCGCCGCGGGCACCGGCCGGATGCTCTTCCAAGCTTCCGGTTGGGTGGAACCCGACCCACTGCCGATCAAGGCGACCGCGCTCACCGACGGCGTGGTCGACGTGGTGCACGTCCTCGAAGGCGAGCTCGTCGAGAAGGACCAGCCGCTGGCGAAATTGATCGAGATCGACGCCCGCCTCGCCCGCGACGCCGCGGCGCGCGAACTCGAGATGCTCCGGGCGAACTTCGACGCCCACTGCGTCGGCACCCAGATCGCGTTGCAGAAAATGGATGCGGAAAAGGCGGGCCTCGAATCCGACGAGGCCGATGCCGAGGTCGCCGCCGACCGCCTCGCGCGCCTCGACCGCACGACGAGCGGCGCGATTCCCGAAGCCGAGCGGATCGCCGCCCGCGCGGAAAACGCCCGCCGCCAGGCCGCCATCGCCGGGCGCAAGGCGCGCATCGCGGAGATCGCCGAGGAACTCAACCAGATCGCCTATCAGGTGGTCGCCCTGGAAGCGGAGATCAAGGCCGCCGAGGTGAAACTCGCCCAAGCCGATCTCGCGCTCGAGCGCACCACCATCAAGGCGCCCGCCACCGGCCGCGTGCTCCGCCTGATCGCCGCGCCCGGCCAGAAGAAAATGATCGGCATGGACGAGGAGGACAGCGCGACGATCGCCATCCTCTACGACCCCGCGCATCTGCAGGTGCGCGTCGATGTCCCGCTCGCGGACGCCGCCGGCCTGAGTGTCGGCCAGCGCGCGCGCATCCGCAGCAACCTGCTGCCCGACGACGTCTTCGAAGGCGAAGTCACCCGCATCCTCGGAGAGGCGGACCTCCAGCGGAACACGCTCCAGGCGAAGGTGCGCATCGAGAATCCCAACGACAAGCTCCGCCCGGAAATGCTATGCCGCGTCGAGTTCTTCGACACCGCGCCGGCCGGGGGAAGTACGACGTCTGCCGTAACCAGCTCCGGCGCGCTCGCCGTGTATGTCCCCGAACAGGCCCTCCGCGAGGGCTTCGTCTGGATCTGCGATCCCGAGAGCCGCCGCGTCACTCGTCGCCAGGTCCAACCCTCCGGGGAAACCCGCGACGGCCACCGCCGCCTCGACGACGGCGTCCGCCCGGGCGAATGGATCGTCCTCGACCCCAGCGGCCTCACGGAAAACCAGCGCGTCGATCCGCAGCTCGAACTGTAACAAGACGACCGCAGATTAGACTACATCATCATGAACTCCCCCGATCCAGCCATGATCACCTGCCGTGGCATCACCAAGAGCTACCGCAAGGGCCCGACCTTGGTGACGCCGCTCGAGAAACTCGATCTGGACGTGCGCCGCGGCGAGTTCCTCGCGCTGATGGGCCCGTCCGGATCCGGGAAAACCACGCTGCTCAACCTGCTTTCCGGCATCGACGCGCCGACCGCCGGCTCGCTCGTGATCGCCGGGCAGGACATTGCTTCCTTTTCCCGCCGGCAGTTGACGAAATGGCGCGCCGGGCATGTGGGATACATTTTCCAGTTGTATCATCTCGTGCCGGTCCTCACCGCCTTCGAGAATGTCGAGCTGCCCTTGCTCATCACCTCGCTCGGCCGCCGCGAGCGCCGCGCGAAGGCGGAGGCGGCGCTGAAGTTGGTGGGCCTCGGCGACCGCATGCACCACACGCCCGGCGAACTCTCCGGCGGCCAGGAACAACGCGTCGCCATCGCCCGCGCGTTGGTGGCGGATCCGCCGTTGCTCGTCGCGGACGAGCCGACCGGCGACCTCGATCGCGAGGCTGCCAACCACATCCTCGGCCTGCTTCGCTCGCTCGCCCGCGACCATGGCAAGACGATCGCCATGGTGACGCACGACGCCAAAGCAGCCGCCGCCGCCGACCGCACCCTGCACCTCGAAAAGGGCAAACTTCTCGAACAGGAACTCCCCGAGCCCGCACCCACGCCGTGACCCAATTAGCCTAATTCACCTAGTTATCCCAATCAACCTATCACCCCCATGCGCCTCCTGCCCCTCGCTTTCAAGCAGCTCGTCCGCCACCGCCTGCGGACCTTGCTGACCGTGCTCGGCGTGGCCGCGGGGATGTTCCTTTTCACCGCGGTGGAAACCCTCCAGCGCTCGCTTGCCGACGCCACCGAGGAGACCGCCGCGGACACCACGCTCGTGGTCTATCGGGAAAACCGCTTCTGCCCCGCCACCAGCCGGCTGCCGGAACATTACGCGGATGAGATCCGCTCGATCCCCGGCGTGCGCGAGGTGATCCCGGTGCAGATCGTGGTGAACAACTGCGGCGCGAGCCTCGACGTCATCACCTTCCGCGGCGTGCCAGACGGCCTGCTGCGGAAGTACGCGCCGGAGATTCGGATCATCGAAGGCGACGCCGCCGAGTGGGAGCGACGCGACGACGGGGCACTGTTAGGTGAGCAGTTCGCCCGCCGCCGCGGCCTCAAACCCGGCGACCGCTTCGACGCCGTGGGCGTGACGGTGCACGTCGCCGGCATCATCCGCTCGCCGTTCCCGCAGGACAACAACGTCGCCTACGTGAAGCTGCCGTTCCTCCAACAAGCGTCGAACATCGGGCTCGGCATCGTCACGCAGTTCAACGTCCGGGTGAATGCCTCCGCCGATCTGAAACCCGTCGCCGCCGCCATCGACGAGCGCTTCAAGTCCGACCAGCTCCCGACGAACACCAAGCCCGAAAAGGCGTTCTTCACCGAGACCGCCGGACAGCTCATCGAGTTGATCCGTTTCACCCGCTGGCTCGGGATCGGCGCCGTGCTGGCCGTCGTCGGCCTCGTCGCGAACTCGATCCTGCTCGTCGTCCGCGGCCGCGTGAAAGAGAACGCCGTGCTGCGGACCCTCGGCTATCCGGGTCGCGCGATCCTGTTCCTGGTCGTCAGCGAGGGCGGCATGCTCGGCCTGATCGGCGGCTTCCTCGGCACCGCCGCGGCTTGGTCGTTCCTCCGCTGGCAAAGTTTCACCATGGGCAGCGAGGGCCACACGCTCGCCGTCCGGCCGGAGTTCCTGACCGCCGGCTACGCCGTGTTCGCCGCCCTCGTCCTCGGCATGCTCGCCGCCATTTACCCCGCCATCCAAGCCATGCGCCAACCGATCGTGAAGAGCCTGCGGTCATAACAACACCCAATTAGCCCGATTATCCCAATCTCCGGTATCCGTTAGTCCATGCTCCCCTTCACGTACGCCTTGCGGAATTTGTTCCGCGACAAGTCGCGCCTCCTCCAGACGGTCGGCGGGAGCGCCTTGGTCGTGCTGCTGGTGATGGCGGCGGGAGCCCTGAATGGCGGAATGAAGCAGGTGCTCTCGGCCTCCGGCTCGCCGCTCAACGCGATCCTGCTCGGCGCGGGCAGCGAGGAGAGCATCCAGCGCAGCGAAGTCGCGCCCCGGCTCGCCGGAATCGCGGAAGCCTCGATCCAAGGGGTGGACCAAAAACTCGGCACCCCGGCGGTTTCCACCGAGATCCATTACATGACTTATCTCGAAACGGCGAACGGACAGCGCGGCCAAGGCCTCTTCCGCGGCGTGAATCCGCAGGCTTTGCTCGTCCACCCGGAGGTGCGGCTGATCGACGGCTCGTTTCCGCAGGCCGGCGAGTTGATGGCGGGCCGGCTCGCGTGGCGGAAGCTCGGGCTCGCAAAAGACGCGTTGAAACCGGGCACCAAGGTCCGGCTCGACGGCGCGGAGATGACGATTTCCGGCACCTTCGCCGCCCCGGGCACCGTGATGGAATCCGAAATCTGGGCGGCCCTCGGCGACCTCCACATGCTCGCCCAACGCGAGACGGTCTCATGCGTGGTGCTCCGCATGGAAGCTCCGGACGATTTCGCCGAGGCGGACCTTTTCAGCAAACAACGACTCGACCTCGAGCTGACGGCGATGCGCGAAAGCGACTACTACGCCCACCTCAGCGCGTTTTTCCGCCCCTTGCGCGTGATGACCTGGGTCACCGCCGGGCTCGTCGCCGCCGGCGCGCTCTTCGGCGGGCTGAACACGCTCTACGCCGCCTTCGCCTCGCGCATCCGCGAGCTGGCGACCCTGCAGGCCATCGGCTTCGGCCGCGGCGCGATCCTCGTCAGCCTCGTCCAGGAGAGCCTGCTCGCCTGCCTGTGCGGCACGTTGCTCGCCTCGCTGGCCGCCGTCGCGCTGCTCGACGGCCTCACGATCCCCTTCTCCATCGGCGCCTTCACCCTTTCCATCACGCCGGGCGTGGCGGTGGCCGGCTTGGTCACCGGCGTGCTGCTCGGCATCATCGGCGCGCTGCCGCCCGCCGCCCGCTGCCTCCGGCCGCCCCTGCCCAGCGCCCTCCGCTCTTCCTGAACCCAAACTGTTAGACAATGCCATGAGATATTCCAAATCGCTCCTATTTCTCTCCGCGATCGCGATCGCGGGCTGCGACAAACCGGAAACGGAAGCGTCCGCGCCGGCCCAATCGGTCGACGCTTGGTTCGTCGAATCGCCGCCTGCGTCCGCGCAGCCGATCCACGTCGTGCGCGCCGACGCCCGGCCGGGCGACGAGGTCACTGTTTCCGGGAAGGTCATGGGCCGCACCCAGCCGTTCGTCGACGGCCGGGCCGCCTTTGTGCTCGGTGACACGACGACGCTCACGCCCTGCAACGAACGGCCCGACGACGAATGCACGACGCCTTGGGACGTGTGCTGCGACTCGAAAGAGGACATCCGCGAAGGCACCGCCACGATCCAGATCGTCGGCGAAAACGGCCGCGTCGTCGCCCAAGGCCTCAAGGGCGTGAAGGGTCTCAAGGAGCTCAGCACCGTCACCGTCAGCGGCACCGTCGCGGAGTCGTCCACGCCGGAGGCCCTGGTGATCGACGCCAGTGCCCTGCACGTCGAGAACTGAAGCCCCGCCGCCTTTTGAAACCGTCGTTTCTCCTTCCGCTGCTGCTCGTGGCCTGCGCGGCCCCGATGCCCGACGCCACCATCCCCGCGCCGCCGGCCTGGGTCCACGCGCCGGTTTCCTCGGGCGCGCTCGGTGGCGGGTGGTGGCGGAGCTATGGCGATCCAGCGCTCGACGAGCTGATCCGCCGCGGCTGGTCGCGGAATCCGGACATCGAGGCGCTGGTGGCGCGCGCCGGAGCGGCCCGTGCCGACCGGCTCGAGGCGCTCGGCATGCTTTTCCCGAAAGCCGGAGCGGCTCTCGGCTGGGGCGTGAACCGCGAGCAATCGCGCATGACGATGTTCGAGCCGGAGGACATGGAAGCGTGGACCGGCGAGGCGATGGTGTCGTGGGAACTCGATCTCACCGGGAAACGGCGGGCCATGCTCAGCGCGGCGAAAGACCGCGAGGCCGCGGCGTGGGCGCGCTTGCAGGGCGCGCGCTTGATGCTCGCCACCGAGATCGCCGCCGCACGCTTCGAGGCCGCGATTCTAACAGAGGAGATCGGATTGCTCCGCGAGCAGGTGACTTCCGAGCGCGAAAGCCTGCGGCTCACCCAATCGCTCGCCGATGCCGGTCTCGCGAACTCCGCGGATCTCGCCGAGCGGGACGCCGATGCCCAGGCCTTCAACCGCCGTGCCGAGGACCTCGAGCGCCAGCTCGCGCTTGCCCGCCTGCGGCTCGACCGGCTCACCGGCGGCCACGGCGATGTTCCCGCGCGGCCGGCCGGCTCGCTGCGGGTTCCCGAGGCGCCGCACCGTCTGCCGGCCGAGACCTTCGCCAGCCGGCCGGACATGATCGCCGCCGAAGCCGAAGTGCGCGCCGCCTTTTCCATCGCCCGCGCCGCCCGGCTGAACCTGCTGCCCTCGCTCAGCCTCGCCGCCGGAGCCGAGGGCGGAACGGACTCGCCCACGCAGCGGTTCCGCACTTGGATGGCCACCGCCGGGCCGCGGCTCGAGATTCCCATTTGGGATCCCGAGCGCCTCGCCGCCGTTCCGCGGTCCCGCGCGGAAGCGGTCGCCGCGGCGGCCGACTACCGCTCGACCGCACTCAACGCGATCGAGGAAATCGAAGGCGGCTACATCAATTTCCGCTCGCGGGTTTCCCAGCTCCGCTCCGCCGAACGCGAGGCGCAAACCCGTCGTCGTGCGTGGGACGACGCCCGCTCGCGCTTCGAAAGCGGACTGATTTCCTCCATCGAGGCCACCGAGTTCCGCCATTCTTACTACCAAGCGCGTCGTACTTCGCTGCGCCTCAAGCTCCGCACGCTGAACGACCACCTCGCCTTGGTCCGAGCGCTCGGGGGGTGAATTGAGATGGCGGATGGAAGATGGTGGATGGTAGGGCTGGACCGCCGGGCCGGCCCACTTGTCGCCATCGGCGTGGGATGAAAATGAGAAGCCAAAGGGCTGAAGCACGAGGTCGAAGGCCAACGGATTGGGAGGCGAATGGCGGAGAGCGGAATCCACCATCTTCCATCTACTATCCACCATCTACACCAATCGCAACCCATCGTCGCCAATGGTGATCTTGCGCTTCTTCAACAGCGCGCCGACGGCTTGCTTGAAGGTGCGCTTGCTCACGCCGAGTTCGTCCCGGATTTCCGCGGCGGGCGTGTCGTCGCCGATCGCCCAGAAGCCGCCGCGCACCTCGAGCTCGCGCAGGATCACGCGCTCGAGATCGTCGACGCGCGTGCGACCGGGCGGTTGCAGGGACAGGTCGATCTTTCCGTCCGGGCGGACGTTCGCGACGAATCCGGGCAGGCGCTCGCCCGGCTGGAGCGGCGAGAAGACTTCATTGGCGAACAGCAGGCCCGAGTGGGTGTTGTCCACGATCGCCTTGTAGCCGAGATCGGTCTTCGCGTAGATCAAGAGGTTCACCGGCTCGCCCTCGCGCCAGCGCCGCGGCTCCTTGTCGAGGTGGCGGGTCAGGCGGGTGGTGGCGACGATCCGGCCACTTTCCTCGTCCACCCTCACGTGGACGACATAGGATTTCCCGACTTCCATCCGCGTCTTCTGCTCGCGGAACGGCACCAGGAGGTCCTTCGGCAGGCCCCAGTCGAGGAACGCGCCGACGGGCGTGGCGGCCACCACTTTCAGCCGCGCGAATTCGCCCGGCATCGCCTTCGGCCGCTTGAGCGTCGCCACCGGCCGGTCTTCCGAATCGTGGTAGAGGAAAACCTCGAGCCGCTCGCCGGTCTGCCATACCGCGGGCACTTCGCCGCGCGGGAGGAGCACCTCGCCGAGTTCGCCGCCGTCCAGATAGAGCCCGAACGGCTTTTCCCGGAGGACCGTCAGTTGCGCGCGCTCGCCGATTTTCGCCACGGGCGGATGGTGAACTCAATCGCGGAGGCGGACCAGCAGGATCGACGTGGGCGAGTCGTGGAGAATGCGTTCGGCGTTGCTGCCGAGGATCAGGCTGCCGAGCCAAGTGCGGCCCTGCGTGCCGAGCACCGTGAGGTCGATCGACTCCGAAACGACGTGCGCCGAGATCGCCGCGGCCGGGTCCTCAGACTCGAGTAGCAGCGTCTTGTGCCGGACTTTCTCCAGCTCCGCCGCGAAGGATCCGAGGAACGCGTCGAGCTTCGCCCGCACGGCGGCGCGGATTTTCTCGTCATACTCGTGGCCCGTCTCCAGCGCCTCGGTCATCGCGCGGCCCCACGGGTCGCGGCCCGGCGGGAACAGCACGTGCACGATCTCGAGTTCCGCATCATGCGCCGCCGCGGCGGAAATCGCCTTCTGCAGCGCGATCCGCGAGGTGTCCGAGAAATCCACGCACGCCAGCACCTTGCGGAAAAACCGGCCCTGCCAATCGCGCAGCAGCATCACGTCCGCCGGCACCACGCGCACGCAGCGCGAGGCCACGGTGCCGAGCCGCTTCTTGTTGAGATCGTGCGCGTTGAGCACCAGCAGCTCGGCCTTTTCCTTCTTCACCAGCTCGGCCAGCTCGACGAACGGCCGGCCGACGGGAATCTCCATCTCGACCGGCAGCAGCGAGTCGTGGGAAGTCACCAGCCGCTCGAGCCGCTCGCGCGCCTCGTCCTTGGCGCGCGTCGCCGGCAGTTCCTGGCCGGTGGCCTCGGACCACGCCTTGAGCTTCGAATCGTCCAGCACGTGCACCGCGATCAACCGCCGGCCGCCGGCCAAGGCCAGCTTGATCGCGTGCTCGAGCACGACGGGCGAAGCCGCGGAGAAATCGATGCCGGCGACAATGGGAGCGAGCGGGTTCATGCTGCCCGGAACCTAAAATCCGCCCCGCGCGAGCGGAAGGGAAATCGCGGG
>CBFGTW010000149.1:0-10971 GCA_965651855.1 uncultured Verrucomicrobiales bacterium
ACAACGTGAACCTGATGGCCGGCAACCTCACCGCGCAGGTGCGCAACATCGCCACTGTCACCACCGCCGTCGCCAACGGCGACCTGACGAAGAAAATCACCGTCGATGTCAAAGGCGAGTTCCTCGAGCTGAAGGACACCGTCAACACCATGGTCGGCCAGCTCCGGTCCTTCGCCTCGGAGGTCACCCGCGTGGCCCGCGAGGTGGGCACCGACGGAAAACTCGGCGGCCAAGCGCGCGTCGAAGGCGTTTCGGGCACTTGGAAGGACCTCACCGACTCGGTGAACTCGATGGCCGGCAATTTGACCTCGCAGGTCCGCAACATCGCCGCCGTCACCACGGCGGTCGCGCGCGGCGACCTTTCGAAGAAGATCACCGTCGATGTCAAAGGCGAGATCCTCGAGCTGAAGGACACGATCAACACCATGGTCGATCAGCTCGGCTCGTTCGCGTCCGAGGTCACCCGCGTGGCCCGCGAGGTGGGCACCGAGGGCAAGCTCGGCGGCCAGGCGAACGTTTCCGGCGTGGCCGGCACGTGGAAGGATCTCACGGATTCAGTGAACTCGATGGCCGGCAACCTGACCGACCAGGTCCGCAACATCGCCGACGTCACCACCGCGGTCGCGAACGGCGACCTTTCCAAGAAGATCACCGTCGATGTCAAAGGCGAGATCCTCGAGCTGAAGGACACCATCAACACGATGGTGGACCAGCTCCGGTCGTTCGCCTCCGAGGTGAGCCGCGTTGCCCGGGAGGTAGGCACCGAGGGCAAGCTCGGCGGCCAGGCGGAGGTTTCCGGCGTGGCCGGCACCTGGAAGGACCTCACGGACAACGTGAACATGATGGCCGGCAACCTGACCGACCAGGTCCGCAACATCGCGGAAGTCACGACCGCCATCGCGCAGGGCGATCTTTCCAAGAAGATCACCGTGCAGGTGAAGGGCGAGATCCTGCAGATGAAAAACACCATCAACACGATGGTGGACCAGCTCTCCTCCTTCGCCTCGGAGGTCACGCGCGTGGCCCGCGAGGTGGGCAGCGAGGGCAAGCTTGGCGGTACCGCGGAGGTGAAGGGCGTGGCCGGCACCTGGAAGGACCTCACCGACTCGGTGAACTTCATGGCCGGCAACCTCACCGCCCAAGTCCGCAACATCGCGGATGTCACGACCGCCGTCGCGCGCGGCGACCTTTCCAAGAAAATCACCGTGGATGTGAAGGGCGAGATCCTCGAACTGAAGAACACCGTCAACACGATGGTCGATCAGCTCGGGTCGTTCGCCTCGGAGGTGACCCGTGTGGCCCGCGAGGTGGGCACGGAAGGGAATCTCGGCGGCCAGGCGAAGGTCAAGGGCGTCGCCGGAACTTGGAAAGACCTGACGGACTCGGTGAACTCGATGGCCGGAAACCTGACGTCCCAGGTCCGCAACATCGCGGAGGTCACCAAGGCGGTGGCGCTCGGAAACCTGTCCAAGAAGATCACCGTCGATGTCCGCGGCGAGATGCTCGACCTGAAGGACACCATCAACACGATGGTGGACCAACTCCGCTCGTTCGCGTCCGAGGTGACCCGCGTGGCCCGCGAGGTGGGCAGCGAGGGCGAACTCGGCGGCCAGGCGCGCGTCGAGGGCGTTTCCGGCACCTGGAAGGACCTCACCGACTCGGTGAATTTCATGGCGTCGAACCTCACCACGCAGGTCCGCAACATCGCCGCGGTGACCACCGCGGTGGCGAACGGCGACCTTTCCAAGAAGATCACCGTCGATGTGAAGGGCGAGATCCTCGAGCTGAAGAACACCGTCAACACGATGGTGGACCAGCTCAACTCCTTCGCCTCCGAGGTGACCCGCGTGGCCCGCGAAGTGGGCACCGAAGGGAAGCTCGGCGGCCAGGCCGACGTCCGCGGCGTGGCCGGCACCTGGAAGGACCTGACGGACTCGGTGAACTCGATGGCCGGAAACCTGACCAACCAGGTCCGCGGCATCGCCAAGGTCGTCACCGCGGTCGCCAAGGGCGATCTCAAGCAGAAGCTGATGGTGGAGGCGAAGGGCGAGATCGCCGAACTCGCGGATACCATCAACAGCATGACCAGCACGCTCGCCGTCTTCGCCGAGCAGGTCACCAGCGTGGCGCGCGAGGTGGGCGTGGAAGGAAAGCTCGGCGGCCAGGCCCACGTGCCCGGCGCCTTCGGCACGTGGCGCGACCTCACCGACAACGTGAACCAGCTCGCCGCGAACCTGACCACCCAGCTCCGGGCGATCGCCGACGTGGCCACCGCGGTGACCAAGGGCGACCTCACCCAGACGATCCAGGTTTCCGCCAGCGGCGAGGTGGCCTTCGTGAAGGACAACATCAACGAGATGATCCGCAACCTGAAGGACACCACGTCCCGCAACGAGGAGCAGGATTGGCTCAAGACGAACCTCGCGAAGTTCACCCGCATGCTCCAGGGCCAGAAGGAGGTCCTCACGGTGGGCAAGCTCATCCTGTCCGAGCTGGCGCCCGTCGTTTCCGCGCAGCACGGCGTCTTCTATATCATGGACGGCGATCCCAACGATCCCGACAGCCAGGAGCTGCGCCTGCTGGCGAGCTACGCCTACAACGAGCGGAAGAACGTCAGCAGCCGCTACCGGCTTGGCGAGGGCGTCGTCGGCCAAGCCGCCTTGGAAAAGCAGCCGATCCTGCTGACCAGCGTGCCGAGCGACTACATCCGGATCGCCTCGGGGCTCGGCGAGGCCACGCCGGTGAACATCATGGTGCTGCCGGTGATTTTCGAAGGTCGCGTCAAGGCGGTGATCGAGCTCGCTTCGTTCGAGCGCTTCAACCCGATGCACGAGACGTTCCTCGCGCAGCTCGCCGAGAGCATCGGCATCGTCCTCAACACCATCAAGGCCACCACCCTCACCGAGGATCTCCTCAAGCAGTCGCAGTCGCTCGCCGGCGAGTTGCAGAGCCGCCAGGAACAGTTGGAGAAAACCAACGAGGAACTCCAGGAAAAGGCCGCCCAGCTCGCCGAGCAGAACGCCGAGGTGGAACGGAAGAACCGCGAGGTGGAACAGGCGCGCGTCGCCCTCGAAGGCAAGGCGCAGCAGCTTTCGCTGACCTCGAAATACAAGTCCGAGTTCCTCGCCAACATGTCCCACGAGCTGCGCACGCCGCTCAACAGCCTGCTGATCCTCGCCGACCAGCTCGGGGCGAACCATGAAGGGAACCTCACCCCGAAGCAGGTCGAGTTCGCCCGCACCATCCACGGCTCCGGCCGCGACCTCCTGCGGCTCATCAACGACATCCTCGATCTCTCGAAAATCGAGTCCGGCAACTTCACCGTCACGGTTTCCGACGTGCCGATCGACGAGCTGACCGACAACCTCGAGCGGACGTTCCGCCACGTCGCGCACGAGAAGGGGCTCGAACTGGACTTCGACCTCTCGCCCGACCTTCCCGCCACGGTGGCCACCGACCACCAGCGACTCGACCAAGTCCTGAAAAACCTGCTTTCCAACGCGATCAAATTCACCGACCGCGGACGCGTCTCCTTCAGCGTGGCCCCCGCCAGGGCCGGCTGGAGCCGCGACTGCACCACGCTGAACAACGCGGCGCAGGTGCTCGCGTTCACCATCGCGGACACCGGCATCGGCATCCCCGAAGACAAGCTGGCCGTCATTTTCGAGGCCTTCCAGCAGGCCGACGGCAGCACCAACCGCCGCTACGGCGGCACCGGGCTCGGCCTCGCGATCAGCCGCGAACTCGCCCGACTGCTCGGCGGCGAGATCGTGGTCCACAGCGAGGAAGGACGCGGCAGCACCTTCACCCTCTTCCTGCCGCAGCGCCACGCCGCCGGCGCGCGCTGGAAGCAGAAGCCCGTCTCGTCCGAGAAACCGGAAGAGCGCGTGGTTCTCCCACCCGAAGCATCCTTCGGCGACGACCGTGACGCGATCGATCCCGGCGACACGGTGGTTCTCATCGTCGAGGACGACAAACACTTCGCCCAACTCCTGCTCGACGCCGCCCGCGCCCAAGGCATCAAGGGCATCGTCACGTCCCGCGGTTACACGGCGCTCGCGCTGGCCCGCGAATTCGAGCTGGCCGGCATCACGCTGGACGTGAGCCTGCCGGACATGAACGGCTGGAAAGTCCTCAGCCGCCTGAAGTCCGATCTGACCACGCGCCACATTCCGATCTTCGTGATCTCGGTGGACGCCGAACCGGAGAACGCGCTCAAGCAGGGCGCGCTGAGCTTCCTCCACAAGCCGATCGAGCAGGACCAAGTGGACGAAATCTTCCGCCGCATCCGGCAGATGAAGGATGAACCGGTGCGCCACCTGCTGGTGGTCGAGGACGACGAGGCCCAGCGGGAGCAGATCCGCGAGCGCATCGGCAACGGCAACGCCAAGGTCCTCACCGCCGCCACCGGCGAGGAGGCCGTCCGGATTCTGGACGAAACCCCCTGCGCGTGCGTGGTGCTCGACCTCATGTTGCCGGACGTCTCCGGCTTCGACCTCATCCGGAAGCTCCGGGCGAAATACCGCGACCTGCCGATCATCGTCTACACCGCCAAGGACCTCGGCGCGGACGAGGAAGCGGAGCTCGCCCGCCTCGCCCAGACGGTGATCGTCAAGGACGTGCGCAGCCCCGAGCGGCTCTATGACCAGACGGCTCTCTGGTTGCACCGCAAGTTTTCCGAGCTTAACTCGGAAAACCGCCAGCTCCTCAAGCGGATCAACGATCCCAACGCCGTGCTCGCCGGGCGCAAGGTCCTCCTGGTGGACGACGACATCCGGAACATCTTCGCCATGACCAGCTTGCTGGAGCGCTACGACATGGAGATCCTCTCGGCCGAGCGCGGCGAAGAGGCCATCGAAATCCTCAATCAGACCCGGGACATCGACGTCGTGCTCATGGACATCATGATGCCGGAAATGGACGGCTACCAAACCATGCAGTCGATCCGCGAGAACCACGGATTCAGGGAGCTGCCGATCATCGCCCTCACCGCCAAGGCCATGAAGGGCGACCGCGAAAAGTGCGTCGAGGCCGGCGCGTCCGACTACATTTCGAAGCCCGTCGATCCCGATCGCCTGCTTGCGCTGCTGCGCACTTGGCTCTACCGCTGATCCCGCGATCGTTCTTCACGATTTCGACCCGATGGAAGCGCCCGTCGCCAAAGCGAACATCCTGCTGGTGGACGATCGGCCCGACAAGCTGCTCGCCCTCCGGACGATGCTGGAAGATCCCGGCCGGAACCTGGTGTGCGCGCGCTCCGGCGACGAGGCGCTGCGCAAGCTGCTCAACGAGGACTTCGCCGTCATCCTGCTGGACGTGAACATGCCCGGGATGGACGGCTTCGAGACCGCCGCGATGATCCGCCGGCGCAAGCGCTCGGAAACGACCCCGATCATCTTCATCAGCGCCGTCAACGACACCGAGAACCACGTCTCCCGCGGCTACTCGCTCGGCGCGGTGGACTACATCCTCACGCCGGTCGTCCCCGAGATCCTGCGGGCGAAGGTCGGCGTTTTCGTCGATCTCTTCCAGAAGACCGAGCTGATCAAGCGCCAGGCGGAGGAGCACGCGGAACTCGTGCGGGAGCAAGCCGCCCGGGCCGAAGCGGAATCCGCCCGGCAGCGACTCGCCTTCCTGGCCGATGCGAGCAACGTCCTCGCCGGCTCGCTCGACTACCAACAGACCTTCGACAACCTGGCGCGGCTCGCCGTGCCGAAGCTCGCCGACTTTTGCATCATCGACCGCCTCGACGACGACGGCCGGCTCCGCCAGGTGACCGTCGCCCACCGCGACCCGGAGCAGGAGGAACTGCTGCGGCAAATCCGCTATCCGGAACCGGGTGAGCGCCACGTCGCGCTCCGCGTCTATGAATCGCGCGAGACCGAAATGAGCCAGTGGCTCGATCCCGAAAAATTCGGCGAGTATTTCCCGGACGACGCCGACCTGATGCGCCGGATCGATCCGAAAAGCCACATCGCCGTGCCGCTCGTCGCCCGCGGCCACGTCCTCGGCGCGCTCACGCTCGTGAACGTCGGTGGATCCCCGTTCTTCGAAGCCGACGATCTGGCGCTGGCCGAGGAACTCGCGCAGCGCGCGGCCCTGGCCTTGGACAATGCCACGCTTTATCTAACCGCCGATCGCGCCCGGGTCGAGGCCGAGGCGGCGAGCCGGGCCAAGGACCGGTTTCTCGCCATGCTCAGTCACGAGCTGCGCACCCCGCTCACGCCGGTGATCACCTCGCTCATCAATCTGCGGAACGACGATTCGGTCCCCGATGGCATGCGCCAGCAGCTTGAGGTGATCCGCCGCAACGTCGAACTCGAGGCGCGTTTGATCGACGACCTGCTCGACCTCACCCGCGTGGGCAGCGGGAAAATCCACCTCAACCGCGAAGTCGTGGACGCCGCGAGCCTGCTGCGCAACGCCATCGAAATCTGCCAGCCGGACGTCGAGGCCAAAGGGCTGTCCCTCGATTTCGACCAATCTCCCGGCCCGTCCTTCGTCGAGGCGGATCCCGCGCGGCTCCAGCAGATCTTCTGGAACCTGCTCAAGAACGCCGTGAAGTTCACCGCGCGCGGCGGCATCCGCATCCAAGTTGCCACCGGGAATGGTCGCCTGACCATCTCGATCACGGACTCCGGCATCGGGATCGATCCGGATCTGCTGCCCCGGATCTTCAAGCCATTCGAGCAGGGCGAGAATGGCCAGTATGGGGGACTCGGACTCGGTCTCAGCATCACCAAGGCCCTCGTGGAACTCCACGAAGGGGAAATCCGCGCCGCAAGCGCCGGCACCGGCACGGGAGCCGCGTTCACAGTCACCCTGCCGCTCGTCTCGCCGCCCGCCGAGCGTCCCGCAGCCGCGGAGCCCGCCCCCGCCGGCGGGCGCACGCCGATGCACATCCTGCTGGTGGAGGACCATGTGGACAGCAACATCTCGCTGACCATGTTGCTCGAACTCCGGGGCTACAAGGTGACGTCCGCCTACAACGTGCAGTCGGCCGTCGAACTCGCCGGCGAGCGGAAATTCGACGTCCTCATCAGCGATCTTGGCCTTCCGGACGGCACCGCCGGCGAGGTCATGAGCGCCGTGGCGGAACGTTCCTCCGCCATCGGCATCGCCATCAGCGGATATGGCATGGAGGACGACATCCGCCGCAGCCGCGACTACGGATTCAGCTATCATCTCGTGAAGCCCGTCGAGGTCGGCCGACTTGAAGAAGTCCTCGAGAGCCTGTCGTCGGCCGAGCAAGGGACGATCGCCGCGGGCTGAGGTCCGCGCGCCGGGCCGGGCTTGAACGCTCGCGTTTTCTTGACTTTCGCGCCGGCTTTCATTTTGACTGCGGACGATCCACCCATCGGTTCCGCCTTTTCATGTTCCCCACCGACAGCCCAAGGCCCGGCGCGTCAGGAAGTCCGCCGCCCCGTGCGAGCCGTGCCCTCGGGTTCTGCGCCGGCGCGTGGGTCATGGCGCTGGCGATCGCCTTCGCTTGGATGAGCCGCTACTCGAACACCGCCGGGGCCGCCGGCAGCCCGCCCGCGATGTGGCCGGAGAGCAGCGGACTGGGCACCCCGCCGTCGCGACCGACCCTGGTGATGCTGGCCCATCCGCGCTGCCCCTGCACCCGCGCCAGCGTCGCGGAGTTCGCCCGGCTGATGGCCCGCTGCGGTGACGGCGTGGCGGCGCACGTGCTCTTCTTCCAGCCGGGCGCGGCCGGCGACGATTGGGCGGAGACGGACCTGTGGAAAACAGCGGCCGCCATTCCCGGAGTCCGCGTGCACCGCGACCTGGATGGCACCGAAAGCCGGCGATTCGGCGTGGAAACGTCCGGCCACGTCCTTCTCTACGGCGCGGACGGCACGCTCGCGTTCTCCGGCGGCATCACGCTCTCCCGCGGCCACGAAGGCGATAACCCCGGCAGCACCGCAATCCTCGCCGCCCTCCGGCATTCCTTCGCGCCGCAGCCGGCCGCCGGCCCCACCTTCGGCTGCCCGCTGCGCGGAACGGAGCCCGAATCTCTATCCGCCGAGGAACCCATCCCGTGACCGCCTCCCCCTCGATCGCGCTGCCCGATGTGGCCGAACGGGCCGATCTCGGCTTGGCCGCCGAACTTGACCGCGCCCACCGCCACACCGACCGATTGTTCGCCCGGCTGATGGTGGCGCAGTGGCTGGCGGGCATCGCCGTGGCGTTGTGGATCTCCCCGCTGACGTGGATCGGCGCCAGGAGCGAAGTCCACTCGCACGTTTGGGCCGCGATCGTGCTCGGCGGGGGTCTCGCCGCGCTGCCCGTCTATCTCTGCCTCCGCCGCCCGGGCCGGCCACTCACCCGGCACGTGGTCGCCGTGGCACAGATGCTTGTCTCCGCGCTCCTGATCCACCTTACCGGGGGCCGCATCGAGACGCATTTCCACGTCTTCGGTTCACTCGCCTTCCTCGCATTTTACCGCGACTGGCGGGTGCTCGCCACGGCCACCGCGGTGGTGGCGCTCGACCACATGCTGCGCGGCGTGTTCTGGCCGCAATCCGTCTTCGGCGTGATGGCGGCCACATCCTGGCGTTGGCTGGAACACGCTGGCTGGGTCCTCTTCGAGGTGGCCTTCCTGACGGCATTCATTTCCCAGAGCCGCGCGCAGATGATGGAATCCGCCGGCCACCGGGCGCGCCTCGAGGTGCTCAATCAGGAAATCGAAGCCCGCATCGCGGAACGCACCGCCGAGCTGCAACGCAGCGAAAAATATCTCCGCGCCATCTTCGAGACCGAGCCGGAATGCGTGAAGCTGATCGACCGCGAAGGTAACGTGCTCGACATGAACCCCGCCGGCCTCGCGATGATCGGTGCGAGGGACTTGGACGACGCCCTCGGGCGCTGCGTGTTCGATTTCATCGAGCCCGGCTTCCGCGAGGCGTTCCAAGCGCTCAACGACGCCGTGTTCCGCGGCGAGTCCGTCACCGGCAGCTACGAGGTCGTCGGCATCGACGGCAGCCGTCGGTCGATGGAAACCCACGCGTGCCCGCTGCGCGACGACAAGGGCGAGATCGTCGCCCAGCTCGCCATCACCCGTGACGTCACCGAACGGCGCCGGGCCGAAACGGAGCTGGAACAAGCCCAGCTGGATCTCGTGGCGGCCTCCCGCCGCGCCGGCATGGCGGAAGTGGCCAGCAGCGTGCTGCACAACGTCGGCAACGTGCTCAACAGCGTGAACGTCTCGTGCTCGGTCATCGCCTCGAGCGTGCGCAAATCCCGGAGCAGCGCCATTTCACGCGTCGCGACGCTGGTGCGCGAGAACGCGGCGAACCTGCCGGAATTCTTCGCCGATGGCGGCCCGGGCAGCCAGATCCCGGACTATCTCGACAAACTCGCCCGCGGCATCGACGAGCAGCAGGAGTCCACCTTGCGGGAAATCCAGTCCTTGGTCCGGAACATCGACCACATCAAGGGCATCATCGAACTCCAGCAACTCCACGGCCGCGATTCCCTCGGGGCATGGGAGACGCTCGCACCGGCCGAAGTCGCGGAAGAAGCGCTGCGAATCAATCACGCCTCGCTCGAACGTCATGGCATCGAAATCGTGCGCGACTACGAGGATGTCCCCCCGATTCCCATGGAGCGGCACAAGGTCCTGCAAATCCTCGTCAACCTCGTGCGCAACGCCCGCCAAGCCACCGCCGCGAATCCGTGGGGAAACCGCCGGATCACCATGTCGATCGAATCCGCCGGGGAACAGATCGCCATTCGCGTCGTGGACAACGGCGTCGGAATCGCCGCGGAAAACCTGACGCGGATATTTTCCCACGGCTTCACGACCAAAAAGGACGGTCACGGCTTCGGGCTGCACAGCGGTGCCCTCGCCGCGCGCCAGATGGGCGGTTCCCTCGAGGCCCACAGCGATGGGCCGGGCAAAGGGGCGAGCTTTACCCTCCTGCTCAAGCTCGAAGCCGGAAGCGCCGCCCCGGCCGAAGCCGAAGCCGGCGCGGCGTGAGACTAGCGTCTCGGGTCGTCCGCTGGGTCGAGGTAATCGATGCCCCAGGGCCCGGTGCCGTGGAGCTGGATGACGGTTTCCTCCTCGGTGTAGCCGAACATCGGCGCGCCGGGCGGCATGACCGCGAATCCGCCCGCCTCGAGCGCCTGGGTCTTCGCGCGGTCGAACGTTTTCCCGTGGGCGAAGTGGAGCGTGCCGGAGAGAACGGTCACACGCTCGTAAGCGGGATGCACGTGCGGTGCGATCACGTAATCCGCGGGAAGCTTCAGGCGGAAGGTGAACGGTGCTTCTTTCGAGAGATCGCCCTCGATCACCGCGATCCGGGCTCCCTCCGCCATGGAGGGAACCTCGGTCCACTCGAGATCGTTGGCGTTCAACATCAGATGACCGTCCCCGCGATAAGGCGTTTCGGACGCGGGCGCGGCAAGGCCCGCCGCGATGGCCAGCGAGAGGCCGGCGATGGTGGATGGGATTTTCGCATTCATGGCAGTTCATCGGGTTTGGCCCCACCGCCGCACGGATCGTCCAAGGCGGCGGGCGGGGCGGAACCTCGCACGGACGCACCGAAGCCGGATGCAGGCAAATGGCATCGCCCCTGGCCACCCGCCCCGAGGGCTTGCGCGATCCCGCGCGCTGCGGCACACAGCGGCGATGGAACGCGAGGACTTGCCGCTCGACCGCCGGCTCCGCCAGGAAATCCTGTTCGCCCGCGAGCGGATCTACCGCTTCGGCCAGCCGACGCCGCTCGAGCGGCTGGATCTGCCCGACGGCCCGGAGGTTTGGGTGAAACGCGAAGATCTTTCGCCGGTGAAGGCCTATAAATGGCGGGGTGCCTGCAACCGCATGGCGGTCCTGACGGCGGGCGAAGCCGCGCGCGGCGTGGTGACCGCCTCGGCCGGAAACCACGCGCAGGGCGTGGCGCTCGCCGCCCGCACGCTCGGGATCCGCGCGCGGATTTACATGCCGGTTTCCACCCCGCGGGTGAAGCA
>CBFGTW010000150.1:0-10825 GCA_965651855.1 uncultured Verrucomicrobiales bacterium
CCACCGGCGAGGCGGCCATCCGGGCGCGCATCGACTGGAGCTGGGCTTCCGCCGCACGCAGGCGGGCCTGCATTTCGCCGCGGCTGCGCTCGATGTCCCGCAGGCGCGAGGCGTTCCGCGAGGCCTCGGTGTCCGAGATGTTCGAGTCCTCGATGAGATTCTTCAGCCGCTCGACCTCCGCCTCAGCCTCCTTCAGCCGGCGCGTTTCCAGCGGATCGACCTCCAGGATTCCCGGCGTGAGCGGCTCGACGTCGCGGGCGGGATCGATGGTGCGTCCGCCGCTGACCTCACCGCCTTCGAGTTCCGCGATCGCGGTGCGGTTCTCGAGCTGCTGGGCCTCGGCCTTCGGGCGCAGGGTCTCGAGCGCCTCCACGGTTTTCCCGGTCCGGCCGGCCACCATCTCCGGCTTCCAGTCCGGGTAGAACTGCTTGACGGACTCGAACAACTTCCGCGCCTGCTCGAGCTTCTTCCACGCCTCGATGAAATCGCCGTCCTTCTCGAGCTGCTCGGCCGCGCGCGCCGCGAGATAGCCTTGGAAATACACGTCCGACGGATCGAACTGCGCCGGATGCGCCGGCGCCGCGCCCTGCGCCGGCGCGCTCGTGTGGATCAACGGCCATGCCGCCGTCGCGAGAATCGCCGCGGGCAGGCGGAAAAACTGGGTCGCCCGATGAACCATGGGAGCCGGAGGCTAGGGAGCGCCCCCCGCCAGCGCAAGCGGGGAATCCGCGCGGTTAGAGGTCACTCCGCCGGCTCCGGAACGCGGAAGAACTTCTTCTCTTCCTCCGGAAATGACGGGTCGCGGACCAAGGTGCCAGCCCGGATCCCGCGGACGTCGATCTGCTTGCCGCTGTACGGGCTGGTGACGAAGCCGGCTTGGCCGGCAACCGGCTGGGCGTGCGGGTAATCCTGCGGCACGACCGGCGCCGCTGGCGCCTCGCGCTCAAGTTTCGCCACCGCCCTGTCCCAGTCGAAGAAATGGGCGAAGCGCAGCGGCTTGGCCTCGTTCGAGGTGGCGGTGGAAAGGTCCTTCGGGATCAAGAACCAGTCGGAATCCTCGCGCTCCACGTCGACGATCCCGAGCTTCAGCTTTCCCGAGGAGGGGTCGCTCTGGAGCTTCAGCTCGACCGTGGCTTCGGGCTCGGCGATCAGGTCCCGCGGGTGGGCGAAATGATCGAGGTTTCCCTTGAGCCGGATTTTCTCGGCCAGCGCGTCGCCGAAGGTCTCGCGCAGCTGCGAGAGAAGGTGATCCCGGATCTCCGCCGGCATCGGCTTCCACTCGAGGCGGACATGGGTCGGCTCCAGTTCGGTGCGCGGGATGTGGCTCCGCTCCCAATCGATCTGCCGCTGGCCGATGTTCGTGAGGATTTCCGCGAGCTGCTCCTGCTGGCCGTCGGTCAGCCCGATCCAGCGCGCCAGCCTGTCGAGGCCGCCGCGATCGGGGCGGGGGAGAAGCCACTGGTGAAGCTCGAGTGCCGGGCTGCCGCCGCCGAGGGCATGCAAGCCGTCGAGTTCTTCCAAGTCCACGGCGGTCACGTCGACGGGCGAGGCTGGACTCGGAGACGGCCGCGCATCGGAAGAAACATCCGCTTTCGATGCGGTTCGCGAGGATACCAAAACGTCCGCCTCCGCATCGGCAGGGTCCGGCCGGAGTCCGGCGATTGCCCACCCGACGGCGATTCCGACGACCAGCAAGAGGAGGAGAATGATCAGGTTTTTCATTCGGAAGCGGGAGCTGTGGGTAGGATCGAGGAGAGGATTCGGTCCCAGTCGACTGCGGCGCTGGTGAAGGTGGGACCGACGACGGCGAGTGACTCGAAAGGATAAATCATTGTCGCCATCCGGTTGGCGGAGCCGGACAAGGTTTGTTGAATCAGGGCGCGCTCGCCCGAAGTCTGCACGACCAGCTCGTCCCTGATCGAATTGTTTCGCTCGCCAGGAAGGCTGGATAAATTGGCGATCGTCGCGAACCGCTTGGCGTCTTTCGCTCCGAGGATGTTCCTGAGCCCTTCGCTCAGTTCCCCTGCCAGCGCTTCCGCGTCCTCGGACATGCGATCGTAGGTCACCACCAATTGCATGCTCTGATTGGCTGGGTTGGGCTTTGTATAGATGACGTCACTCTTCTCTTTCTCCAAGTCGAGGAGCTTCTCGTTGAATGCGGCGACTGAATTTACCACCTCCGCCGTCACCGCGTCGTCCCAGCCGAAGAGGTTGGCGTGAGTGGCGATCAGCGGTTCCCAAACAGGACGCGAGCGCAGCTTCCGGATGTTCAGCGCATACCGATCCGGCTCCGCCACCACCTTCGCCCATTGCTCGGCGGAGAGCGTGACCGATTCGGGCGGACGGGCGTGCGAGCGTGAGCGGAGCGGGCGTTCGCGCCCTCCGGCGGAGCTGGCCGTGAGAGCTGCCGAGGGTGGGGGAGCGGCGGTGTTTTCCACATCTTCGGCGGAAACCTCTGCCCGCCCGCTCGTCGCGCCACGCAGGGCAAAACCGATCGCCGCGCCGGTGACGAGCACCGCCAGCGCGAGCGCGACACGGCCGGTCCGCAGTTTCTCAGGCGGATTTTCCATCACATCCGGCAGGCTGGAGAGCGATCCGGCCGAAGGCAAGCCGCCGGTGCGTTCGCCGATCGTCCGCCGCTCCAGCGAATTCAGCATTCCTCATTCATCATTTTTCATTACCCTCCGGGCATGGACGCGCTCATCCGCCATCTCCAGCAATGCTCGGAACTTTCGCCACGGGAAATCGAGGTGGCGGCAGGCCTGTTGCTCGACCCGGACGCGCCGGATGAGAAAAAGGAACAACTCCTCGAGGCGCTGGCGAAAAAGGGCGAGACGCCGCTCGAGATCGCCGGATTCGTGGAGGCCTTCCTCGAGCACGCCGTCGATCCGGGACTCGGCGAGACCGAAGGGCCCACGCTCGACGTCTGCGGCACCGGCGGCGACAAGCTGAACCTCTTCAACATCTCCACCACCGCCATGTTCATCACCGCAGCGGCCGGGGCGACGGTGGTGAAGCACGGCAACCGCGGCATCACCTCGAAAAGCGGCGGCGCGGACGTGCTCGAGGCGCTCGGCATCCGGATCGACCTTCCGCCGGACGGCTTCCGCCGCTGCATCGAGGAAGCCGGCGTCGGTTTTCTCTTCGCGCCGATGTATCACCCGGCCTTCAAGGCGGTCGTCGGCGTCCGGAAACGCCTCGCCGAGCGCGGCGTGCGCACGATTTTCAACCTGATCGGCCCACTGCTGAATCCCGCGCGGCCGCAGTGCCAGCTCGTCGGCGTTTTCACCCGCGATCTCTGCCCGGCCTTCGCCGAAATCCTGCAACGCCTCGGCCGCGACAGCGCCTGGGTCGTCCACGGCACCACCGGCGACGGCCGCTCGGTCGACGAAGTCAGCCTGATGGGCTCCACCCGCATCTGCAAAGCCGGCGCCTACCAGGATCAGGACGACGAGGAGATCCGTCCGCGCGACTTCGGCCTGCAGCACGCGGAGGTGTCCGATCTCGAAGGCGGCGACGCCGAAAGAAACGCCGCCATCCTGGAAACCATTCTCGCCGGCCGCGAGACCGGGCCGAAGCGCGACATGGTCCTCATGAATTCCGGCGCCGCCCTCGCCTGCGCCGGCCTGGCCGACAACATCGGCGACGGCATCGAGATTTCCCGCGAGATGATCGACAGCGGCGCCGCCCTCGAACGCCTGCGCCTGCTGCAACAAGCAGCGCGGTGAAAGCGACGTGATCGGCCGTGGACTCGCCAGCGTTGTCTTCTGATTTCGCGGCAGCGCCAACTGCCGGGCTGCGGTTCCGCTTTCCGTGGCGCCCCTATCAGGAGGAAATCCTGCGGGATTTCGCCACGCACATCGCCGATCGCCACTTCCACATCGTGGCGGCTCCGGGATCCGGCAAGACGGTGCTTGGGCTCGAGGCTCTGCGTTTGTTGGAGCGGCCGGCGCTGATCCTGGCCCCGACCGTCGTGATCCGGGAGCAGTGGATCGAGCGGCTGCTTGTGGACTTCGCTGCGAGTCCGCCCGCGGAGCCGGAGTGGGTTTCGCGCGATCCGAGGAAGCCGGGCTGGTGGACGTTTTCCACATACCAAGCTCTCGCCAGCTGCCACCGCATGGATGGTCCCGCGGCAGTGGCTGCCACTTTGGGTGCCGCGGGCGTGACAGTGCTGGTGGTCGACGAAGCCCACCATCTTCGGGCGCACTGGTGGCGCTGCCTCAACCGGTTGAAACGGGATTTGTCGGAGATCCACATCATCAGCCTCACCGCCACGCCGCCATTCGACGTGCCACAGGCCGAATGGAACCGCTACGCCACCTTCTGTGGGGAAGTGGATGCCGAAATCACCGCACCCGAGCTGGTGGCGACAGGCAGCCTGTGCCCTCACCAGGATCTGGTGCATCTGACGGTACCTCTGCCGGACGAGACGGCGGGTGTGGCGGCCCATCAGCTTCGTGCGGAGCGGCTGTTCCGCGACCTGTGCCTCGACTCCGGGTTCGCCGGAGGCTTGGCAGGGATGAAGATCTTCGCCGATGCGGATTCCCGGGTCGTGCTGGAGCACCTGGATTTCTTTCTCGCTGCCGCGATTTACTTGGCTGAGTCGCACGGCCGGATCCCACCGGGCTTGCTCGACGCCCTGGACCTCCATGAGGTGACCTTGCCGCCCTTCGATCTCCGCTGGATGGAACTTTTTCTCACCGGCCTGTTCTTCGGTGCGGGACAGGCGACGGAGGATGTTCCGCGGATCGCGGAGTGGAAACAACGCTGCCACGAGGCCGGTCTCATTCACCGCCGGAAGATCGAGACCGAGTTCCCGGACTCGCGCTCCAAGGCGATCGCCCGCAGCGTCCGGAAGCTGGATGCCATCGTCGAGATTATCAGCTGCGAATCATTGGCGCTGGGTGAGCGCCTCAGGACGGTGGTGCTGTGCGATCGCATTCGCGAGAGGGACTGTCCCTCCGGCTTGAGTGCGGCGGTGGAGCGGCCGTTCACCTCGCTCGGCGTGGTGCCTGCCTTTGAGAGCGTGCGCCGTCTGCGCATGCCCGGAGTGCGGCCGGCGGTGCTCACCGGCAGCCTGATCGTGCTCCCCTGTGAGTTGTGCGATGAATTTTCGTCGGCGCTCGCAGCTGTGGGCGGGCAACCGGCGCGGGTGACGTTCGCCCCGCTGGTTCACGACCCGGATTTCGTCCGCATCGGAATTTCAGGCGGGGAGCGGCAGGCCACGGTGGCGGCGATGACGCGGCTTTTCGAGCAGGGTCGGATCAATGCACTTTTCGGCACTGCCGCATTGCTCGGGGAAGGATGGGACGCGCCGGCTATCAACACGCTGGTCATCGCCAGTTCAATCGTCACCTTCGTGACCTCGAATCAGCTTCGGGGTCGGGCGATTCGCACATGGCGCAAAGATGCCGCGAAGACCGCCAACATCTGGCACCTCGCGACAGTCTGCGAAGCGAGTCGCGAGCGGCCGGGCTGCGAGTTTGTGCGGCTCAGGCGGCGATTCAACGGATATTCCGGCGTGGGCGAGGGTGAGGATGGCCGGCCCATGATCCGTTGCGGCTTGGCACACCTCGGGTTCAGCGAAGAAGGCACTCCGCCGGAATCCGCCATCGAGGAAACCAATGCGGCCACCTTCCGGCGAGCGGCCGACCGCGAGCGGATGCGTCGGCTTTGGCGCGAGGCACTGCCGGACTCAAGGCGCTCGCGGGTTCGTCCGATCCACGAGGTGGGCGTTCCGGAGCGGCGGTTGGAATTGGTCTTCGGCCTCCGGTTCAGGCGGTTGCGGCGGTGGAAGTGGCTGCAGCGGTTTCTTCTGGCGGGCTGGATGAGAGCCGTGGCCACCGCGATTTTCGATGCGCTGCGGGAAGCTGGGCACCTCCGGAATTGTCCGCCGCACGCGCTGGTCGTACGTCCCGGGGAGAACTCGTGGCACGCCGGTTTGGCCGGCCGGCCGGCGAGGGAGCAGGTGCTATTTAGCCGGGCATTGGTTGAAGTTCTCGATCCGTGGGCAACCAAGCCGCGGTATCTGCTGGTGATGAAGTCCTCCACCTGCTGCGTACCAGCGGCTTTCGGCAGTGACGCAGAGTCAGCGGCGGCGTTTTCCAGCCATTGGCGGGATCAAGTGGGGGCGCACCGGTTGGTGTTCAGCGGCTCAGCTGAGGGACGGTGGATGTTGGTGGGGTTGCGAGGGCGCGCGCTTCTTGACCGCTCGATCTTCGCGCCGGAGATCGGCACACGCTGGACCTGAGACGTGCCGCCACGACGCCCCACCGGTCGGCCCGGCGGTCCATCCCAGCCCGGGGGTGCGGACCGCCCCCGGCCCGCCCATTTCTTGCCAGTGGCGTGAGGCGTTGAAGAAGTGCCGAGTGCGAAGTGGCAGAGGAATTCCACCGCCAAGCCGCAGAAGGATAGGATTTGAAGCGAAGCGCCGAGGACGCGGAGCGCGCGACAGCCTCCTTGTTTGTGAGATTTGATGCTTCGGAATTCGGGCTTTCCCCCTCACCTGTCCGCGAACCAGTCCGTGAGCAGCCGCGCCACGGCGAGCGCGGCGAAAATCAGGACGACGACGAGGAGAAGGACGGCGGCGTGGGCCATGGAAGAAATTCAAAGTTCTGAATTCAGAATTCGAAACTGGTTCGGGTGCCGCGCGAGCGCAAGCGGCGTGGCTCGTTTTGGATTTGATGCTTGAACATTGAGGCTTCTGTTTCCGTAGCTCCGCTCATGCCTGAATCGGGTCTCTCGACTGTCGTGATCCTGCTCGCCGTCTGCGCGGGCTTGCTGTTTCTCCTGCTGCTGGTGGGTCTGCGCGTGGCGGGCCGCCTGGGGCGGATCGAACTCCAGCTCGGGCGTTCGGGCGACGCGGACGACCGGGCGCTGCGCGAGGCGCTGGCGAAGGTGCCCGAGCCGGAACGCGGCGGCGCTTTCGAGGAGTTCCTGAGCGAGGACCCGGCGCGGAGGAGTCTGCCGAAAGCCGAGCAATTCGCCGCCTATCGCCAGTGGCGGCAGGAGAAAGGACTGAACTGGTCCGCTTCCTGAAGTTCCGCCGGCCCGCGTAGCGCTGCGGAGCGGGGCGTTTTTTCCGATTTTTCGCGTTGCATGGCGATGGTCGGTTTGCATCCTCGCCGCGCCCCGAACCGCCCGCTCGGGAAACTTTCGAATCGAGCTTGTGAAAAATTTCACAAGCTCCTAGAACTGCCCGCCCAACCCGCCTTCCGCACGCTCCAATGGCAAATTTTTTCCCACGCTGGACGAACCTGCTTCCGCTGAAGATCGCCGTTTGCGCCGGGGTGGCGTTCGCCGGCGTGGTGGTCGGGTTCACGTATTACGCGACGCCCGAGACGCTGGCGAAGGGCTACCAGCCGTCGCAGCCGATCCCGTTTTCGCACAAGATCCATGTCGAGCAGCTCGGGCTGGACTGCCGCTACTGCCATTCGTTCGTGGACGTTTCCGGTCACTCGAACGTGCCGTCCGGGAACACCTGCTGGAACTGCCACCAGCACGTCCAGCGGGACAGTCCGAAGCTCGCCCCGCTCCACCGCTCGATGAACCCGCAGTTCCCGGGCTACGACGGCAAGCCGATCGAGTGGGTGCGCGTCCACAAGGTGCCGGACTACGTGTATTTCGACCACTCGGCGCACGTGAACCGCGGGATTTCCTGCCAGAGCTGCCACGGCGACGTGGACCAGATGGAAGTCGTCCACCAGGCCAACAGCCTGTCGATGGGCTGGTGCCTCGATTGCCACCGCGCGCCCGAACAGCACCTCCGGCCGCTCGAGGAGGTCTACAATTTCAACTACTCGGCGACCGACTACCTGGCCGCCAATCCGCAGGAGGGTGTGAGCACGCCGGAAGACCTCGGCAAGCGCCTGAAGGACACCTTCAAGATCAACCCGAAGATCACCTGCGCCACCTGCCACCACTGACCGGCCGGCCCGCGAGTTTTCCCGATTTTCCGCATCTTTTCCGAAGTCTGACATGAGCAAGCGCATCTGGAACCACCCCGAAGTTCCCGCCGGGGAAACCACCGTCGCCTGGCGCGGGGTGGGGCAGCTCGAAGACACGCCCGCCTTCCGCGAGTGGCTGGACCGGGAGTTTCCACGCGGCGCCGCGGAGCTGGCGAACGAGGACGAGATGGAAACGTCCCGCCGCTCGTTCCTGAAGCTCATGGGAGCCTCGACGGCGCTCGCCGGCTTCGGGATGGCGTCCTGCCGGCGCCCGGAATCCTACATCGTCCCCTACGCCAACGCGCCGGAATGGGTGATCCCCGGCAAGGCGACCTACTACGCCACCAGCATGCCGCGCCCGCAGGGAGCGACGCCGCTGGTGGTGAAAACCTTCGAGGGGCGGCCGACCCAGCTCTCCCCGAACCAGCGCCACCCGGACGCCCATGGCACCGACGCGCAGACCCAGGCCTCGGTTCTGGATCTTTACAATCCCTACCGCTCGCGGACGATCCTGCGGAACGGCAAGGCGGCGAAACGCGCGGACCTCCACGCGGCGATCGCGAGTGTCGCGGCCAATCCCGCGGCACGGATCGGTTTCCTTTTCGGCAGCGACGACTGCCCGACCCGCGCCCGCCTCATCGGCGAGCTGCGGAACAAATTCTCCGGCGCCCGTTTCTACAGCTACGAGGCGCTCGATTCCAACGCCTCCGCGGCGCTCGGCGACGGTGTCCGGCTGGTCCCGGACTTCGCGCGGGCGGACAAGATCCTGTCGCTGGACGCGGATTTCGCCGGGATCGATCCGCAGGGCCCGGTGACGGCCTTCTTCAATCGCCGCAAGCCCGAGGGCGCGGCTTACGAATCCGCCCCGGACGCGTCCACGCTCAACCGCCTCTACGTGGTGGAGTCTTCCTTCACGCTGACCGGCGGCATGGCCGACCACCGACTGCGCGCGAAGCCGAGCGAGGTGCTCGCGATCGCCGCGCAGCTCGCCCGCGCGCTGGGTGCCGGCGGCGATCTCGTCGGCCCGGTGCCGACGATCACGGACGAGCGGAAACTCGAGTGGATCCGCGAAATGGCGGCCGATCTGCGCGCCAGCGGCGGCCGATCGGTGGTCATCGCCGGTTCCCGGCAACCGGCGGCGGTGCACCACCTCGCGCTGGCGATCAACCAGGCGCTCGGCAGCATCGGCGGCGAAGGCGCGGTCATCGCCGTGCAGCGGGAAACCACCGGCCTCGGCGACTTGCCGGCGCTCACTGCCGACATCGAGGCGGGCAATCTCGACGCGCTCGTCCTGATGTCGCCGTCGAACCCGGTGTTCGACGCGCCGGCGGACCTGCAGTTCGCCGAGGCGCTCGCCAAGGTGCCGGTTTCCTTCCACCTCGGCCTCCGCTCGGACGCCACCGCCCACGCCGCGACCTGGCACATCCCGGCCGCACATTACCTCGAAAGCTGGTCGGATACCCGCACCGCACGCGGCCACTACAGCGTGGTCCAGCCGATGATCCTGCCGCTCTACCCGGAGTGCGTCTCGGAGCTGGAGCTGCTCATCGCCTTGCTTGGCGAGAGCCTCACGATCGTGGACGGGGAAGGGGACGACTCGCCTTCACCGGCCTACCTCGCCGTGCGCGAGACCTTCGGCGGAGACGACGCGGCTTGGAAAAACCTGCTGCGCGACGGCTTCGCCCCCGACAGCGGCTATGCGGCGGCCAGTCCGCAGGCTTCCGGCACCGCCGCGGCCGACATCGCCGCTGCCGTCGAAGCCGCGGCGGCTGGTGGTCTCGAAGTGCTCTTCGCCGCCGATGCTTCGATTTACGACGGCCGTTGGATCGACAATGGCTGGCTGCAGGAAGTGCCCGATCCGGTCACGAAGCTGAGCTGGGACAATGCCGCTCTCATCGCGCCGAAGACGGCCAAGGATCTTGGCATCTATGACCAGGTCATCGCCCTGCAGAACAGCCGTGCGTCCGGTTCGCCGGACGGCGAGGGCGAGAATCGTGACGCCCCGGTCGTCAGCGTGAAGGTGAACGGCGTCGCGGTGGATCTCGCCGTCCAGATCGCCTTCGGCCAAGCCGAGGAAACGATCGTCCTGCCCGTCGGCTACGGCCAAGGTTTCAACGGCGACGACGCGCTCGGTCGCGGGCCGAAAAACGCGGCGCATGTCGGCCTCGTCGGCGTGAACACCGGCTTCAACGTCTACCCGCTGCGCACCTCGGCGACCCCGTATTTCGCGGGTGGCGCCCAGGTCTCCCTCACCGCCAAGCGCTATCCGGTGGCGATGGTGCAGGAGCATTTCTCGATGTATGGCCGCGCCTTGGCCCGCGAGATCTCCACCCGTCCGGATCCGGTCAAAGGCACGTTCCAGAAGCAGCTCGAGAACGTGAAGCTGCAAGGGATGGACTCCCACGCCCCGCCGAACGTATCGCTCTACAAGCCGCTCAACCGCGACGGCCAGCCGCTCATCAACGACCCGCTCCACCAGTGGGGCATGGCCATCGACCTTTCCTCGTGCATGGGCTGCAACGCCTGCACCGTCGCCTGCCAGGCGGAGAACAACATCCCGATCGTCGGCAAGGAACAGGTGGCCAAAGGCCGGGAAATGCACTGGATCCGCCTCGACCGCTACTACGCGAGCCAGGAATACGCGACGGATTCGCACGGCAACCGGATCAAGGACAAGGCCACGGGCGAATACCAGAAGACGCCCGAGTGGGTGCGCGACAATCCGGCCTTCGTGCCGCAGCCGGTGTTCTGCCTGCATTGCGAGGCCGCCCCATGCGAGGTGGTCTGCCCGGTCAATGCCACGGTGCACACCGAGGACGGCCTCAACGCGATGGCCTACAACCGCTGCATCGGCACCCGCTACTGCGCGAACAACTGCC
>CBFGTW010000151.1:0-10799 GCA_965651855.1 uncultured Verrucomicrobiales bacterium
CCCCGAGGGTCGCCGCGACGGCGCGCGCCGCCTGCGCGGCAACGGCCGTGCGGCGACCGGCGTGCTGTGGAGCCTGCGCGACCTGCGCGTGGACGTGGGAGAAACAAGCTCCTCAACTTGAACAGGAGGGCACAGCTGCTTTTCACGCCCCGCCTGACAGGCGGATGCCGCCGGGGTCTTTGCCGATGCCGAAGAGCAGAGCCAGGGCGCGGGCGATGAAGCCGGCTTTGTTCCGCCACGGGCGGACGGGGCGGAGGATGTCAGTGCGTTCGCCGTCGTGGAGGGCGGCGAGGGGCGCGAGCGGGTTGACGAGGGTGACGCGCTCGCAAAGCTCGAGCATCGGCAGGTCGGCCGGGCTGTCGGTGTAGCCGTGGGAGCGCGGGATGCGACCGGCGCCGAAGTACGAGGCCGGCAATACTTCGCGCAGACGCCGCACTTTTTCGCGGCCCTTGTTGTTTTCGAGGTCCGGGATGAGCGGGCAGCGGTTGCCGGTTTCCACCGGCGTGCCCAGCGTGAGATCGAAGCCGAGCTCGCGGCCAATGTGGCGGACGTAGAATTCCGGGCTTGCTGAGACGAGGACGGTGAGGTGGCCGGCGCGGCGGTGGTTTTCAAGGCGCTCGCGCAGTTCCGGGTAGATCGCCGGCATCAGGGAGGCGGCGAAGTCGCGCGAAAGACGGTCGAGCGTTTCCGCGTCCATGCCGCAGAGGTAGCTGAGGAAGATGCGCTTCATGCCGCCGGCGCCGAGGATGGGCGTGAGCGGCAGGGCGACGAGAAACAGCGGCAGGAAAACGATCCGCCACGGCTCGCGGCGGACGACGAAGTGGCGGAAAAGCAACTGGCAGTCCCAGGCGATGAGGGTGCCGTCGAGATCGAAGAGGGCGACTCCGGCGGGTGGTTCGGGCGGGACGGCGGGCACGGCGGAGTTTTTCCGCCGTGGCGGGACCGATCAAGCGCTCGCTCAATGGCAGCACGATGGCAGTTCGCCGGGTGCGGGCGGTTCCGCCGCGGACCCGAGCGGGAGAGTGTCGTGGAGCCGCCAGGCGAGCATGAGGGCGGTGGCGAGGGCGAGGCCGCGGCGCAGGCGGTTCATCGCAAGCGGCGTGAGCTTCAGACGGATCCGGTGGAACTGGTGCTGGGCGAGCCAGAGCAGCGGCACCGTGCCGAGGCCGAAGGCGAGGGTGAATTCCGCGCCCTTCGCCGCGGAGCCGGCGAGCAATGCGGCGCCGAAGACGACGTAGAGGGGGCCGCACGGCAGGAAGGGCGTGAGCAGGCCCATCGCGGAAGCGCCGCCGAAGGCGGAAAGCCGGCAGGCCTTGAAGCGGGCGCGGGCGGTGAGGCGGTTCAGCACGGCGGGCCGCGGGACTTTCTTGTCCAGGCCCAGGGCCATCACCAGCAGGACGGCCACCATCACCCACGGCAGGAGGACGGCGGGCGAATCGAAGAACCACTCGAGCGGTTGCCGCCCGATCGCGCCGCAGAGGGCGCCGATCAGTCCGTACGAGAGGAGCCGCGTGCCGTGGTAGAGCGTCGCGGCGGTGAGGCGTTCGCCCTCGGACTTCGCCAGCGTGCCGACGCCACAGGCGAGCGGCCCGCACATGCCGGCGCAGTGCAGGCTGGTGGCCATGCCGGCGATGAGGGCGGCGGCGGTGGTCATTTTCCGGAAAGCTTCACCTCGACTTGCGGAGGCGTGTGTTTCATGGCGACGCCAATCAGCGCGGACCAGGCCCCGAGCAACACGGCGAAGGCGAGCACGACGTAGAGCCACGGGTGGCGGGAGCAGAAGGAGCGGATCATGGTGGCGAGGGATCAGGGTTGGATGGAATCCGGCGCGGGGCCGAGGAAGCGGGTGGTTTTTTCGAGAACGACGTCGCCGGGATCCGCCTGGATCCTCAGCGTGATGTCCGCCGGTCCCGCAAAATCAGCGACAGGAGCGAAGACGACGCAGGTGCGCTCCAGCTCTCCGAGCGCGGCCACCGGGAAGGTCTGCTCTTCGCCGCTGAGCCGGTAGCCGGCCGGCACGTCATCGCCGAGGCGGATGGAGATGGTGGCGGGCTGGTTGCGTTTGTTGAGGACGCGGACCTTGTAGATGTTCCGCACCGAGACTTCGTCGGCATGAAACGCGGCGCCTCCGACCCGGGAAATCGTGGCGGTGAAGGGGCGGGCCTTTCCCGTGGCGACGACCGAGAGCGCCGCGAGACCCAAGGCAGCGAGCGCGCTGTAGGCGTAAATCCGCGGGCGCAGCAGCCGGCGGGCGCTACCGGCGAAGGCGTTCAGCGAGTCGTAGCGCACGAGCCCTTTCGGGCGGCCGAGCTTTTCCATGATGTCGTCGCACGCGTCGATGCAAGCCGCGCAGCCGATACACTCGAGCTGCAGGCCGTTGCGGATGTCGATGCCGGTCGGGCAGACCTGCACGCAGCGCCGGCAATCGACGCAGCTGCCGGTGGTTTTTCCCTTCGGGCCACGGGGCTCGCCGCGGGCTTCGTCGTAGCCGATGTGGATCGTGTCGTCGTCCGTAAGCGCGCTCTGGAGCCGGCCGTACGGGCACATGATCACGCAGAACTGCTCGCGGAACCAGCCGAAGCAGAACCACAGCGCTCCGGTCAGAAAGAGCACGATGCCGAAGGCGGTGGCGTGCTGCAGCGGCCCTTCCTGCATGAAATCGTAGAGCCGCGGCAACGACACGAAATACGAGAGGAACACGTGCGCGATCAGCGCGGCAACCAGCGCGAAGAGCGCGTGCTTCCCGACGCGCTTCACGAGCTTTCCAAGCGTCCAGGCGGAGGCGTCGAGCTTCCGGCGCGCGGTGGCGTCGCCTTCGATCCAGCGCTCGATCCGGCGGTAGATGTGGTCGAGAAAAACCGTGTAGGGGCAGGCCCAGCCGCACCACACGCGGCCGAGGAGCGCGGTCACGAAGAACAACGTGAAGCCGAGCCCGGTGATGGCGAAGAACATCACCCACAGGTCCTGCGGCACGAGCGTGAGCCCGAAGAGGTGGAACATCCGGTTTTCCACATCGAGGAACACCGCGGGATTTCCGTTCACGGGGATCCACGGCAGCAGAACGTAGACCGCAATCAGCGCCAAACCCACCGCCCGGCGGGCGCGGGTCCAGCGACCGGAAACGTCGGCCGGATGCAGGAAATAGCGCGAGCCATCCGCGTTGATGGTGGTCACGGAGACCAGGTTCGGTTTCTTCGGCGCGGCCATCGGAGACGGTCCGAGGCTCGCACCGCACCGCCCGCGACGCTCCGCACCGACTGCGCAAGCCTGCGCAAACCGTGCTACCCGGCGGTCTTTTCCGCGGCCTTCTCGAGCGCTTTCACCCGCTCGACGAGCTTCGGCAGGCGGCGGACGTGGGCCTGGAGCTTCATTTCCTCGCGCATCGGCAGGGCGGGCTTGCCGGCGTAGGTTTCGCCACCGGGAACATCGGCCGTCACGCCGGTGCGCGCGGCGAGGATCGCCTTGTCGCCGATTGTCACGTGCCCGCCGACCCCCGCCTGGGCGGCGATGGTCACGTAATCGCCGATCCGGCTGCTGCCGGCGAGGCCGCTCTGGGAAACGACGAGGCAGTGTTTTCCGAGCACCACGTTGTGCGCGATCTGGACGAGATTGTCGATCTTGCTGCCTTCGCCGATCACGGTCTTGCCGAAGCGCGCGCGGTCGATGGTGGTGTTGGCGCCGATCTCCACGTCGTCGCCGATCTCGACGATGCCGACCTGGTCGATTTTCACGTGGCGACCGTCGTGGAACTCGTAGCCGTAGCCGTCCGAGCCGATCACCGCGCCGGGCTGGACGATCACGCGCTCGCCGAGCACGCAGCGCTCGCGGATCGTGACGTTCGCCATGATCCGGCAATCGCGGCCGATGATGGCCTGCTCGCCGATCACGACATTCGGGCCGATCTCGCTGCCATCCCCGATCTTCGCGCCGGCCATGACGACCGCGCCGGCATGGACCCGGGTTTTTTCCGGATCGAGCGTCGCCTCCGGATCGACCGACGCCCGCGGATGGACGCCCGGCTCGAGAGCGCGGCTGGCGGCGGCGAAATGCCGGACGACCGCGGCGAAGGCGAGCGATGGGTTGTCGACGGCGACCAGCGCCGTGGTTTCCGGCCCGCCGGAGACGCCGCGCGGAACGATCACCGCGCCGGCGCGGGTGGCGGCGAACTGCGCGCGGTATTTCTCGTTCCCGAGAAAGCTGATCACGTCCGGCGCCGCGGCGTCGAGGGCGGCGACGCCGGCGAAAGAAACGTCGAGCCCGCCCCGGACGATGTCACCACCGGCCAATCGGGCGAGCTCGGAAAGCGTGAGGGCGTATGCCAACGCGGGAACGGCGGGCGCTTTCCCCTTACTCGGCGGCACCTTCGGCGGCACCTTCGAGGTTCGGGATTTCGGGAAGCTCCTCACCTTCGGCCGGCAGGGACTCGGCCGGCGCGTCCTTGTTGAGGTCCTTGAGCAGGCCGCCGGTGATGTCCGTCGCGTCCTTCGTGTAGAGGAGGAAGGGAACCTGCGAGGTGCTCAGGCCGGACTTGTCGAAGACGTAGTCGTAGTCGTCGGCGCGGGCTTGCTCCTCGACCAGCTTGCGGATTTCCTCGAGAATGCCCTTCATGCGCTGGACCATGTTCTCGTTCAGCGCGCGGTTGCGCCGCTGGAGGAATTCCTGGCGCTCGCGGTCGTAAGCGATGCCTTCGTTCTGCAGCACCTGCCAGTCCTTGAAGAGCGTCGCCTTGCGCTGCTCGCTGAGCGTCGGATCCTCGAGCTGCTTGCGCAGGTTCGCCAGGTTCGACTCCAGTTCCCGCAGGCGGGCCAGCCGCTCGTTGTTCTCTTGGCCGATGCGGGCGCGCTCGACGTTGATGGCCTTTTGCGCCTCGTTGGTCTTGTAGTACTGCTTGAAAAGCTCCTGCATGTCGACCGTGGCGATCTTGAGCCGGCCCTCCTGGGCGGACGCGGCACCGGTGAGGACGACGGCCACAGCGGTGGCGAAAAATCGGCGGAACTGGATCATGTGGGACAAAGTTTGGGGTGGTCCGGGTCGGATGTCGGCGACGACGTTGCACGTAAACTCCGGAGGCGTCAACGCCCATCCCGAGGGGCGTCGGGAGCCACTCCGCGGGCGTCTTTTCCCTTGCAGGAGCACCGGTTCCCGTTAGGCTCGGCCCATCCTCGCCTTGTACGGCGGGGCAGCCTCAAAACCGAAACAACCCCTACCGATCACCATGAAACCGATGAAAGCCGCCGTCCTCGCCGCCGCCGCAGTGGCCGCCCTCTTCGCCGCTTCCTGCTGCCCGACCACGAGTCCCGCGCCGACGCCGCCGGTTTACGTTCCGGCCAAATGATCTTCCCGGGCCCGCTTCGCCGCCATCCGTGTGAAGCGGGCCCAAGATTTCCGGGCGGAGCCGGTTTCCGAAACCGTGCCGGAGTTTCCAATGGTGTATTGAAACAACAACCCCGATCCATGACCCGCATCCTCGTCGCCCTCGGCGCCTCCCTCTTCGCTTTCGCTTCCGCCTCTTGCTGCTGCACCAGCCAGCCCAAGCCGCCCGGCCTGCGTCCGCTCCCGCAATTCCGCGAAATCCAGCAGACCACCGTCGTCGAGCAAGAAGTCTATCCGACGAAGTAACCGCTTCCGGAAACTTCCTTCCAGATTGCCCGAAGCGCCCCCGGTCCGCCGGCGGGCGCTTCTCTTTTTCCCGCGCCGGCAGACGACTCAGCACGCCAGGGGGCGCGCCAGGCGGACGAGCGCCGGGTCGACCCGGTACTTCGAGCCCGCCACCGCGTGGATCGGCAGGTGGCCGCACGCGCCGTCGCGGAACACCATGATCGCGTTGCTTTCGCCGGCATGCAGCGATTCCACCGCGGCGACCGCGAACTTGTAGGCCATGATGCGGTCGTAAACGGTCGGCGAGCCCCCGCGCTGCACGTGGCCGAGCACCGTGAGCCGGGCCTCCATGCCGATCGAGTCGTTGATCCAGCGCGTGAGGTAATCCGCCATCTTGGTGCCCTCGGCGACGATCGCGAGGACGTAGCGGCGGTCCTCGTTGTGGATCTGGTGCTTGATCCGGGCGCCGATGGTGTCGAGATCGTATTCCACCTCGGGTACCAGGCAAATTTCCGCGCCGCAGGAGAGCGCGGTGGTGAGCGCGAGGTAGCCGCAGTGCCGGCCCATCACCTCGACGACGAAGGCGCGGGAAAACGAGCTGGCGGTGTCGCGAATCGAGTCGATCGACTGGCGGATCATGTTGAGGGCGGTGTCCACGCCCAGGCAGTAGTCGGTGCCGGCGATGTCGTTGTCGATGGTCGCGGGAATCCCGGCGAAGGGGATGCCGAAGTCCGCGTGGAACTGGTTGAGCGCGCGGAACGAGCCGTCGCCGCCGATGACGATCAGCTTGCCGATGCCGCGACGGCGGAGGTTTTCGTACGCCGTGCGTCGTACTTCGATGTCGTGGAACTCCGGCAAGCGCGAGGACCGCAACACCGTCCCGCCGCGGTGCATGATGCCGGACACCAGATCCCGCGTCGCCGGGACGATCCGGTCGGCCACCAAGCCCTTGAGTCCGTCGTAGACCAGATGCGGCTCGTAGCCGCGCTGGCCGGCGTATTCGACGGCGCACTTCACCGCCGGGTTCATTCCGGCGGAATCCCCGCCGGAGGTCATGATCGCGATGCCTTCTGCCATGGTGCACGCGGAGGAAACCCGCTCCGCGCCCGCCACTCAAGCATGGCGAGTGCCGAGTTGCGCATGACGATGAAGCACCTAGCGGAGACCGTGCTTCTCAGCGAACGCCTGCGCCACGGCCGCATCGTCTGCTTTCAGCTCCTTCCAGAGCCAGTGGAGGTCCTTGGCCGGAAGCTTGCCAACCGGAATCCGCACGACCGCTTCGGGATGGAAAGTGGTGGTCGTCCACACGAACATTCCGACGGCTTGGTGTCGGGCCGCATCGTCCGGCGCCGAGGCGAGCCAGTCGAGGGCTGCGGGAAAGTCATCCTTTGTCCAGTTCTCGATCGTCCCGGCAACAAGGGAGATGCGATCCTCTTCCGGCAAGTGGCTCCCAAGCCATTCGAGCCACGCCGGGATTTCCTCGAGAGGGACCGCCCCCACCAGCTCACCGGCCGTGGCGGCGACCAGTTCCGGCGGGGTGATCCCGGCTTGGTCGATCCACGCCGCCGCCTGCTCAAGGCCATCACTGGCCGCATTCCTGAAAAGCGTGCCCAGCGCCATCCGCTCCAGTCCCGTTCGCACGTTGGCGTCGTCGGCTGCCGCGATGATCTCCCGGGCCACCTCCGTCGCGGCCTCACGATCCGCGGGAGTCTCGAGGGCTTGGAGCGCCAGCATCAGCAGCGTGCCTTGGTCCATGGGCTGCTGATCGCGGATCATCTCCAGCGCTGTGACGGGATGCCGCTGAGCCGCTCCTTCCAGGATCGCGTGAGTCGCGGCCGCTTGCTCGGGCCCGCTCCAATCGCGGCCATGCTGCTGGAGCCAGTCCAAGGCCATCATCGGATCGGACTTGGCCAGCCAGCTGAGGGACGAGCGAAGGGAACTGGGGTGCGCCGTCTTCAATTCCGGAACCCGGAGAATAAGCTCGAGCGCCGCAAGCGGATGGTCCTGGACGAGAATTCCCAGCACCCGGCTCGCGGCGCTGGAGCGGATGTCGTCGGGAAGATGCGACATGCCGCGGATCGCCATCAGAAGCTCGGAAAGCTCCGAGGGGCTCATCGAGGCGACGCGCAGCCAGAGGGTCAGGCGCGACCGGGCTTCGTCAGGTGTCTCCTTTCCGCCGGCGGCCCGCAGCGCCTGTTCTTCCACGATCCGTGCCACGACTTCCTCAGACGAAACCTGCGGGCGTCCTTCGCGGGTCGACCTCGCACGCCGCTCCGTTTCGCGGTCGGTGGCGGCTGGGTCCGCGCCGACCTCCGATCGCAGGCCGCGGATTTCCGCCCGCACGGCCGAAATTTCGCGCGATTGCTGCCAGAATATCGCCACCGCGATCGCGAGGATGGCGGCTGTGGGGAAAAGGATCCGTTTCATCGGGCGTCGACGGGTTTCTCATCCTGCGGAAGGAGTGCTTCCAAGCGCTCCACCTGCGTCAGGTTCTCCGGCCGGCCGGCGGCGCGGCTTTCCAACAAGGTGTCGAGGAGTCCTTCCCGCCCCGGCTGGAAAGAGGAGACCACGAGCTCCGCCGCCGCGGTGAAGTCCAGGCGACCAATCTCCGTCTGTCGCGCCAGCACACGGCCGAGCAGCCGAGCCGGATCGCTGGCTCCGGCATTCCCCGCCCAGTCGAGGAACTCGCGTGCTTCCGCGGCCGACGGGAGCGTGACGCCGCGGAACCTGTCGAACTTCGCCTCGGCGGCTGCGGCGATCAGATCATCGCGCAAGTCTTGGGTTCGCCCGGCCGCGGCGAGGTACCTATCGAGTGCATCCAGGCCGCCGTGCTTCACGAGATTTCCCACGGGAAGGGAGAGCGCGGCGTGGTGCTCGCTCTCCGGATGGTGGTCGCGCACCAATGCGGCGTAGGCCACGGCGGCGGCCGGGCCGATGATTCCGCCGACCTTTCGGAGGAAATCCAGGCGCTGCCCCGCGTGGATGCCCGCGAGCCGGGAGGCCGCCGATCCGGCATCGTTCTCCAGCTCCACCGCCGCCACGTGCGCCTCGAACGCAAACCTGAGATTGTGCCGGCCGTCGAGCCGACGGCTTTCGAAATCCCCTTCCGCGATGTGGCGATCCAGCCAGGCGACAGCCGCGGCCGGGTCCTGCTCCAGCCATCCGGCGAATGCCACTTCCAGCGGGTGGGCGAGCGCCTGCGGGTCCTCCCGGATCTCCGCGACCAGGTTCTCCAGAACGAGGGCCGGCGCCTCTTCCGCCAAAGCAGAGATCACATCCCGCAGCAGGCTTGCCCGCTCCTCGGCCGGCAGATCGAGCGCCTTGATCTCATCCATGGCGGCCACGAGTTCCTCCGGCGACATTTCCGCCAGCGCGAGCAGATAGGCATATCTCTGCGAAAGCGGAAGATCGTGTCCGCGCTTGGCCACTTCCTCCCACGACGGCGGGCGGGCGGCGGCGGCGGCGGACCCGCCCAGCGGCCCCTTGTCACCCGACGGACCGGATTCCCGCTGCTCCCGCAGGCTCGCGGCCTCCAGCTTCAGCCGCTCGAGCGACTGGCGCTGCACCAGCAGCGCGGCGAGCGCGAGGCCGGCCACCACCGGCACGATCACGATGCCTTTCCTCCCCATGCTTCCGGTATGAAGCCAGCGGCCGCCGAAAATGTCGAGTCGGCGGGTCAGAGCCCCCGGTACTGCTGCGCGAGCTTCTTCGCGGTGGCGATGGTGTTGCGGTGCAGCTTGGCGGTGAACTGCGGCTCGCGGTTGTAGCCGCCGCCGTAGAGGACGGCCACCGGGATGCGGTTGCGGATGAAGGCGGAGAGCAGGACTTCGTCGCGGCGCTGGATGTCCTTCAGGGAAAGCCGCATCTGGCCGAAGCGGTCGTTGGCGTGGTTGTCCGCGCCGGAGATCCAGATCACGAGGTCCGGCGCGAAGGTGTCGAGCGCGGCGGCGAGCGTGTTGAAGAGCTGTTTGAGATACATCTCCCCCTCGACATATCTCACGGTCTCGACATCGAGCGTGCCCTCCACTTTCACCGTCGGATAGTTCCGGCCGACGTGGATCGAGTAGGTGAAAACCCGCGAGTCGCCGGCGAGGATGGCGGCGGTGCCGTTGCCTTGGTGGGCGTCGGTGTCCACGACCATCACCTTGATGTTCGGGTTGCGGTCCTGGAGGTCGCGGATGGCGACGGCGATGTCGTTGAAAACGCAGTAGCCCTCGCCGTGTTCGCGGAAGGCGTGGTGGGTGCCGCCGGCGAGGCAGACGCCGATGCCTTCCTGGAGCGCCGCATGGCAGGCGAGGCGGGTGGCCTCCACCTCGGTGGCGCTGCGACGGAAAAGCCCGGGCGTGACCGGCAGGCCGAGCAGGATCTGCTCCTTGCGGTCGAGCCGGCCGGACTCGATTTTCCCGATGTAGGTCGGCTCGTGGACGCGCTGGAGCCGGTGGACGTCGGTGGGTCGCACCTCGATGATTTCCTCCGGCCGGAGGATGCCGCCCTCGAGCAGCATGTCTTTGGAAATGCGGAACTTCTCCATCGGGAACGGATGTCCCGCGGGGAGCTGGAGTTCGAGTTCCTGCGAGTAGAAGCAGCGCATTTCCGCCGGCCAACCAACAGGGGAAATGGCGGGAATCCAAATGGAAAGTGCGGCCCGCCGTCTAACCGGTTTTCCCCGCCGCACCTTGCCGCCCGGGGAATCGGTGGCAGAATGCACCATGCCTTCCAACCCTCCCGCGGCGGCCGGCCCGCGGCGCGTGCTGATCATCGGCGGCGGCGTCGCCGGGCTCGAATGCGCGCGGCAACTGGCGAACGACGACCGCTTCGAAGTCACGCTGGTGGACCGGACCAACCACCACCTTTTCCAGCCGCTGCTCTACCAAGTGGCCACCGCCTCGCTCGCCGCGCCGGACATCGCCCGCTCGATCCGCCAGATCCTGGCGGACGCGCGCAACGTGACGGTGCTGATGGACGAAATCACCGGGATCGATCCCGACTTGAAAGTCGCCCGCGGCCGCTCCGGCACGGAGTATGCCTTCGACTACCTGCTGCTCGCCGCCGGCGCGAAGACCGGCTACTTCGGCCACGACGAGTGGGAGGAGCACACGCTCGGCCTCAAGACGCTGGCCGACGCCCAAGCGATCCGCCGGACGGTTTTGGCGAATCTCGAACGCGCCGAGCTGAACGACGACCCCGAGGCGATGAAGCGC
>CBFGTW010000152.1:0-10790 GCA_965651855.1 uncultured Verrucomicrobiales bacterium
CCCCGTCGGGATCGTCGGCGGAGAGCTGCCTGTTGTCCTTCACCCGGACGGCTTGGTGGCCGGCGGTTTTCCGGCCGTCCTCCCAAGCGGCGTTTTCCAGCAGCTTGCGGCAGTCGCGCGTCTGTTCGGGTGTCAGGACGTCGGGGATGCAGAGGATCATGATTTGCGAATGGAAAAATCCCGCCGCCCGCGGATGCGGACGGCGGGATCGATGCACATGTCAACCGAAAGCGGAAATCAGAACTTCCAGTCCGCGCTGATGGTGTAGGTGCGCGGGGTTCCAAGCGTGGCGCGGCGGGCCGGCCAGTTCATCGAGACGGCGTACACTTCGTCGAAGACATTGTCCACGTTGAGGCGCAGGGTGACGTTCTCGTTCACCTCGTAGGCCATCATCGCGTTGAAGACGACGTAGTCCGGGAGTTTTCCGGTGGCCCCGTTCGGGATGATGCGTTCCGCATCGTCCGGGCGGCCGACGTAGGAAGAGCCGACGTATTGCAGGCCGCCGCCGACGGTGAGGCCCACCGGGAAGCGGTAGGTCGTCCAGAGGTTCGCGGTGACGTTCGGCGTGAACGCCAACTCGTCGCCGCTGGTGCGCGTTTCCGCGCCGTAATCACCCGGGTCCGCCTCGCGGCGCGCGGCATCCAGGAAACTGCTGTGCTTGCGCTCGCTGTCCATCAGCAGCAGGCCGGCGAAGATGTTCCAGTTGTCCGTGATCTGGCCGCTGGCGCCGAATTCGATGCCTTCGACGATCTGCTCGCCGTAGCCTTGCAGAACCGTGGGGCTGGTCGGGTCGCCCGGGGTTTTCCCGGTGATCGCGACGTTGCGGCGCTCGGTGCGGAAAAGCGCGGCGGTGGTGGTCAACCGGTCGCCGAAGAAGTTCCACTTCGTGCCCAATTCGTAGTTGAGCGATTCCTGGGTCCGCGCGTCGCGGCTGTTCAAGCCGGCGCCCGCCCCCGGGAATGCGTTGTCGCCCGTCCGCGAGATGTCGGGATTCGAGAGGAACGAGCCGGGCGGCAGGGCCGCGAGGCCCACGGCGGCGTAGATCGAGCCGTTTTCCGCCGGCTTGTAAACCAGGCCGAGCTTCCCGCCGACGGTGGTGTCGGACTTGCTGTAGTTGGCGGCGCCGATCCGGTTGCCGGCCGCGTCACGACTTTCGAGATCCACTTCGTAGCGCTCGACGCGGATGCCGCCGGTCAATTCCCAGCAGCGGTTGATTTCCACCGTGTCGTAGGCATACGCGGCGAGGGTGTCGATCCGCACGTCCGCGAACTGGGTGGGGCCGCCGAGCAGGATGCCCGCGCGGTCCGGATCCGGATTGGCGATGCCGACGGGGCCGCCGGGATCATTGACCGTGCCGAAACGTCCGGCTTCCGCCTCTTCGCGGGCCACCTCGATGCCGGTGGCGAGCGTGTGCTTCAGCGAGCCGGTCTCGAACTCGTAGGAGAGATTGGTGCGGTTCGCGAGGATGGTGTTGTCGCGCTGGTAGGCCTGCTGCTGCGTGGTCACCTGGCGCGTCGCCGGGTTGTAGTTGAAGGGAATGGTGTAAACCGCGTCGCGGTCGGTGCGGCCCCAGCGGGTGGTGTTGCTGAGGGTGAGGCCGGAGGCGAAGTCGTGCTCGACCACGGCGAGCAAGGAATGGGAATCCACGTCGTCGAAGTCCGACTTCAAGCCGTAGAAGGTGTCGCGGTATTTCCTCTTGGGCAGGGTGGAATCGTGGTTGATCGTGCCGTCGATCAAGGCCGCCGGGACGCCCCAGTCCGGCAGGTCGCGCTGCTCCACGTATTGGTAGGCGAGCGTCAGGCGCGTCGGCGAGCCGAGGCCGAAGGTGATGGAGGGGGCGACACCCCAACTGTTCATTTCCGCGACGTCGCGGCCGGCGACGCCGCCTTCCTGGAGCAGCGCGTTCAGCCGGATCGCGGTGCCCGGCAGGCTCTGGACGTCCAGCACGCGGTTCATGTCGAGCGTCGTGCGGAAGCGGTTCTCGCTCGAGTATTCATCGAAGCCGTAGCTCATCGTGCCGCTGGTGGCGTCTTGGGCGAACGGGGTCTTCGTGACGAGATTCACATAGCCGCCGGCGCTGCCGCGGCCGCTGTCCGCCGCCGGCCCCTTGACCACCTCGACGCGCTCGAGGTTGAAGACATCGCGCAGGTAGTTGCCGGAGTCGCGGATGCCGTCGACGAAGATGTCCCCGCTGGCGTTGAAGCCGCGCATGCTGAAGTTTCCGATGCCGCTGGCGAAGCCATTCTCGCCGGCGTTGAAGGAAATCCCGGGAGTGTTCTTCAGCACGTCCGTCAGGTTCCGGGCGTTCTGCTGCGTGTAGACCTCCTTCGGAATCACCGTGAAACTCTGCGGCGTGTCGAGCAGCGGCGCGGTGAACTTTTCGGACGACAGCCGCTGCGGATTGTAAGGGGACTCCGTCGCGGCATCGACCACCGTCTCGGGCAAGTCTCCGGCTTCCTGCTCCGGCTCGCCGGGCTCCGCGCTCGCGGGCGGAACGGTCTGGGCGGTGGCACTCTGGCTGCCGGCGGTGGCCAGCAAGGTCGCCAGCGCAAGCAGTTCGCGGCTGGACGGCACATGACGGGTGGAGTCGGTCGATTTCATGGTCTGGGAGGTGAATCTTCCGCCCACAGGCGGAAAAGCGCGCTGAGAATGAGTCGCAATAACGAGCTGTCAAAAGTTTTCTTCTCGGGGTGACGGAGAAGATTGGTCGGCAGCGTTCAGGCATGGTAGGGGCTGGCACCAATGGAAAACGCATCAGGCACACCTGTTCACCCCGAGACGTCCGCGGAGACGGTCCGGACTTCCGCCGATCCGCTCGCCGTTCGTGAGGGAGCGGAGGCAGGCCTGGGCCTGAGGATCGCCGCCTTCTTGATCGATTGGCTCGTGATGATCGGCTTGGCCATCGTGCTTGGCCAAGTCGTCGAGTTTCTCGGCAGCGTCGCCGCTCTCGGCTATCTGTTGACCCGCGATTCGTTGCCGTTCCTGAACGGCGAAAGCCTCGGCAAGAAGGCGGTGAAGATCAAAGCCGTCACCGAGAGCGGGGCCTCGCTCTCAGGGAACTGGGGCCCCGGCTTGGTTCGCAATGCTGTGCTGATCATTCCGTTCTTCGCCCTCGTCGAGCTGATCGTCCTGATCGTTCGCAACGGCAAACCGGAAGGCCTCCGCCGGCTGGGTGACGAGTGGGCGAAGACGAAAGTCGTGGCCGCCGGGTGACTCAGCCGTCTTTTTCCTGGAGGAAGGATTTCCGGCAGAGTTCGGCGTATTTCCCGCCGCGGGCGAGGAGTTCCTCGTGGGTGCCTTGTTCGATGACGCGGCCTTCTTCGAGAACGTAGATGCGGTCCGCGTTCTGGATGGTGGATAGCCGGTGGGCGATGACGAAGGCGGTGCGGTTTTCCATCAGGTGGTCGAGCGCGTCCTGGATCTGGCGCTCGGTCTCGGAGTCCACCGAGGCGGTGGCTTCGTCGAGCAGCAGGATCGGAGCGTTTTTCAGCAGGGCGCGGGCGATCGAGAGGCGCTGCTTTTCGCCGCCGGAGAGCTTCACGCCGCGCTCGCCGACGTTGGTGTCGAGGCCGTTCGGCAGGCCGCGGACGAAGATCGCGGCGTGCGCGGCTTCGAGGGCGGTCCAGAGTTCGTCGTCGCTGGCATCTCGCTTCGCCAGCAGGAGGTTCTCGCGGACGGTGCCGTTGAAGAGGAACGGCTCCTGGGTCACGTAGCCCATGCGGTCGCGCAGCGAGGACTTCGCCAGGCGCGAGATGTCGTGGCCGTCAATGCGGATGGTGCCCGCCGTCGTCTCGTAGAACCGCGCGAGCAGGGAGAGGACGGTGGTTTTTCCCGCGCCGGTCGAGCCGACGAGGGCGACGGTTTTGCCGGGCTTCGCCTCGAGCGTCACTTCGTGGAGCGTCGGCTGGTCCTGGTAGGCGAAGGAAACGTTCTCGAAGCGGACGTCGCCCGCGAGCCGCTCGGGCAGCCGCTCGCCGTCGTCGGCGTTCGGTTCTTCCTCGGCGTCGAGGATCTCGAAGACTCGGTCCGCCGCGGCGCGGCCGGAGAGGATCATCTGGTTGAGCGAGTTCAGGCGGTCGATCGGCTCGTAGAACAGCGAGAGGAAAAGGAGGAATCCGGTGAGGTCGCCGAGCGTCATCCCGCCGCGCATGACCGCGGCGCCACCAAATGCCAGCACCAGCACGTAGCCGGTCATCCGCACCAGCGTCATGCCAGGCGAGTAGATGCCCCACCAGCGCATCATCCGCAGCGTGGCTCGGCGGAGTTTCTCCGAAAAGCGGTTGAAGCGCTCGTGCTCGACCTGCTCGGCGGCGTAGGCCTTGATCTGGCGCACGCCGGAGATGTTGTCGTGCAGCAGCGCGTTGAGATCGGACGCCGCCTCGCGCTGGTTCCGGTAGCGGTCGCGGCCCCGCGTCGAGTAGAGCCACGCGCCCACCGCCAGCAGCGGCACCGGCAGCGTCGCCCACGCGGCGACTTCCGGATTGAGGAAAAACAGGAACGCGCCCACGCCCACCACCTGCAGGGCCGCCACCAAGCCTTGCTCGACGCCGTCGATCAGCACCCGCTCCATGTTGGTCACGTCCTCGACCACGCGCGTCATCACGTCGCCCGTCCGGCGGGTGTCGAACCATCGCAGCGGCAGGCGCTGGATTTTCCCGTAGAGATCCGAGCGGATGTCGAAGATCACCCGCTGCTCGAAGATATTGTTGATGAAGATCCGCAGCGAATTCAGGCCGGCGTTGACCGCGAAACCCGCCAGCGTCAGGCCGATCCAGAAGCCGAATTCCCCGTGCCGCTCGGGATTCGGGATGATGTGGTCGATCACGTGTCGCGTGGCGTTAGGGAAAACGAACACCGCCAGCGTCATGCCCACCGCGCAGGCGAGCTGCACCGCGGCCATGCCCGGATAGCGCTTCAGGTAGGCGAAAACCCGTAGGATCGACTTCATTTGGCGCAGACCGTTGGCCCCACGGCGCTACTTTGTAAAGTCATGGTCCTCACCGCCGCGAAAGTCCGTGAAATTTGGGGTTGCCGTGGCGAAACGGGCCTTCCTAATGTCCGCCTCACACGCGGAACACACCGTCTTACCAATAAACCCCCATGGCCAACGTTTTTGGAATTCTCACCGCCATCGTCCTCGCTGTCTCCGCCTTCCTGGCGATGAAAAACAAGGCGGCTTACAAGGAGGAAATCGCCACCCGCGGGACCGCGCAGCGCGACCTCGCCACCACCCAAGACCGTCTGTCCCGCGCGCAGGCCAACCTCGAAAGCACCCGCGACGAGCGATCCGGGGTTGAAACCGAGACCGCCCAACTGCAGGAGCAGCAAGCGGAGGCCGAAGCCGCCAACAAGGCGCTCGGCGACCAGATCAGCACCGTCCGCGGCCAGGTCGAGTCCAACGAGCAGAAACTCGAGGACCTCCGCGCGAAGATCGCGGAGATCGGCGATCTGCCGGAGCTCGCCGCCGAACTTCGCGCCGCGCAGGCCGAACTCGAGGAGCTGAGCCAGCTCACCGCCTCCGCCGAAGCGACGCTCGCGAATCTCACCTCCCAAAACGAGCGAATCGATCAGGTCATCGCGGGTCTCCGCAGCGAGAGCGAGATGGTCAGCCGCGGCGAATCCTTCCCGACCCTCCGCACCCGGATCAGCTCCGTCTATCCAAGCTGGGGATTCGTCACCCTGGCCGCCGGCAACAACGCCGGAGTGGTGCCGAACTCGGTCCTGAACGTCGTCCGCGACGGGGAAACGATCGGCAAGCTCGTCGTCACCGCGGTCGAAGCCAACACCGCCTCCGCCAGCATCATCCCGGATTCCGTGAGCGAGGACGTCACCCTCTCTGTCGGCGACCAAGTGGTTCCCGGCCGCCGCGCCGCCGCCAACCGCAACTGACCGCCGCTCCACCTATTCCTTTCCCGCAAAAAACCTGCCAGGCATTTCCATGAAGTACGCATTTTACGCAGTTGCCATTCTCGTCGCCATCGGCGCCGCCTATTTCTCGCTGGAACTCGGTGCCCAGCTCGAGGAGCAGCGCAGCCTCCGGACCACCGTGGTGAACGATAACCTCAAGATGACCGCCTCGGCGGAAGCCACGGAAGCCGACCACCAGAAAGAGGCCGAGGCGCTCGAGGCAGCCCAAGGCGCGCGCTCCGAAGTCGTCGCCAGCATCGCCGCTCTCAATTCCACCCAGACCCAGCTCAAGCGCGAGCTGAACGAATTCCAAGGCCAGCTCGAGGAACAGAAAGTCGCTTTCGAGCAAGCGGACGCCGCACTTGAGGAAGTGAACAAGATCCTCGCCGGTCTCGGCCCGGAAGTCACACTGGACAACTTGGGTGAGAAGGTCGCCGAGATCCAGGACGACCGCAAAACCCGGCGCGCCAAGCTCCAACAGCTCGAGCAGCTCGTCGCCGATGCCGAGGAAAAACTCAAGTCCGGGGAAGCCGAGTCCGCCCGCCTGACCCAGCGCCGTGTCGATCGCACCGCCCGCATCGGCCGCAACGCCATGGAAGCCGTCGTCACCGCCGTGGACCAAGACTGGGGCTTCGTCATCATCGGCGCCGGCTCGAACAGCGGCTTCACCCCGCAGACGAGCCTGCTCGTCCGCCGCGACGGCCGCTACATCGGCCGCGTCCGCCCGTCCGCCATCGAGCCGACCCAGACGATCGCCGACATCGTCGAGGACACCGTCGCTCCCGGCGTCCGCATCCAACCGGGCGACCGCGTGATCCTCGCCAAGCCGCAGAACTGAAGCGAAGCACGCGAATTTCTCAAAACGGCCCCGCAGGCTTGCAGCCCGCGGGGCTTTTTCTATTTTCCGGCATGCGTCCTACCTATTTCCTGTGCTTCGCGGCCGCGGTGGCGGCTTTCGCTTGCAGCTCATGCGCTCTCAAGGATGAGGAGAGGAAACCGGTGGGGCCGGTTTCCAACAGCAGCCAGATCCCGTGGAACACGCCGGTGCCGGGGCAAGGGCAAGGGCAGTTCGGCATGCTGCCGCAGAACCAGTACCGCCGCTGAGCCGGTGACCGGCATTCAGTCGCGGTGATACGGGGAGCCGACCCGTAACGACGCGATGCGGTAAAGTTGCTCGAGGAGGACGACGAGCGCCAGCTCGTGCTGGAGCGTCAGCGGCGAGAGCGCGAGGACGAGATCGCACTGCTTCCGGAGTTCGGGCGTGTGGCCGTCCGCCGCGCCGATGAGAAAGGCGACGCACTTCACGTCGCCGCGGAGTTCGAGAGCCTCGAGGCGCGCCGCCAGTTCGCGTGTTCCGGGCGACTCCCCGCGTTCGTCCAAGGCGATCCGGTGACAGCCGGCGGAACGTTCCAGGAGCCGGGCGGAGACTTCCTCGCTCGGGCCGGGTTTCACGGTCACGAGCTCGTGGTTTCCAAAGCGGGCCAGCCGTTTGAGATATTCGTCCACGCCCGCCTTGGCATACGGGAGAGCGGGCTTGCCGGCGACGAGGATGCGGATGCGCACGAGGCGAACATGGCCGCGAGAGCGGGTTGGGGTCAAACGTCGGGAGTGTCGGACCGGACGGCCCGGCCTTCGGCATTGCCATCCGCCGGCTCCGGCCGATGATGGGGCCATGTTCCGGCGGGGTTACCGATGGTTCCGCTTGGCCGCGCCGGCTTTCATGGCGTGGCTGGCGGCGGCATGCGCGCCGGATTACACGCTGGTGAGCCACACGCCATCGGTGGCGGAGAAATCGAACACCTTCGGCTACCGGCGCTGGGTGTCGCCGAAGGCGGAGCCGGACGTGGTGGTGATCGGCATCCACGGGTTTTGCGGCGCTTCCATCGACTACGAGAACCTCGGGCTCCACATGCTGAAGCGGCAGCCGCGCACCGCGGTGTATGCCTACGAAGTCCGCGGCCAAGGTTCCGATCCGCTGCGCGAGCGGCGCGGCGACATCGGCGATCCGCGCGAGTGGTACCGCGATTTGCTCGCCTTCACCCAATTGGTGCGCGAGCGGCATCCGCGGGCGAAGGTCGTGTGGTTCGGCGAGAGCATGGGCGGCCTGATCGCGGCGCATGCACTGCATGAGTCGGCGGGCGAGGAGCCGCCGTGCGATGCGCTCGTCCTTTCGTCGCCGGTGGTGCGTTTCCGCGAGGACGTGCCGGTCTGGAAGCGGGCGCTGGTCCAGGTGGCGGCGGTTGCCGCGCCGAACGCCCGGGTTTCCCTGGATGCCTTCACCGGCGGGCAGGACATCCAGATGACCCAGCAGTCCACCCACTCCGAGCAGGCGGAAACGAACGCCTACCACATCGAGCGGCACACGCTGCGGCTGCTCGCGGCGCTCGGCCGGCACATCGACGGCATGAATGCCTGCGCCGAGGCGATGCCCGTGCCGGTGCTCGTCCTTCACGGGGAAAAGGATTTTTTCAACGACGACGGCGACATCCGGGGATTTGTGGCGCGCATTCCTCCCGATGTTCCGAAAGCCCACCGCCACTACCGGGGCGCCTATCATCTTTTGATGTACGACGAGCGCCGCGAGGATGTCTTCCGCGACGTGGCGCGCTGGTTGAACCGGCTCCGGCGCGGCCGGCTTTGAATTCCGGCGCGAAATTCGCGAGGTTTCCACTTGACCCGCTGGCATCGGAAGGCATCCTTCGCGCCCCGCCAACCCGAACCTTTTCCCTACCATGGCCCGTATTTGCAGCATCCGAGGAACCCGCGTCCGCTCCGGTGGAAAAATCCACCGCTCCGGTTTGGCGAAGAAAAAGGGCGGTATCGGCCGCCACGTCACCAAGGTGGTGAAGCGCAAGGTTTCCCCGAACCTCCAAACCAAGCGCATCTGGGTGCCGGAACTCAACCGCTTCGTCCGCGTGAAGCTCAGCGCCCGCGCGCTCAAGACCGTCAACAAGAACGGTGCCTTCGCCACGCTGAAGAAGGCTGGCCTCGTCTGAGACGAAGATTTTCCTACGTCTAGGTTTCAACATGACGTGCGGCCCGGTGGGAAACCACCGGGCCGTCTCTTTTCGGGACGTCAGCGGACGGCGCAGGGCATCAGGACGCCGTCGGTCATGCCGTGGATCTTCTTTTTGTCCGCCGGTACGAGCGTCGCGAGGCAGCCGCCGAACGAGGTTTTCCCGGCCGCGTCGGTGAAGAAATAGGGGCAGATCCGGACACGGCCTTCCATTTCCTCGACGCGGCCGTCCTCGCGGAAAACCGGATGCCGGACGCGGCGGCCTTCGCGGAATTCCTGCAGGATCCACGGCTGCTCGTTGGATTGGTCGAGCGCGGAGTTCAGCCGCTCGCGCCACTCGGCGGTGGGAAGATCATGGCCAATGAAGACGCCGCGCGAGCCCCAGGCGCTCTCGTGGAAGCCGCTGATTTTCAGGACGAGCTGGCGGTCCTTTTGGCTGAATTCGGCGACTTCCTCCCACGAGTGCGCCTCGAGCCGCGGCAGGGCGGCGTGGGGTGGCAGCGGGCTGGGATCGAGCACCCAGCCGAAGGGGACCAGTTCGCGCAAGCGGCGCAGGTGGTTGCCGCGCAGGGTTTGCTCCCAGATTTTCTTGAGCGCCGGCGACCACAGCAGCGCGAGCCAGAGCTTGTCCTCGAGGTGTGGCTTGAACGGCGGGGTGATCTGGATTTTTCCCGCGGCGGAAAGTTCCGCGAGCCGCCGGGCCTCCGGGATGGACTCCCAGTCGAAGAGTTCGAAAAACCGGTAGAGCGCCCGGCCGTCGGGCTGGTATTCCTCCGCGGCGACGACCTCCCAAGCTTCGCCGAGCTGGGCGGCGAGCCACTCCATTTCCGGCCGGTAGTCCGCGGCTTCATCGGAAACCAGCACCGCGCCGCCGTCCGGGAGCAGCGAGCGGAAGCCGTCGATCATGCCGTCCGGCCCGCCGAGAACGTCGAAGCCGGCGGCGCTGTATTGGCGCGCGAGCCACGCCGCGATCCCGATCCCGCCGGGCACGCTGTCGAGTTCCGTGACGGAAAAGCCGTCGTCGGTGAGCATCAGGTCCGGCCGGATCACCCGTGGAAATTGGCCGCTCGTCCCGGGCTCGCGCTGGAGCCGCGCCAGCCAATCCGGCTTTCCTTCGTCGAGCAGCTCGGCCAGCCAGCCGGGGAGCTTCCCTGCGGCGCTGCGGCGGTAGAGGTTGTCGCAGGCTTGCTGGAAGCGTGCGAGCGGGTGGCCGAGTGCCGTGAGCTGTTTCGCCTCGGATCTCGTCAGCCAGAACGGCTCGGGCGACCACCGCCAGCTCCCTCCGCCAAACAATCCTCCCTCGGGCAGCCCCGCGCGCAGCTCGGATAGAGTCGATCCCATGCGCCCCGAACTTGCCCGCGGCGGAGGCGTTGCCAAGCGCGGAAAGCGTTCAGAGCGGCACCCGCAGGCCGGCGTGCTTCGCGAGCCGGCGTTGGCGGTCGTCGAAGGTGAGGAATTCCTTCGCGCCCAGATGCACGGCGGTGGCCACGTGGAGGATGTCGAGCGTGCGGTGGCCGCCGGTGGCCGTGCGGCTGAGGGAAAACGTCCGCGCCAACCGCAGGACGGCGTCCGTGTCGCAGGGGACGAGCCGGTTCGCTCCGGCCGCGACGTCGCTTTCCCAGTCGAGGATCATCTGGTCGGCTTCGCGCGAGGAGTAGCCTTTGGTCTTGTCCGCCGCATGCAGCCAGATCTGGAGCCGGATCGCCTGGATGAACTCGAACTCGAGGAGGCTGGTGAAATGCAGCGGCTCGGTCATCGACCTGCGGTAGGCATCGGCCTTCGGCGAATGCACCTGCTCACGATAGACCGAGCAGAGGAAACTGGTGTCCGGGTAGGCGATCATGGCTCACCCGTTTCGAAGGCGCGC